>CANIBQ010000153.1 GCA_947465645.1 Acidobacteriota bacterium | reverse complement strand
GCGGCGTGGCAACAAGGCAAGCGCCTCCTTGAAACGGCGATCGCCTCCCGGCTGGTATTTGCATTCGAGACGACCCTGGGGGGACAGACGATTGCCGCCCTGCTCAGGACGGCAGCGGCTGCCGGCGTCGGCGTCCGTGTGTGGTACATCGCGCTGGCCAGCCCGGAACTGCACATCGCGCGCGTGCGCAGCCGCGTCATGCTGGGCGGGCACGATATCCCCGAGGAGAAGATTCGCGAACGCTACGCCCGGAGCCGCGAGAACCTGATCCGCCTGCTGCCTCACCTCACCGAGCTTCGGGTATTCGACAACAGCGCCAACGCGGACCTCGACAAGGGTACCTCACCGTCGCCGCTCCTCATTCTCCACATGATCCACGGCGACATCGTGACGCGATGCGATCTGTCGCTGGTGCCGGAATGGGCGAAACCCATTGTGGCGGCGGCGGTGCGATCATCAAGATAGACCCTACTTCGTCAACGCTCCAGACTCGATCAGCGCCAGGACGCGCTGCCGGATCTCGTCGCGGATCTCTCGCACGCGGGCGAGCGGCTTTCCTTTCGGGTCCTCGAGCGGCCAGTCGTCGCGCACCATGCCCGGCACGTACGGGCAATCATCCCCGCACCCCATGGTCACGAGCATCTGCGCCTGCGCAGCGACATCCTGGGTCAGCTTCTGCGGCATCGCGCGGGTGAGGTCGATCCCCTCCTCGGCCATCACTTCAACAACCTCGGGGTGGACCCGATCGCCAGGATTGGTGCCCGCCGAGATGCCGCGCGCTTTCGCCGGGTCGGCGAGCTGGTTGAAGAAGGCGGCGGCCATCTGGGATCGGCCGGCGTTGTGCACGCACGCGAAGATGACGGTTTTCATGACGGATCCAGCCAGCGGAAGAACCGCGTGGCCGCGAGCGCGCCGAGCAACTGGCAGACGATGAAGGCGGGCGCATCCGCGGGCCTGATGCCGGAGAAGGTATCGGTGAACGCCCTGGCAATCGTCACCGCGGGGTTGGCAAACGACGTCGACGCCGTGAACCAGTAGGCCGCGGTGATGTAGGCCGCCACCGCAAACGGCACCGCGTCTGGCCGGCGGCGGCTGCAACCCCAGATCACCGAGAGCAAGCCGAAGGTCGCAACGATTTCCGCCAGCCACTGCGCGGGCCCCGTCCGCACGTGCCGCGAGACCATGAACAGCGGCAGCTCGAACATCGCATGGGCCAGGAGCGTTCCGAGGTAGCCGCCGGCAATCTGGCCGGCGATGTAGCCCGGCACCGCGCGCCAGGCGAGCCCGCCACGCACCGCGGCCGCCAGGCTGACCACCGGGTTGAAATGCGCGCCCGAGATCTCTCCGAATGTGAAGATCAACGCCACCAGCGCCGCGCCGGTGGCCATGGTGTTGGCGAGGAGCGCGATGGCGAGATTGCCGCCTGCCAGCCGCTCCCCCATGATGACGGAGCCGACGACGGCGGCGACGAGAAGCATGGTGCCGACCAACTCCGCGGCGACGCGGCGCCCCGTGGTCAGGTTCGTCCCTGCCACGCGGCTACTCGTCCACCACGTAGCTGAACACCTTCCAGGCGCCGTCCTGTTGAAAAACCGAGCCGCAGACACGGATCTCTGTTTCGACATCCGCGGCATCCCGGACGTGGAAGGTCGCGGCCCGGTGCACGCGATACCCGGGGTACTCGGTCACGCCGTCAAAGCTGACTCGCGTCACCACGTACTGTCGGCCGGCGTGCGCCTGCATCGTCCCAGGGATTGCGCTGTCGCTCTTCTGATGGAGCTCGCCCCAGACGTAGGAGAAGGGCAGGTTCCGCTCCGGCCGCGACGCGGGCAGTCCAGGCCAGACGTAGTCCCGAAACTCCTGCTCGGAGAGGGCCAGTCCGTCCAGCGCAGCGCGATCGCCACGCGCCAGCGCGTCGAGGACGGCCGCCGCGAGTGCCTCGGCCGATGCCCGGGTATTCGCCAGCGGCGGAGTCGAGTTGCAGGCCGCGGCGAGGACGGCCACGACCGCAGCCGCACCTTGTCCTACGAATGTCCGTCTCGTCATCTGGTCAGCCTACACAAAAAGGGCGGGCCTGGCGGCCCGCCCGAAGGGCCGGCTGAAGCCGGCCCCCACGTTGCTCTCCAGTGTGGCGCAAAGCCTCAGCTTTGCGTGCTCTAGTTCTGAGGGAACGACGTCCAGCCGTCCATCCAGTTGGCGGCGGGCGCCGGCGGCACCGCACCGATGTAGGTGACCGCCTCGAAGAAGCCGTCGTTGGGCGCCTGAATCGGCGTGAGCTGCCCGCCAGCCAGTGTCGCGACAGACGAAGGCTGGAAGTTCGGCGCCGCGTGATTGGAACACGCCGTCGTCGACACGCCCGGGTCCACATTGGTGCGGATGTTCGGGAAGCGGCCGCTGGTGATGTAGGTCGTCACGCTCGCGTGCATCGGCGTGGTGATGTTCCAGGACACGCCTGCACCCATCTGGGTCGTCCCGTTGTCAACCTGGCCGGTCGTGGCCGTGTTGGTCGTTTCGATCTGGAACCCGGTGGTCTTGAAACCGGTGATCAGAAAGTTCCGAATCGTGAAGGAGGTGCCGCGGCGGAGGTTGGCGGCACGCACGCTCTCGGCGCCTTCGTTTCGGTCCGGGTCGCCGCACATGGTGAGGTTGTAGATCTGCGGATTCGAACGTGGCAGCACGTTATTGTTGAACTCGTTGTTGTCCGCCTCGATACCGTTGTCGGCATCGTCGCCACGCTGCGTGACCACGGCGAACTGCAGGCGGCCGGTCCAACCGAACGTCCAGTCGAGACTGTCGTCAGCCGCGTTCGACGACACCAGATGCTTGGCGTCGACCGAGCCGCCGAACCACTCGAAGTTGTCGTCGCGATTCATGTGCACCTGGACGAAGTCAACCGACGTGCCGCGTCCGACGGCCTGGAAAGCGATGCCGTTCAGCTCGTTGTCCGGGCTGAACTCGACGCCGGCGAACTCGACGCGAACGTAGCGGAGCACACCGCTGTTGTCGTTGTCATCGTTACCGCCGTAGACGCCGGTGTCCCCTTCGCCAGCGGCCTCGCCGCCCTCGAAATTGATCCGGGCGCGGCCGTTGATGATGAGACCGCCCCAGTCGCCGCGGCTGCGACTGCCGGTCGCCTGGTCGCTGGTGAACACGATCGGCGCGGCGGCCGTGCCGATGGCGTTCAGCCTGCCGCCGCGCAGCACGATCAACGTGCCCACGCTCCCGGACTCACCGATGATCTTCGTGCCGGCGGCAATGTTCAGCGTGCCGCCCTGGCGGACGAATACGGCGCCGCGCAGCACGTAGTAGTTGGTGCTCATCCAGGTCTCGGTGCCGGTGATTTCGCCAGTCACGACGATGACGGGCTTATCAATTCCTGGCACGTTCACCGGCGGCGCCTGTTCGGACGAGACCTGCACCACTGGCACGGCGGCCAGCAGCCCGGCCGCGAACGCGACGGTGGCGAGTTGCTTCAGGTACTGACGCATGATTCCTTGTCTGCTCCTCTGCATGATGACGTTCGACCTTAGAAGACGTTGTAGCCGAACGACAGCGCGACGGTGCGACCCTGCTTGTAGAGCCGCTGGGTCTCCTGCACGCTCAGTGTCTGCGTGAACTGATAGTCGACGTCGGTCAGGTTCTCCAGCGTCAGCCGGATACCCAGGCCCTTGATCCGCTGGGCGAACACGAGGTCAACCGACCCGCGTCCCTGTTCGATGATGTCCGGCGCTTCGTTGGCGCCGACGTCGGAGATGCGGTCGCCGAAGTAGTTGTAGAGCAGGCGCGTCGAGAAGCCGCGCGCCGCGAACTCCGCCGTCAGGTTGAGCAGGTTCTTCGACTGGCCGGCGAGCGGCCGTTCGAGCGACGTCTGCACCGAACGCTGCGCCGGCAGGAGCGTGATCTTCGATTCGACGAACGTGTAGTTCATGTTGACGAAGAAGTTCTCGGTGAGCTGGCGCCCCGCCTCGAGCTCGACACCGAAGTTCCTGGCGTTGTCGGAGTTCTGGAACGTGACGATCGGGTTGGCCGCCGCGATGACGATGCGCTCGATCGGCTTGTCGAAATACTTGTAGAAGACGCTGGCGGCCAGAATGCCGCGACCGCGGCCGAACATCTCCCAGCGGCCGTCGACGTTCTGAATCAGCGCGCGGTCGAGGTTCGGATTGCCCTTCACGGCGCGATTGCCGACGACGTCGGTGAACTCGAACTCGGCGAGCTCACGGAACTCCGGGCGGTTGACGGTGGAGCTGTAGCTCAGGCGGATGTTCGAGTTACCGCCCACCGACTGCACCAGGTTGATGGCGGGGAAGATGTCGGTGTTCTTGTTGACCGCCTGGACCTGGCGGGCGAACAGGCCGAACGGATCCTGCGTCGTCACCGTCTGGTCGAACCCTTCGACGCGGGCGCCGGCGATGATGCGCGTGCGCGCCGACATCGCGATGTCGACCATGCCGTAACCGGAGACCGTCTTGTTCTCGCCGGCGTAAGCATCGACCGGGCGGGTCTCCTCATTGAACCGGAACGCCGTGCCGATGTTGCCGGGCACGAACAGCACCTCGGGCGCAGCCGTCGCGTTGTACTGCACCGCGCCATCCTTGTTGAGCGTGATCGGGATGAAGTGGAAGCGGCGCGAGCGGAAGTCGCGCGAGCGGTCAACGTAGTTGAAGCCGAACTTGTACTGCGTCGGCCGACCGCCGGCAGCATTCGAGATGCTCCAGTTGAAGCTGGCGTCGAGGGTGTCGTCGTTCAACTCGTTGAACATCCGGAAGCCGCTCTGCGACTCGTCGGCATAGGTGAACGGCACCGTCGCCGCCGCACCCAACGCCCGCTCGTACAGGGTTTCGCGCAGGTCCGGTTCGTCGCGCGTCGCCCGCGCGTAGTTCACGCGCCAGTCGACGCGGCTGTTGGACACGTTCTGGAAGAAGTGCTCGCCGCCGAGGGCGTTGGACATCAGCCCTTCTTCGATGAACTGCAGGCGGGTGTTGCGGTACTCGCGAGCGTTGTCGAGGTTGTTGCCCTGGAACGTGCGCCCCTCATCACGCCCGCTGTGCGTGTAGAAGTTCTCGAACGAAATGCGCTGGCTCGGCCGGAACTGGTACGAGAGGTTGGCGACGGCGCCGATCTGCGCTTTCTGCGTGCCGGTCCGGATGCGGTAGTCGCTCGTCTCCTCGAGGTCGCCGTCACCGGCAATGCGGAAGAAGCGGCGATCCTCCTCGATGAACTGTTCCTTGTAGGCGTGCGTGACGCTGGCGACGACGCCGAGGTTGCCGAACCGGTTACCGAAGGTGGCGCTCCAGTTCTGGCCGGGTCGCCCCTTCTTCGTCTCCGGCTGCCACTGGTTGCCCAGGCTCCGGCCGAACGTGGTGATCTGCTCAGGCGTGTAGCCAACGGTCGGCGTGAAGATGCCCTGCCGCACGATCTTGCTGTTGGGAATCCCCGCCGGCAGCGCGCGGGCGCCGCTGTCGAAGCCCCAGACGTCGCGTTTGCCGAGCCCGCTGAGCGGAATGCTCTTGCCGGTCGCCGTCGAGAAGTGGCTGTAGCCGTAAGAGAAGTCCATCACCGGGTTGCTCGGCAGCTTCATCGGGACAATCTGCACGAGGCCACCGGCGAACTCGGCCGAGCGATCCGGCGAGTAGGACTTGTTGACCTGCACGCTGTCGATGAGACCGGTCGGGAAGAGGTCGAGCGGCACCACCTTCTTGTCCGGCTCCGTCGTCGGCAGGACCGAGCCGGCGAGCGTCGTGTTACTGTAGCGCTCGCCAAGCCCGCGGACGAACACGAACTGGTTGTCGACCAGCGACAACCCCGTCACGCGCGTCATGGCGGCCGCCGCATCGCCGTCGCCGTTGCTCTTCATCTCCTGCGCGCCGACGTTGTCGGTGATGACGTTCGCCGAGCGGCGCTCGATGAGCTGGGCTTCAGCCGAAGAGGTCTCGACGCTGGTCGCCTGTACCGTCACCGTGACCGCATCGGCAAACCGCGTCATCGTCAGGCCGACATCCACCGTGACGCTGCGCTCGGTGCCGAGATCGATCTTCAGGAGGCGGTCCTGGTAGCTAGGCATCGACACCTTAATCTCGTGGGCGCCAGGGGGCAGGTCGAGGATGTAGCGGCCGTCGACGTCGGTGTAGACAATCTGGTTCGAACCGACCGCTTCCACCGGAATGCCGGGAAGCGAGATGGCGTTGGTCTCGTCGCGGACGACGCCAACCACGCGAACGGTCGGGCCGGCTCGGCGGGTGGCTGGCGCAACTTGGGCGCCGTCCTGTGCCGCCGCTGGCATCACGCCGCTCATCCCGACGACCGCCAGGATGACGGCAAACAGAAGTCCTCTAACTATTCGCAAACTCATAAGCTCCTCTCGAACCGGCCGTGTCGTCGGTCTTGGCGCCACTTCCGTAGAACGTGTGTCAACCAACGGTAGAGGGGGGGTGTAACGGCGGGGTGACAGGGACGATCCGATCGGGTTAAAACGGCCCGACCGGCCTCAAAGCCCAGTTTTTCCAGCTCGGATACGATGCCCTCATGGCTCCCCTGTCCGGCTCGGTCACGGCGTTTTTCCTGTTCGAGGTGGGCGATCTGATCGACCTCGCCGAGGTCCGCCGGCGGATCACGGCGACGGCGGCCGCCCCGCTGGCACTGAAGTCACCGGCCCCGGCGTACGTCCAGTACCAGCAGGCGCCCATCGTCATCGAGGGCGCCGCGCTCGGCGTGCCCGAAGTCGAGGGGTTCCGCGCCAGGTTGAAGGCCTTCGACTACGGCGTCATCTCGGTCTCCCTGAGCCGCGCCCTGCCGGATACCTGGCCGGGCCTCCTCGCCGACGGACTCACCGTGTATGACAGCCCCGCCCTCGCCGTCGCTGCGGAGGGGCTGTGCCGGACGCTCGTCACGCAGCTTGGCCCGGCCGTGGCCGCTCCACGGAGCGCCTTTCTTTCCGAGGACTATGTTGTTTTCAGCGTTGTCAGCGGCGTGCCGCTGGCCGATGGAGACGACGCGGAGGGACTGCTGGCCCGCCACGGTGCCGAGCTCGCGCAACTGCTGCGTGGTGAGCGCGCGCCGCTCAGCCCGCAGGAGCGCGACGAAGTGCTCCGGCACCGCATCTCGTATTTCTCGCACGACCTGGTGATCCGGACGTGGACGGGCGCGTTCGTCTACGACACGGAAGCCGGTGCGCAGGCGGCGCTCGAGATCCTCGAGTTCGCCAACTCGCAGCTGCTCGAGTTCCGCTACTACGACAGCCTGCTCGATACCAAGCTCGCGCACATCTACGCCCAGCTCCAGGTCTCGGGCTGGCGGCAGAGCTGGTTCATGCGGCGGTACACCCGCGCGGCGCAGGAGGTGCACTCGCTCTTCATCGACGTCAACGAGCTCACCGACAAGACGGAGAACGCGCTGAAGATTGCGGGAGACGTCTATGCGGCGCGGCTGTTCGCGCTCACCGCGGCACGGCTCGGCCTGGACCAGTGGAAAGGCAATGTCCGGGAGAAGCTGAAGACGCTCGATGACATCTATCGCTTTGCCGTC
>CANIBQ010000152.1 GCA_947465645.1 Acidobacteriota bacterium | reverse complement strand
TGCCGCATCATCTCGACTTCCTTGAGAAAGCCGAACGTGCGCGCCGGCGCGATCTCTTCGACGAACGATTCCTCGGTGATGCGGATCGTCCGCGACTGGTGCCGGAGTAGCGGATGGTCGAAGGCGATGCTGTAGGTGACCTTGAAGTGGTCTGACGGGTAGAGCGCGATCCGCTTGTCGCCGTGCGAGAGCGAGATCGGCCGCTGCACCTTGAGGAACTTGCGCGGCGCCTGCAGCCGCTTCACGCCCGCTTCATGAATCAGGTAGAGGAACGGCGCCGCGCTGCCGTCCATGATCGGCACCTCGGGCGAGTTCAACTCGATCACCGCGTTGTCGATGCCGACGCTGATGAGCGCGGCCAGCAGGTGTTCGACGGTGTCGACCGTGACCGCGTCGCGCATCAGGCCCGTGGCGAGCTTGATCCCGCCGACATGTTCGACCGTCGCCGGAACTTCGAGACCGCCCAGATCGGAACGCCGGAACCGGATGCCGGAATCAGCGGCCGCGGGCTTGAGGGAAAGGGTGACTTTATTACCGGAATGGAGACCGATGCCTGCGCAAGAGATGGATCGACGAAGTGTCCGTTGTGCGTTCATCAGACTCCCTGGCCGTTATACGGGGCTGTCACTGCAGAAGCAATCACAGTGCCGAGCCGTGCAACTCCGCATGTCCATCGTGTAACTCGTTGCCAGCGAATACCTTGCTACGATATCTCGATCCACGCGCCGGGCGGCCTTTGATCGATTTGTTGCGAACGGGCCACAGCGCACCTCTGTAAAATTGTGGCGAATTTACCACAACCGGATCGTGGGGTCTGACCCCAGTGACGGGTCGTTTTGGGGTCAGACCCCAGTGAAGACCACACTCACATTTTTAGAAACTGACCGGTGACGGAGTTCGGATTGACCGCCACTTCCTCGGGTGTTCCGGTGGCGACGACGTAGCCGCCCGCCATCCCCCCTTCGGGTCCCAGATCGATCAAATGGTCCGCGGACCGGATCACATCGAGGTTGTGCTCGATGACGACCACGGTGTTCCCCTGATCGACCAGCTTGTTCAAGACGTCGAGCAGCTTCCGCGTGTCTTCGAAGTGCAACCCGGTTGTCGGCTCGTCCAGGATGTAGAGCGTGCGGCCGGTGCTGCGCCGCGACAGCTCGCGCGCCAGCTTCACCCGCTGCGCCTCTCCCCCGCTCAGCGTCGTCGCCGACTGGCCCAGCTCGATGTAGCCGAGCCCCACGTCCTGCAGCGTGCGAAGCTTGTTGGCGATCGGGGGAAAGTTCTCGAGCAGCGGCAGCGCCTGGTCGACGGTGAGCTCAAGCATCTCCGCGATCGACTTGCCGCGGTAATGGACGTCGAGCGTCTCGCGATTGTAGCGCCGCCCCTTGCACTGCTCGCACGTGACGTAGACGTCTGGCAGGAAGTGCATCTCGATCGCCATGACGCCGTCGCCCTGGCAGCCCTCGCAGCGTCCGCCCTTCACGTTGAAGGAAAACCGTCCCGGCTTGAATCCACGCGCCTTGGCATCGGGCATCATCGCGAACAGCTCGCGGATGAACGTGAACATGCCGGTATAGGTGGACGGATTCGAGCGCGGCGTCCGGCCGATCGGCGACTGGTCGATCTCGATCACCTTGTCGATGAGATTGATCCCGTCGATCTTGTCGTGCAGCCCGGCATCCGCCGCCGCGCGATAGATGACCTGCGCCAGCGACCGGTAGAGGATGTCGTTGACGAGCGTGGACTTGCCCGAGCCGCTCACGCCGGTGACCGCCGTCAGCGTGCCGAGCGGAATCGACACGTCGATGTTCTTCAGGTTGTTCGCGCGCGCGTTGCGGATGACGATCTCGCCCTTGAGCGACGGTCGCCGCGACGTCGGCGTTGGGATCGACCGCTCGCCTCGCAGGTAGGCGCCGGTGAGCGAGCCATTGCCGTTCTTCAGCAGTTCCTCGGGACGGCCCTGGAAGATCACATGGCCGCCGTGCTCGCCCGCCCCGGGTCCGAGATCGACGACGTAGTCGGCCGTGCGGATCGTCTCCTCGTCATGTTCGACGACGACGACGGTGTTGCCCAGATCGCGGAGCCGCGCCAGCGTCGAGAGCAGCTTTCGATTGTCGCGTTGATGCAGGCCGATGGACGGCTCGTCCAGCACGTACAGGACGCCTGACAGGCTGGAGCCGATCTGGGTGGCCAGACGGATGCGCTGCCCTTCGCCGCCCGACAGCGTGGCGGCGCTGCGATTGAGCGTCAGGTAGCCCACGCCGACTTCGTCCAGAAAGCGCAGCCGCTCGCGGATCTCCCGCAGGACGCGCGTCGCGATCAGCGCCTCGCGATCCGACAAGTCGAAGTTCTCGAAGGCGCCGACCGCCTCGCTGATCGGCAGGTTGACGTAGTCGGCGATGCCGCGGCCCTTGACCTTGACCGCGAGGCTCTGCGCCTTCAGCCGCTGCCCGTCGCACGACGGGCACTCACGCAGCGTGCGATACGGCTCGAGGTCCTGCTGGACGACCCACGATCCCTCGTCGTAGCGCCGGCGCAGGTTCGGGATGACACCCTCGAAGCCCTTTCCGAAGGGATCCTTCTCCCGGCCGCCGCTCTTCCGAGGCTTCGGCAGCTCGAATTCCTCATCGGATTCTTCGTCCTCATCGTCGGCCACGCGCGTCGACGCGATGGCCTTGGCGGCTTTCGCCGCGCCGGGAGGGCCGTAGAGGATCAGGTCGCGATGCTTCTTCGGCAGCCTGGAGAACGGCGCCTCGGGGTCGATGCCGAACGTCTGCGCCAGCGTGGTGACGGCTTCCTTGACGAGCTTCTTGTCGCCGCGCGCCCAGGGCGAGACGGCGCCGCCGAACAGTGACTTCGACTGGTCCGGGACGATGAGCCGCGGCTCGAAACCGTAGGTGGCACCCAGCCCCTGGCAGTCCGGGCATGCGCCGTGGGGCGAATTGAACGAGAAGGCGCGGGGCGTCATCTCCGGCATCGAGATGCCGCAGGTCACGCACGCGAGTCTGCGCGAGAACAACTGGTCGCCGCCCTCGTAGGTGTTGATCACGACGATGTCGTCGGCCAGGTTGAGCGCCACCTCGAGCGATTCGGACAGCCGTCGCTCGATGCCCGACTTGACGATCAGGCGATCGACGACGACCTCGATATTGTGGTTGCGGCGGCGATCGAGCTTGATCTCCTCGTCGAGCGAGCGGAACTGGCCGTCGATCCGCGCCTTCGAGAAGCCGCGCTGCCGGAGGCCCTGCAGCTCCTTCTTGAACTCGCCCTTCCGGCCGCGAACCACAGGCGCGAGCACGTTGATGCGCGCGTCCTGCGGGTAGAGCATCACGAGGTCGAGGATCCGCTCGAGCGACTGCGCTGAGATCTCGCGTCCACAGTTGTAACAGTGCGGCACGCCGATGTTGGCGAACAGCAGCCGGACGTAGTCGTAGATCTCGGTGACCGTGCCGACGGTGGACCGCGGGTTGGATCCGGTGGTCTTCTGCTCGATCGAGATCGCGGGCGACAGGCCTTCAATCAGGTCGACGTCCGGCTTCTCCATCTGCTCGAGAAACTGCCGGGCGTACGCCGACAGCGACTCGACGTAGCGGCGCTGCCCCTCCGCGTAGATCGTGTCGAAGGCGAGCGACGACTTGCCCGAGCCGGACAAGCCGGTGATCACGACGAGCTGATCCCGGGGCAGATCGACGTCGATATTCTTGAGGTTGTGAACGCGGGCGCCGCGCACCGCGATCCAGTCGTGCGCCATAGGGTACTGAGGGGACTTCTTCGATATCCCGAATCCCTTATTGTACCCGACGCGGACCTCGCAATCGGCTATGGCGATAGCCATAACTGACGTAGATCACCACACCTGCCACGAGCCAGAGAAAGAACCGCTCCCACGCCTGCCCCGGGAGCCCGACCATAATGAACCCGCACGCCGCCATCCCGAGCGGCGCAATCACCCACACCATCGGCACCCTGAACGGCCGAGGCCGGTCAGGCTCCTTCACGCGCAGCACCAGCACGCCCGCGCAGACCAGCACGAACGCAAACAGCGTCCCGATGTTCGTCAGGTCGTAGGTCTCGGCCGCGTCGCCGATGAGCGATGCCACCGCCACCACAATCCCCGTCACCAGCGTCGTCCTGTAGGGGATGCGGGTCTTCGGATCGACCTTGGCCGCCCACTGCGGGAGCAGGCCGTCACGGGCCATCGAAAAGAAGATGCGCGGCTGCCCGTACTGAAACACGAGCAGCACCGCCGCCATCGACACCGTCGCGCCGAGCGCCACCAGCCACCCGACGCGCGAGTAACCGGCGAGCTCGAGGGCGCGCGCCAGCGGATCCGCCACCGCGAGCTGCTGATACGGCACCATCCCGGTCAGCACGAAGCCGACGATGACGTAGATCACCGTACAGATGGCGAGTCCCCCCAGGATGCCGATCGGCAGGTTGCGCTGTGGATCCTTCGTTTCCTCAGCGGCCGTGGAAACCGCATCGAACCCGATGTACGCAAAGAACACGATCGCCGCGCCCTGGTGGATGCCGGTGAAGCCGTTCGGCGCAAAGGGCACGAGGTTGTCCGGGTTGATGTTCATCAGCCCCACCGCGATGAACAGGCCCAGCGCCAGCAGCTTCACCACCACCATGGCGTTGTTCGCCCTCGAGCTCTCCCGGGCGCCGCGCAGCAGAAGCCAGGTCACGAGCATCACGATCCCGAAGGCCGGCAGGTTGATCAGAATCGGCATGCCCGCGATCTGCGGCGCCGTCTCGAGCAGGCCGTTGACGTCGGGGTTGGAGCTGAGGAGGGCCGTGCGGTAGCCAGTCGTCAGGAACACCGGCAGGGTGACGCCGATGCCACGCAGCAGCGTCGTGAAGTAGTCGCCCCACGAGATCGCCACGGCGACGTTGCCGACCGCGTACTCGAGGATCAGATCCCACCCGATGATCCAGGCGACCAGCTCGCCGAGCGTGGCGTAGGAGTACGCGTACGCACTGCCCGCCTGCGGAATCATCGCCGCGAGCTCCGCGTAGCAGAGGGCGGCGAGCGCGCATGCGAGGCCAAGCAGGATGAAGGAGAAGACGAGCGCCGGGCCCGCGCCGTAGCGGATGATCTCGCCGTCCGGTCCGGTCTGACCGGCCGCCGCGGTGCCGATCGCGCCGAAGATCCCCGCGCCGATCACCCCCCCGATCGCCAGCATGATCAGATCGCCGGCGCCCAGCACCCGCTTCAACGCGTGAGCGCCGTCGCTCGGCGGCTGCAGTTCGGCGATCGGCTTTCGCGCAAACAGCTGCGACATGGGGAGGGAGTGTACCGCGCAAGAGCGAAATATGCGACGGCGCCAGCGGGATTTTCCGCGCCGATCGAGTCCGCGTCGACTGGCCATGCCGGCCACGTGATGCGTGTGCCCTGGTACCCGTGATGCACGCCTCGGTCGTGGTGGGGCGTGGCCCATCACGGGAGGTCTCCATGACACGCCAGCCGTCGCTTCGTCAGTGGGTGCTCGCTCTCTCCTTCCTGACGCTGTCTGCGCTGCCAGCCGCCGGCCAAACGCCGGCGGGCACCGATCCTGATCCGGACGGCTTGTGCGCCTGCGTGACGCGCAAACACGAGGTCCTCTCCCAGGCCCTCGATGGGGGTTCCCGAGTCGTCGATATCGACGGGAGTTTGGCGCGATCGGGATGGCGAGTGCGCATCGGCAAGCCCTGGGTGTACGACCCCGTGAGGAAGGCCTGCGTCGGTTCGTACGAGCACTGGCGACAAGTGCCGGGGCAGGACACCGCATGGCGGAGCGAGGGACTCACCGAGAGGGTCTTTGACCTGGGGGAAGCCGCGGCGTCGTGCCGTGAGCTGGGCATCGAGCCGGGTCGCGTCACTTCACCGCCGACACCACCGGCGCCCGTCGGAACACCGGCGACCGGAGGTCGGGGAATATCGCTGACCCCTGAACAATGGAATGCCTTCAACCTGCAATGGTCGCTGATGGCGATCGCGCGTGAGCTGCAGGCCAATCCGGATGGGTTCTTCGTGCGGGGCGGCGGCACGCCGACGACCGTCAACAATCGAGGCGTCGAGGGCCCGTTGCCCGGGTTCCTTTCGGATCGCATTCGCCAGGGGTTCACCGTCCTGGACGACCGTGACTGGCTGCAGGCAGCGCTCGCCAGCCTCAACTCCGGGGTGGGCGCAGACGAGTTCCTGTCGCGGCTCCGTGGCGCCAGTGTCGATCTGGATCGCCAGTTTGCGTTGTTCGGCGAGACATTCATCCGCTATTTCATCCCCAACAGCTCGTTCTCTACGCCGGTGGGTCCGCTCCTTGCGTCGTCGGAACACGGCTCCATCCGCGGCACGATTAACGGGGGCGGCGACTTTGTGTACATCCCGGCCGGCGACATGTGGCGGGTGGGAGCACTCAACCCGGAGGGGCCGCGTCTCCGACCCGTCACCTGGTCGCCGTCGGTCGTCGCGCCTGACGAGACGGCCGTTCGACTCGAGCTGCCCTCGGCGACTGTGACCGGGAGCAGCGGCCCCGCCCGCGTGGTCGTTGACCTCGCGTCAAACGGCGCGGCGGCGGTCCTCGTGGTGGACGGCCAAGTGCAGGTCCGCGAGACACGAACGGGCCAATCGCGCACGGTGAGCCGGGGTGACGCGGCCCTCGTGTGGCCCGGCGTCGGCGTCTCGCAGCCGGTGCGGGTCGGCGCCGATCGATTCTCGGCGGCGTCGCGGCCGCGCATTCGCGGCAGCATTGTCCTGCGGCCCAGCGAACAATGGTCGGGCCCGCTCCGACTCGACGGCGTCCTGCCGATCGAATCGCGGCTGCTGTACGAGAAGCCGGCCGGCGGCGCCTACGCGCTGGAGATCGCGATCAACGGCCGGCCGCTCACCGATCCGCCGCTGAACAAGACGTCGCCGATGCGGTACGCCGACGGGCGCAACTACCCGTATCGTGAGCCGAATTCCGCGCGATGGATGCTGTTCTACAGCCACGATTACGAGGCCAACAACAGATCGGCGGGAGGCGGCTACGAGGTCATGACCGACCGGGGAGAAGCCTATCGCTTTGTCTGGAACGTCGCGCAGCTTCTCGGTGGTCAGTCCAGTGCGCAGGTGCAATTCCGAAACGGCTCGGATCCAGGTGGACCGTCACTCGAATTGCGCCTGCTGCCTGCGGAAGCGAACGACCGCAGCACGAGCGCGACGCCTGTGACGCCGCCCACGCCCGCGCAACCGGGCAAACCGAAGGGCGGCTTGTTGGGTGGTCTCGTCGATGCACTCAAGGACGTGGCCAAGGGCGTGGCCAAGCCGCCGTCGACAGGCGCGGTCACGCCGCCGTCGACCGAGCCCGCGTCCGTCGCGTACGGACAGCCTTCCGCACAAGGTCAGCCGCACCTCGCGGTCTATACAGTGTCGACGCTGCTCGGTCACGGAGACTTCAACTATCCGCTGGTGGTGCAGTTGCAGGACGGCAGCGGGCGGCCGATGTATCCCGCCGCGCCCCTGACGGTCACCGTGACGTCGAACGACCCGAGCGTCGTGACCATCTACGCCTCGGACAGGCGGCCCACGGCCACCCTCAC
>CANIBQ010000151.1 GCA_947465645.1 Acidobacteriota bacterium | reverse complement strand
TAACCAGCATTCGGCGATTCTCGATCAGTTGTCGACGGGGGGTGATAACCGATCGATGTGTTGAGGTTGGCCGTGTGACGCAACGCCGTCGGGCGACAGCCCCGAGACGTTCCAGCGTGTCCGTCGGCACCGCCTCCCGTAGCGGCCGTCCATTCTGGGTTCTCGGCCTCATGACGACTGGCGTGCTGTCGTATCGGCTTGTTCACGTGAGGTGTCACGCTGTTGGATCGAGAGGTGCCTCGTGCGCGGCCCTGTGTCCATACTGCCCGCTGATCCGGCGGTTCCCAGAGGGAATGCCCAGCGCTTCGAGCGTGGTCGAATGTCGCAGCAACGCCGCAAGATCCCGGCTGCCCCGCACCCATCCGTCTCACATGGTCCGGGGCGCGGTGTCGGCATCGTCACCGCTTCAGTGAGACGGACAACTTCAGGTCCGTCAAGCGTTGGACAGCATGGCGGGCGTCCCGCACGAAGACGGACACCTGCCGGTAGCGGTGTGGCGTCCCGGCCTGTCGATTCCACCGCGCCATCTGTTCTGGGGCGGGGAGCGCACCCTGTTCGATAGCGAAGACCGCGAGCCGCGCGTGCGTGTCCGTCACCCGTCGCAGTCGCCCGAACCACTGGCGCCGCGTAATCCGGTAGGCGCGTGCCACTTCGCGTGGCGTACAGGTGGGCGCCACCGTCAGCACGATGCGGGACCGCGCCCGCATCGGCGCCTGGATGCGCACCTCAGCTTGCAACGCGGACAGGCGAAGCGGTTCCCCCGTGAGCACCCACCGCGCGGTGTCCGCCGGCGTCGATCCACACCATGCCGCGACGTCCTCACTCACGACCCGCAGGCGATCCACGGGCGAGCCGTTTCGGGTCGGCACGCGGTCGATTCGCGTGTCCGATGTCCCGCTGACACACGCCAGGATGTTCACGTGGACCCCGTGCTGGTCTTTGTGTATGGTCGGCCGTCCTTGCGTCAGCGTCTGCGTGCGAATCCACGCGCTCACCTCGGCGCCTCGCAGAAGGCGGTCGCGTAACACCGTCCGCCGGAACGTCCGCACACCAAAGCGATCGTGCGCGTGGCATACCGCCTCGTGCGTCAACACCGCCGCGAGAGCCTCTTCATGGGCCCGGCGGCGTGGCTGGTCCGCGTCTACCGCACCGGCCGGATCACGGCGCTGGCGTGGACGCCGGTTGCTCCCGTCAATCTGGTATACGCGCCGACTCTTCACGATCGCGGCGCACGCGGTCCGGATCGCGTCGACTGCGCCTGCAGTGATGGCGCGGAGGTGCTTCTCGTCGATGGCCGCCCACTCGTTATCCGTGAGGGGTGCCCCAACGATCTCAGGGTCCGGCCCTCCAGTCGCGTCGGCCAAAAGCGCGCTGTCCAGCTCGTGTCGGAGGTGCATCGTAGTGGTCCATTAAAATATCACACCCGTCCCCTTACGATCGCCGGCATGTGGAGGGGAATTATGCCGTTGCGCCGACCGCGAATCCGTTCGATTCGATCAATGACCCAGCTGACAACCGACCCCCAGAACGCGAACCGCGGCACCGACCGCGGGCGCGCCGCGCTCGAACAGTCGCTCCGCGAGTACGGTGCCGGCCGCGCGGTGCTCATCGACCGGCACGGCCGCATCATTGCCGGCAACAAGACGGTCGAACACGCGAAGCGACTGGGCATTCCTCTGCGCGTCGTGAAGACCGACGGCCACCATCTGATCGCCGTCCAGCGGGACGATCTCGACCTCGCCACCGACCCCCGTGCGAAGGCGCTCGCGATCGCGGACAACCGCGTCGGCGAACTCGACCTCGAATGGGACGTCGACAGGCTGACACAGCTGCATGCCGACGGGCTCGATCTGTCGGCGTTCTGGACGACCACGGAACTCGCGACGCTGTTCGCGGAGCCGACCACCGGCCTGACCGACGACAACGCCGTGGTCGAGCCGGGACCGACCGACATCGTCCCCGGCGACCTGTTCGTCCTCGGCCGCCATCGACTCCTCTGTGGCGACGCGACGTCGGCCGGTGATGTGACGCGCCTGCTGGACGGCGTGACACCGGTGGTGATGGCGACCGATCCGCCGTACGGCGTCTCCTATGACCCGGCCTGGCGGCATCGGGTCAACCCCACGCAGCGCACCGCGGTCGGCCGGGTCCTGAACGACGACCGCGCCGACTGGACGGCGGCGTGGACGCTCTTCCCAGGCAGCATCGTCTACGTCTGGCATGCCGCGGTGAAGGCACCGGCGGTCGCCGCCGGTCTGGAGACGGCCGGCTTCACGATCCGCAGCCAGATTATCTGGCGGAAGCAGCACTTCGCGCTGAGTCGTGGTGACTATCACTGGCAGCACGAACCGGCCTGGTACGCCGTGCGCGGTACGGGCCAGTGGCTCGGCGATCGCTGTCAGACGACGGTGTGGGAGGTCGCGAACCTCAATCCGTTCGGCGGCACGGGCGCCGCCGACAACCGGGTCACCGGGCACGGCACCCAAAAACCCGTCCGTCTCTTCGAGATCCCGATTGCGAACCACACGCGCGCCGGCGAGGCGGTCTACGACCCCTTTTGCGGCAGCGGCACGGCGATCATCGCCGCTGAGAAACTGGGGCGCGTCTGCTTCGCGCTGGACCTGGAACCGCGCTACGTCCAGGCCGCGGTCACACGCTGGGAACGGTTCACCGGTGCCACGGCCACGCGGCATCGCCCGGCGCGCCCAGGGGCGCGGCGACGGTGACGCGATGGCCCATCATCGACGTCCTCAACGGGGTGGGGTCGGGGGAAGTGAGCCCAGGCCGGTCATTGAAGCGCGCGCCCACCGCGCCTGGGACCTCACCGTGCAGGGGTGGAGTCAGCGCGAGATCGCGGCCGCACTGCACATCAGCCAAGCGGCGGTCTCGAAGATGCTGCGTCGGACCGGCGATGGACTGGCAGCGGAACAGCAGGACGCCCGCGCCCGGGTGCGGGCCCGGCTCGCGGCCCGTTACGAATACATGTACAGGGAGGCGGTGAAAGGGTATGAGCGAAGCCAAGCGGAACGGACACGACGTAAGAAGCGGCAAGTTACGACGGCCGACGGGACGCCAGGGCACACCACGCTGGAGGCCGACAGCGTCGCCCGCGATGGCGACCCCCGCTTCCTCGAACAAGCGGGGCGCGCACTCGAGCGGGAAGCCCAACTCCACGGCCTCGCCCGCGGCGACGCAGACCCTCAGCGCGACGTTGACGGCGATCCGGAAGAAGCCCGGCGTCGACTCGCCTGCCGCCTGGCTCGCCTCGCTTCCACCAAGTCGGCTTGATCAGTGGAATAAAAGCCTCAGTGAGGCAGAGGCTCGGGTGCTGGAGGTGACCTGGGCGTTCTGGGCGCGTCGCGATCAACTGCCGCCGGACGGCGACTGGCGATTCTGGCTTTTCCGCGGTGGGCGTGGCGCCGGCAAGACCCGCGCCGGTGCGGAGTGGGTGCGCGCTGGCGTGGAAGAGGGTCGCTACCGGCGCGTGGCGATCGTCGGGCCGACGGCCGACGCCGTTCGCCAGGTGATGGTCGAAGGGCCGTCAGGGCTTCTGGCGATCGCACCGCCGTGGTGCCGCCCACGGTACGCACCGAGCCGGCACGAGCTGTATTGGCCGAACGGGGCGCAGGCGACGCTCTATTCGGCCGATGCCCCGGAGCGCCTGCGTGGCCCGCAGCATGACGCCTTTTGGGCCGACGAATTGTGCGCGTGGCGCTACCCCCAGACGGCCTGGGACATGCTGCTGCTGGGCCTGCGGCTCGGCACGGACCCGCGCGGCATCATCACCACGACACCCAAGGCGATGCCCTTGTTCAAGCAACTGCTGTGCGACCCCACCGTGGTCGTCACCACCGCCACGACGTGGCAGAACGAGGCGAACCTGGCCCCGGCCTTTCTGCAGGACATCACCGCGCGCTACCACGGCACCCGGCTCGGCCGCCAGGAATTGGAGGCCGCACTCGTCGAAGACGCCGACGGCGCGTTGTGGCAGCGGGATTGGCTGGAGCGGAGTCGCGTCGAGACGGCGCCGCCGTTGGCGCGCGTGGTCGTCGCCATCGACCCAGCGGTGAGTCGCGGCGCGACCGCCTCGGACACCGGCATCGTCGTCGCCGGCGTCTCCGACGACGGCCACGTCTATGTCCTGGATGACCGCAGCGGTCAGTTCACGCCAGACGGCTGGGCCCGTCGCGCCCTCGCCGTCTATCACGAGTACACAGCGGACGAACTGATTGTCGAAGCGAATCAGGGCGGCGACCTGGTGCTGCACACGTTGCGGACCGTAGACGCCACCGTTCCCATACGCCTGGTCCACGCCACGCGCGGCAAACGGGTCCGCGCCGAACCTGCGGCGGCCTTGTATGAACAGGGCCGTGTCCATCACGTCGGCGCACCGGGCTCCGATTGATGGGCAGCGACGTGGGCACGCCGGAGGAGGCAGCCATGCGAGTCGCGCACGCGGCCGTCGACCTCGAACTGTGGGTCAGGGACGGTTCCGGCGCATGGTTCCCTGGGGATTAACCCGACGTGTCAGCACCGCGGCGGACCGTCGCCGTATCTTCGGACTTCACTTCAGCGCCGCATCGAGCGAATGTGTGGACACCGGTCTGGGCGGCGCCCCGTCGCCCGACCATGGAGGCCCACACCGATGCGCGGACGAAAGAATCTCCCCTTGGCGTTCGACCCTGTGCCCGACGGGGCGCCGCTCACCTTTGACCTGCTGGCCCAGGCGTACCTGGAGGACTACGCCCTTCAGCGGTACCGGACCATGACCACGGCGCGGGCGCGCGTCGAGCATCTGCGCGAGTTCTTCGGCGGGTGGGCGGTCGAGGCGGTGACGGCCGACGCCGTCCGCCGCTACCAGCTCCACCGGCGCACGCAGGGCGCGGAGGCCGCGACGACCAATCGCGAGACGTCGGCGCTCAGCCGAATGTTTCAGTTGGCCATGCGCCGCGAGCAACTCGCGCGCATGCCGCTGTTTCCGAAGCGGCTCGAAGAGAACCCCCCGCGCGAAGGGTTCTTCGAACATGCCGAGTACCTGAAAGTCCGGGCGCTGCTACCGATGTCCTTTCAAGACGTGCTCGACTTTGCCTATTACTCGGGGTGGCGGCGCAATGAAATCCTGGGACTGACCTGGGAGGAGGTGGACTTGAACGGCGGGGTGATTCGTCTGCCACCCCAGCGCTCCAAGACGCGCACGGGGCGCGTGCTGCCCATCTCGCCGCCCTTGCAGTTAGTCCTCACCCGTCGCCGACGGAGACAGAAGGCGCGTGACCCGCTCGTGTTTCGCCGAGATGGCGTGCCCGTGCGCGTGTGGCGCCACGCCCTGCGAGATGCGTGTCAGAAGGCGGGTGTGCCGCACCGGCTGCTCCACGACTGTCGGCGCACGGCCGCGCGGAACCTGATTCGCGCCGGCGTCCCAGAACGGATCGCCATGCTGCTCACGGGCCACAAAACCCGCGCGGTGTTCGACCGGTACAACATCGTGAACGAGCAGGAGTTGTTGACGGCCGGCGAACGTCTGGCCGCCTACGTGGCGAAGAGCGGTATAACAGTGTTGTGATCAAGCACCGATAAACGAGGAGGGCTGTTCGAGGGAGTGGCGCCGGTCACCCCCATACCCCGATCCCGGTCCTCGAACGGGACGGAACGGCCTAGTGACCGAATCGAAAGGAATACCGAGAATTGTTCAACACCCGCCGGCTGGCCCACCTGACCACCCTGGCGCGACATGAGGTCGGCCGCGCCCGAGGGATCTGGCCGCGACAGCCCCGCCGCGGCGTTCTCGGCACAAAACCCCGCTGCTCGGATGTAGCGCCGCAGGACGACGAGGGACTTGTGGCCCGTCTGGGTGGCACTCAGGCGCTCGCTCGTCCCGGTCTAGACGGCGGACGTCGCACGCCCGGAGGCCGCCATGCAGCGCCTTGGTGACAACATCGTCTTCTCTCCCAGCGACCTCAATCACTTCCTAGAGTGCGAGCATCTCATCACGCTCGAACTGACCCGTGGTGCGCATCGACGTCGTCCTGAGCCGGATGCACAGGCGCACTTCCTCGCCGACACAGGTGCTGCACATGAGCGAGCCTGGTTGGAGCGCTTCCGCATAGAGGGCCGGCAGATTGCCGAGATCGTGTCGTCTGCTGACGGACGCAGAGACTGGCGTGCCGATGCAGCGGCCACCGAAGCCGCGATGCGCGCTGGCGCAGATGTGATCTACCAGGGCGTCTTCGCGGAGGGCGCGTGGCATGGCATCTGCGACTTTCTGGTACGTGTACCCATTGCCTCCGCCCTCGGGGACTGGAGCTACGAGGCGTGGGACACGAAGCTCGCCAGGCACGCGAAGCCGTATTTCGTCCTGCAGCTCTGCTTTTACACCGAGCAGCTCGGACGCATACAGCTGGTGGAGCCCGCGCATATGGCCGTGGTCCTCGGAACAGGCGAGGTCGCGCGGCTGAGGTATCGGGAATTCGACGCCTACTACCGGACGATCCGGCGCTCGTTTCTTGCCAATGTGGCGAGTGCGCGCCACACATCTCCCTATCCGATCGCCTACTGCGCGTTATGCGAGTACCGGAGCGACTGCGAAGAACGCTGGTCGGAAGGCGACCACCTCAGCCAAGTGGCCAATATCCGCCGGGACCAGGTGGCGCAACTGGAAGCGGCGGGTGTATCCACTGTCGCAGCGCTGGCAGCGATCGACCCGCGCATGCGGGTGGGCATTGGAGAGTCTACGTTTCAGCGGTTGTGCCATCAGGCGTCACTGCAGGCGGCATACAGGCAGACGGGACAGCACTGCTATGAGGTGCTCCCGCTCGACGAGCAAAGTGGGTTCCGGTTCCTTCCGGTGCCGTCGTCCGGTGACATGTTCTTCGACATGGAAGGCGACCCATACTTCGAACCGAGGCGCGGCCTCGAGTACCTCTTTGGTGTGATGACACGCGATGGTGACAGTCTGGACTTTACGCCCTTGCTGGCACTCAGTCGCGACGAGGAGAAGGCGGTCTTCGAGCGCTTCATTGATGGAGTCCATGCGCGACTGCGCCAGTGGCCTGACCTGCACGTGTATCACTACGCGGCATATGAGGTGACGGCACTGAAGCGGCTCATGGGGGAGTACGGCACCCGTGAGAATGAGCTGGACGATCTGCTGCGCCGGGAGGTCTTTGTGGACTTGTATCAGGTCGTCCGGCAGTCCCTGCGGATCTCCCACAACAGCTACTCGATCAAGAGCGTGCGGTCCTTCTTCATGCCGGATGCCGGCCAGGGCGCGGTCGCGACCGGTGGCGACTCCATTGTTGAGTTTGAGCGCTGGCGGCAGACGCAGGACCAGGCCGTGCTTGACGCCATCGTGGAATACAACCGGGAGGACTGTGTCTCTACCGTCCGGCTTCGTGACTGGTTGCTGGAGCGGAAGGCGGACGCTGAGGCGCGCGAAGGACAAGTCGTTCCGTGGAAGCCCGTGAAGCCGGGCGGCGTGTCGGAGCGCCGCGCGGAGGCGGATGCGCCGACCGACGAGCGCGCGCGGCGTCTTCGAGCGATGGACTCAGAAGGCGCGGGACTGCTGGCGGATCTGTTGGACTATCACCGGCGTGAGGCGAGGCCGGCATGGTGGGCCTACTTTGATCGGCAGCAGAAAACGTTCGACGAGTTGATTGACGATGCGGAGGCGATCGCGGGATTGACGCCGGCGGCTGATGAGCAGGCCGTCTCGGATAAGCGGTCGATGATCGTGC
>CANIBQ010000150.1 GCA_947465645.1 Acidobacteriota bacterium | reverse complement strand
CGGCTCCAGGATGAGAACGGCTGGCGCGGGCTCCTCGGCGACGCGCACGGCGCCGGCATCAAGATTCACGCGCTCGACGGCGACCCCGCTTTTGTCCTCCGCGAACGCCACTACATCGTCCTTGGTCTCGTGGACACCATCATCCGCTTCAATCGCGCCGCACCGGCTGACGAGCGCTTCGACGGCATTCATATCGACAACGAGCCGTACCTCCTCGCGGGATGGGACCTGCCCGTGATCCGCGAACAGATACTGAGCGAGTATCTCGAGCTGAATGCACTCGCGCAGCGGGCCGTGAGCGCCGAGGGTGGACTCGAGTACGGCGTGGACATCCCGTTCTGGTCGATGGGTGACGCGACGTTCGAAGGGGTCCGCAAGCCGGCCGGCTTTCACATCCTCGACCTGGTGGATAACGTCGGCATCATGGACTTCCGGAACTTCGCCCTCGGCAATGACGGGATCGTCGCGCACGCGCGCAGCCTGCTGGCTTACGGCAACGCGACCAGGGCCAGGGTGTTCGTCGGCGTCGAAACGGGACCCCTCGAGCGCGTCGGGCTACCCAAGCTGACGTTCGACGGCCGATCGAATGCCCAAATGGAGCACGAGCTTGCCCTCGCGCATGCCGTGTTCGCCAGCGACCCCAGCTACGCGGGATTCGCCATCCACGACTACGCCTCCTACCGGGCGCGCTTTGAGTAAGCCACATCGCAAACCGACGAGGTCTGGACGGCAATGGCTGACTTGGAGCGCCTGCT
The DNA here is from genome assembly GCA_947465645.1 of Acidobacteriota bacterium. The sequence goes on along the minus strand of CANIBQ010000150.1, from coordinate 7,034 downwards.
AGACTGAATCGAATGCATCCACAACTGACTGCGCTTCAAGGGCTCGACGAGCTCGACCGTTTGCTTGCCGCCTCCGACAATCGGCCCCTGCTTCTCTTCAAGCACAGCCATACCTGCGGAGTCAGCGCCGAAGCGCTCGACGAGCTCATGACCCATCTGGATGGGGAACCAGCCGACGTCGAATACGCGATGGTAACGGTGCAGACCCATCGTGAGGTCTCAAACGCGGTGGCGAAGAGACTCGGTATCCGGCACGAGACGCCGCAGGCACTCTTGATCCGGGACGGGCGCGTGGTGTGGAGTGCGTCCCATTTCCGGGTCACCGCCAACGCCGTTGTGGATGCGATCAAGGCGCAGAGCTGAGGCTTCGCGCGATCGCGCGTCCAGCAACCCAGCCTGACGACCAGGCCCACTGAAAATTGAAGCCGCCCAGCCGGCCGTCCACGTCCAGCATCTCCCCGACCAGATAGAGACCGGGGCATACCCGCGACGCCATCCGCGCCGCATCGACCTCCTCGAGAGGAATACCCCCCGCCGTCACCTCGGCGTAGTTGTAGCCGCGGCTGTCGCGAACCGCCAGCGGACACTCGATCAGCGCCCGGATCAGGCGCCGGCGGTCCTCCCGCGACAGGTGCGCCATCGTCACCTCCTCGATGCCGAGCATCGACGTCCAGGCGTGCGCGATCGCGGCCGGCACTTTCGCGGCCAGCACGGTTGTGACGAAGGCGCGCGGGCGTGCAGACTCCTGCTCGCGCAGCCACTGCTCGAGCGATTCGAACGTGTCGAGAGGACAGATGCTCACCAGCGTCTCGACGTCCTCACCGGCACGCTGCGCGCTGTGCCAGTGCCGTGACAGGTTGAGCGCGACCGGTCCGCTCATCCCGAAGTGTGTCCAGAGCAGGGCGCCTTCGAGCCGGATGCGCGTGCCCGCGCTGCTCCGCAAGATGAGCGCCGCCGGATGCGATATGCCCGACAACGGAGCGTGTCGGTCGCCGTCCAGCAGCATCGGCGCAAGCGCGGGGGTCGTCTCGATGTATCCGTGACCAAGCCGCCGTGCGATGTCGTAGCCCGCACCATTGCTTCCCGTCTTCGGCAGCGACCGTCCTCCGGTGGCGAGTACCACCGCGCGCGCCTCGAAGCGGGGGCCGTCGGCGGTGTCGATGACAAATCCACCACCCTCTCGCCGGACGTCGGTCACGCGGCAGCCGCGATGCAGCACCGCACCCACCCGGTGAACCTCGTCGAGCAGTGCGTCCAGTACTGACCGCGCCTGGTTGGAATCGGGAAAGAGCTTGCCGTCCTCCTCTTCGTGCAGAGAGACGCCAAGCTCCGCGAAGAACTGCGCCGCCTGCTCCGCGGAGAATGCGCGCAGGACGCGTCGGACGATTCGACTCGATCCGCCCCAGAAATCAGCGTCGGTCACGACGCGGTTGGTGACGTTGCAACGGCCGCCGCCGCTCACGAGGATCTTGGCGCCGATGCGGGCCGCTCCGTCGAGACAGGCGATACGCAGGCTGGGAGCGTGGCGCCCGCAGAAGATGGCCGTCGCGAGGCCCGCCGCGCCGCATCCGACGATCGCCAGGTCAGCAGTTTCGACGATGTTTCTCACCACAGCCATTTCCGCTCGATACGGCTCCGCCGACAACGGTACACAAGATGCACTTTAACCGGTCGTCGTGGACGCGGTGACATGCCGCGCCCCAGCTATTTGGAAACTTCGAGGAGGACAGGCAATGAAACGCGCGATAACGATTGCGACCGCCAGCGTCGCAGCCGTGCTGTTGGCGCTCACCGTGGGCGTCTCGGCACAATTCGAAACACATGACAGAACTTTCCTGACATTCAGCGCTCCAGTCGAGATGCCTGGAGTGACTCTGCCGGCGGGCACCTACGTCTTCAAGATCGCAGACACGCCGTCGCGAAATGTCGTTCAGGTCTTCGACAAGGACGAGAAGGACATCATCGGACAGTGGCTCTTCGTACAGGCGCAGCGCCCCCAGGCCACGGAAGAAACCGTCGTCACTTTCAAGGAAAGCCGCGAGGGCACCACGCCTGCGGTTCAATACTGGTATTACCCGGGCGAGAGGGCCGGCAAGGAGTTCATCTATCCGAAGCAGCAGGCGCTCCAGATCGCTGCGCGCACCGGCGCGGAAGTGCGATCGGACGACGGTGCCGTGGCTGGCGCAGGTCTGCCGGCTGAACAGCCGGCCCAAGCGACCGTCGCCGTCGCCGAACCCGTCGCAGAAGTCGCGCCCCAAAGGACCGAGGCCGTCGGCACCAGCGGTGTCCGGCAGGAGTCGACCGTGGCGAGGAACGACAACGAGCTGCCTCGCACGGCGAGCCCTCTCGCGCTGAGCGGCCTGCTGGGCTTGCTCGCGCTGGCCGGCGCGGCCGGTCTTCGTCGGTATCGTCAGTAGTAGCATCAGTGAGAAGGTAAGCGGATGGTGGCTCGCGGTGAGCCACCATCCTTCGTCATTCGGGGACACAACCATGTGGCGATCGCCGGTGTCATGGATTCTCCTCGCGGGCGTGCTCGGCACCACTGCCGTAGCAGTCGTGGCAGCCCGCCAGGGCGAGGCTCCCGCTGTCTTCCGATCGCAGTCAGACCTGGTCGTCCTGCACGTGAACGTGTTCGATGGTCATTCGGACGCGGTCCCCAATCTTCCACGCGAGGCGTTTTCCATCATCGAAGACAACACCGCTCAGGAGATTACGTTTTTCAGCGGCGCAGACGTGCCGGTGGCCGTTGGGCTGCTCATCGATAACAGCGGAAGCATGATCACGCGGCGAGCCATGGTGCTGGCCGGCGGCCGGGCCTTCGCCGCGTCGAGCCATCCTGAAGACGAGCTGTTCACCGTGATATTCAACGAATACGTGCGATATGGCCTGCCGCCTCCGGCGCTGTTTACGACCAGCCAGGCCCAGTTGGAGGCAGCGACTGTGCGCTATCCACCCGGAGGCAAGACCGCGCTCTATGACGCGGTGATCGCGGGACTCGATCGGCTCGATCTCGCCAGCCTGCAGAAGCACGTGCTCGTGGTGCTCTCCGACGGCGACGACAATGCCAGCCGGCATTCAGAAAGAGAAATGCTCGAACGGGCGCGCCGCAGCAACGCGATCGTCTATGCCGTGGGGAACACCAACGCGGACATCGGTGTAGGGGGCGATCCCGGCGTGCTCAAGAAGCTCGCCGAGATTACCGGCGGTCTCGCCTATTTTCCCAAGACAGAGAGCAAAGTGGTGAGCGCCTTCGACGAGATCGCGGAGAACATCCGGCGCGGCTACAGCATCGGCTACGTGCCGACCAACAGCGCGCGCGACGGCGGGTTCCGCAAGGTCAAGGTCATGGTGCGGATGCGCGACCGCAAGAATCTCAGCGTACGGAGCCGTGATGGCTATACAGCGCCAGGCGCGGATGCCACGCGGTAACGTCTGGCGCGGCGTGCGGCATCTCGAGCGACTCCTGCTGGTGCTCGGGATCGCGTCGCTCTGCTACTACGGCTACGTCTCAGTAGAGACGGCCCTGTACCAGTCGATCGAAAATCGTGAGCTCGAGGCGATCCTCGCGAGCGCGCCGCCGCAGATCCTGACGCACGCGCCGACCGCACGCCGGCGCATCGGGCCTGCCACCGGCGCTCCGATGGGGCGAATCGAGATCCCCCGCCTTGGCGTGTCGGCGGTGATCCGCGCGGGAAGCGACGCGCGCACCCTGCGCCTGGCCGTCGGCTACATTCCCGGCACCGCGCTGCCAGGCGACGGCGGCAACATCGGCCTCGCCGCCCACCGCGATACATTTTTCCGCCGGCTCGGCGACATCCGCGCCCACGACGACATCCGGCTCGTCACGCCGGAAGGCACGTTTGCGTACACCGTCGAGCGGACCGATATCGTCCAGCCGCGCGATACCTGGGTGCTGGACCAGACACCGGAGCCGACTCTCACGCTCGTCACCTGCTACCCATTTACGTATGTAGGTTCCGCGCCGCAGCGGTTCATCGTCCGCGCCGCCCTCCGACCTTCACTGCACGCCTCCGGCGACTGACCGACGCGACGACCGCGCCTGAGGGCGGCATCACCACGTACGGATCGGTCGCATCGTTCGGATCGTTCCCATTCCGTTCACGTTCCTGGCATGCGGCGATCGTTACAATGTGTTCATGCCAGAGGACACTCACAAGACGCTCCCGTGCGGGTGTGCGGTCTCCACTCAGCGCGATTTTCTGGGACGGGTGGTCGGCACGATTGTCACCAGGGGCCCGGCGTGCATCCGAGCGGAGCACGCCGAAGGTCACGTCCTGGTGATGCCAGGCCGAGAGAATGCCCGTCCGGAATAGGCTGAACCATGCCGGAACGACCCAAGAACGGGAATGAGAATGAGAACGATCCGAACGTTCCGAACGTCTCGAACGATCCCGTAGTCCTATGGCGGCTTACGCGTGGTCGGTCCGCCGCTCATGCGACGGTATTTCCAGGAGAGAAGACGACACTGACGTGGTTCTTTGACGGCGTCATGGACCGGGCCGAAAATTACGACTCCATGGGCCTGGCCCTGGCGCGGGCCGATGACATCCGCGGCGTGCTGCTGCGCGATGGATGGATCGTTCCCGCCGAGGACGCCTGAACCCCTGCGGTATCATTGAACGATGACGGTCGCGGCTCGGCTCCATCGCACGATCGGTGTCCGCGTCGGCCACATCCAGGTCGGCGGCGGCGCCCCCGTCGTCGTGCAGTCGATGACGATGACCGATACCGCCGATGCGTCGGGCACGGCACGCCAGTGCATCGAACTGGCAGAGGCCGGGTCGGAGCTCGTGCGCATCACCGTCAATGTGCCCGAAGCGGCGGCGGCAGTGCCGGAAATCAAGCAGCGGATGCTCGACGCCGGCTGCACCGCGCCCCTGATCGGCGACTTCCACTACAACGGCCACCTGCTGCTGACGAAGTACCCGGCGACGGCCGCGGCGCTCGACAAGTACCGCATCAATCCCGGCAACGTCGGCACCGGCAGGCGGCGCGACGAGCAGTTCGCCACGATCTGCAAGGTCGCGATCGATCACAACAAGCCGGTGCGCATCGGCGTGAACGGCGGCTCGCTCAACCAGGAGCTCGTGCTCGCGAAGATGCAGGAGAACACCGACCGCAGCCTGGGTCGGTCGTCCGAAGACATCCTGAACGAGTGCATGGTGATCTCGGCGGTGCAATCGACCGAGCTCGCGATCGAGACCGGCCTGCGCAAGGACCAGATCATCATCTCGTGCAAGGTCTCGCGGCCGCGCGATCTGCTCGCCATCTACCGTGACCTCTCGGCCAAAACCGAGCAGCCGCTTCATCTCGGGCTCACCGAAGCGGGGATGGGCACGAAAGGGCTCGTCTGGTCGGCGTCGGCGATCGGCATCCTGCTGCATGAAGGAATCGGCGACACCATTCGCGTGTCGCTCACGCCGCGACCCGGTGGCGATCGGCGTGAAGAGGTGTACGCGGCGTGCGAGCTGCTGCAGGCACTCGGCCTGCGCTCGTTTTCGCCCAGCGTGACCGCCTGCCCGGGTTGCGGGCGCACCACCAGCAGTACCTTCCAGCAGCTCGCCGAGCGGACGCAGGACTACATCCGCGAGCAGCTACCGGCGTGGAAAAAGGACTACGAGGGGGTCGAAACGCTGACCCTCGCGGTCATGGGATGCGTGGTCAACGGTCCTGGCGAGTCGAAGGCGGCCAACATCGGCATCAGCCTGCCCGGCACCGGCGAAGCGCCGAACTGCCCCGTGTTCATCGACGGCGAACACGTCACCACGCTGCGCGGCAACTACGACGAGCTGGCGGACGGTTTCCGCGCGCTCGTCGACAACTACGTCGTCACTCACTACTCGCGTAAAGCCGCACGCTGACTCGTGTCAGTGAGCACAATGTACACACAACGAGCGTGTCGTTCCTGTATGTACACAGGAGCCCTTGAGCCGACGGCCCCGTCGTAGTAGATGCGCTCGCCGAGCCTGGGCTGCACCACCTGCGCGATGGCGCGGATAAGCGGACATCGTCGATGTTCTTGAAGGCTTACTCAAACATAAGCACACGTTCGCTGCGTAGTCACTCGCACCCGATCACGTTCTGGCCACGGCGCGATGCGAACCGTGGCGGTGGCAGGCTCCCCCTCGGATGTTCTAGGGGGCGTCGGCATCGCGAAGCGAACCATAGCATCCGCGCGGCGTGTGCGCAGTTTCTGCCACGATACCGGAATGGAGTTGCTGCAATATTTCACACTCCGGGGGCGCTGATCGACGTCAACGGTCGATTAACCCGGCAGAGGCCCTTCGGGACCGGGCTTGCTCACGCCGACGACCGAGACGACGACGATGACGACGCTAGAATTGCACGATAAGCAGCGCGCATTGCTGGCCGACAAGCCGCTCGACGTCGGCAACGTGGCCGCCGGCGCCATGGGATTTGGCCAGTTCCTCAGCGATCGTCCTTTTTCGGCGTGGCTGGCCGTGCTGGGTTTCGTCCTGTGGGGCGGTTTCCTGACGCTTGGGACGGTGCTCGCCGGGGGAAAGCGTCCATGACATTTCTGATGATTCTGTTCGGCGGGATGCTCCTCATCGCCGGCGTCATCACCGTACTCGACGGGATTGCGTACCGTCGTAGACAGCGCGGTCACAAGTAAGTTCGACCCGAGCTCGCCTCCCCTGCCGCGATCGCGGCCGATGTCACGCGACGGCAAGCACCTTCAGTCCCGTTCACGTTCGACGTTCGTGATGAGGCGAACGCTTCGCTGAAACGTGAAATAGGACACCGCCCATTGCAGCAGGACGACTGCGCGGTTGCGGAAACCGATGAGCATGAAGATGTGCAGAAAGAGCCATGAGAGCCACGCGAGTGGTCCTGCGAAACTCACCCAGCCGAAGTCGGCGATCGCCGAGCCGCGGCCGACGATGGCCATGCTGCCTTTGTCGCGATAGACAAACGGCGTGCTGGGCTCGCCGCGTTGGCGACACAGGCGCCCGGCAGCGGCTTGCCGTCCTGCTCGAGGATCAAGATATGGG
>CANIBQ010000149.1 GCA_947465645.1 Acidobacteriota bacterium | reverse complement strand
TGTTCGTACGCCAACCAACCAGGGTTGGATCGAAGTCATCGTCGGCAGCATGTTCAGCGGCAAGAGCGAGGAGCTGATCCGCCGGCTGCGGCGCGCCCAGATCGCGCGGCAGCGCGTCCAGATCTTCAAACCGGCGCTCGATACGCGCTATGCGGACGACCACATCGTGTCGCACAGCGAGATGCGCATCCCCTCGTCACCGGTGGCGAGCTCGCGCACGCTGCTCGCAGAGGTGGAGGCCGACACCGAGGTCGTCGGCATCGACGAAGGGCAGTTCTTCGACGCGGAACTGCCGGCCGTCTGCAACACGCTGGCGGATCGCGGCAAGCGCGTCATCGTCGCCGGGTTGGACAAGGACTACCTCGGCAAGCCGTTCGAGCCGATGCCGCAGCTGCTCGCGATTGCCGAGTACATCACCAAGACGCTGGCGATCTGCATGGTGTGCGGCAACCCCGCGAACCACACGCAGCGGCTCGTCGTCAGTGAAGACCGGGTGCTGCTCGGCGCGCAGGGCACATACGAGGCCCGCTGCCGTAAATGCTTCGATCCGAGGCTGGCGGAACCTGCCTCGACGCGTGCGTCAAAACCCGGATCCCTGATCCCGGATCCCGGCTCCCCTCGCTGACAGGCTGACCCCATGGCGCCGGAGACCCTTCTCCCGCAGCTCATGTTCGTGTTCGGCCTCGGCTTCTTCGCGGCCAACGTCAAAGTCACCACCGACCTGCTGCGCTTCCTGCGGCGCAAGTCGTCCGCCGTTCTCATCTGGGAAAACCCGAAACCCCGCTTCTACGGCTTCGCGCTGGCGCTGGGCGCCGTGCTCGGCCTTCTGGTCGTGATCAAGATCTTCGTTCTCGGGCGCACGCCGCAGGAGCTCTTCGGCGAAGTGATGATGTTTCTGTACTTCGGGTACGCGGTTCCCCTCAGTACGCGCGTCCCTCGCGGGTTTTATCGGGACGGCGTCTGGTCCGACAGCGGCTTCATGCCCTGGGGCCAGATCCAGGCGGTGTCATGGAAGGAAGAGGACGAGAGCGTCACGCTCATGCTGGTGTCGCACTTCAAGAGCATCGCCAGGCGGCTCGAGGTCCCCGGCCATCTTTACGGCCAGGCCCGCCGGGTCCTTCGGGACAAGGTCAAGGCCCAGGACATCCACATGGGGCGGTCCGGGCTCGACCTGGGCAGCCGGCGCGACGAAGATACTGTTTAAACGGGTTCCGCCGATAATCCCCGTATGGCTATTCGACCCACCTGGAAGGGCTTTCTCAAGGTCAGTCTGGTGAACATCCCCGTGAAGGTGTTCCCGGCCACCGAGTCCGCCGCCACCATCTCATTCAATCAGCTCCACGCCGAGTGCCAGACGCGCATCCAGCAGAAGCGCTGGTGCCCGAGCTGCGAGCGTGAGGTGACGAACGCCGAGCTCGCCAAAGGCTACGAGTTCGAGAAGGGGCGTTACATCGTCGTCGACGACGAAGACCTCCAGAAGGTGCGCGTCGAATCGAGCCGCGTCATCAACCTCGTGCAGTTCGCGGATGCCTCCGACATCGACCCGATCTACGTCGATCGGGCGTACTACCTTGCGCCCGATGGTCCGATGGCAGCCGACGCGTTCGCGGTGATGCGCGAAGGGATGGTGGGGAAGGCGGGCATCGGGAAAGTCGCTCTGTATGGCCGCGAGTACCTCGTCGCGATCAAGCCGCAGAAAAAGGGGCTCGTGATGTACACGCTGCACCACGACGCGGAGATCCGCAGCATCGATCAGATCGAGGAGCTCAATTCGGTGCCGACGAAGGTGAAGCCCGAGGAGATGAAGCTGGCGAAGCAGGTCATCGCCACCTTCGCCGCCGACCTGAACCTCAAGGACTACAAGGACGAGTACAACGAAGGACTGCGCAAGATCATCGATGCCAAGATTGCCGGCGAGGAGTTCGGTGCGCCCGAGGTGCAGGAGCCGGCGCGGGTGGTGGACCTGATGGAAGCGCTGCGGCGCAGCCTCGATTCAGTCAGTCAGGATAAGAAGAAACCGGCGAAGGCGGTCATCGCCAAGTCAAAGGTGAAGAGTCAGAAATCAAAAGTACGCAAGGCGTCGTAAGGTCGCTCGCGGCTTGCCGCATACGGATGAGCCGGTTCATCCGTAGAGCTGGCACGCATCGTGCGAAGCGAGTCGGCCGTGGTACGATCGGCGCTCCGCCACAACCCGACGCGAATGCCCCAAGGGAAGTCTCGTGAATGCTCGCCCGCTTCCCCGGTGTCGGTGCCGCATCCTCCCGCCACTCCGCACGTCTCCTACGAGCTGATCCTTCAATCCATAGGCGAAGGCGTCCACGGCCTTGACGCCCAGGGCCGCATCACGTTCGTGAACCGGTCGGCCTCGGAGATGCTCGGGTGGGCCGCGGAGGATCTCATCGGCGAGCCGCAGCATCGTCTGATCCACCACACGCGGGCCGATGGTGCTCCCTACCCTGAATCCGAGTGTCCCATTCTCTCTGCGCTCCGCGAGGGCCGCAGCTTCCACGGGGACAGCGATCTGTTCTGGCGGAAAGACGGCAGCAGCTTTCCGGTCGACTACGTCGTGACCCCGATCTGTCAGGCGGACGTGCCCGTCGGCGCCGTCGTCGCGTTCCGGGACGCGACCGCCCGTCAGCGGGCAGTGCGTCAGCTCGCGCTGGAACAGGCGCGGCGCAGCGAAGGCGAACGATTGTCGAAGGAGCTGCAGCGCGTCTTCATGCAGGTGCCGGCTGCGGTCTGCACAACCCGCGGCGCGGACCATGTCATCGAAACTGCCAACGGCCGGTACCATCAGCTGGTCGGCGCGGCCCCGGTCATCGGGAAGACGATGCGGGAGGTCTTTCCAGAATCATCGGCCGCGCTCACCGATGCTCTTGACCGGGTGTACACGTCAGGCCAGCCCCATACCGGCAGGGAAGAGCGCCGGGTCTGGGAGCGGGGATCCAGTGGGCCGGAGGAGGGATTCGTCAACTTCGTGTACCAGCCGTTGACCGATGTCACCGGCGCCGTTCACGGCGTCATGTGCCACTTCGTCGACGTGACCGAACTGGTCCGTTCGCGCGGCGTGATCGAAGCCCACGCCGAGGAGCTTCAGCGGCTGACGCAATCCTTGTCGCGTATCAATCGGGAACTCGATCAGTTCGCGTACGTGGCGTCCCACGATCTGAAGGCGCCCCTGCGGGGCATTGCCAGTCTGGCGAACTGGATCGAGGACGACCTGGGCCAGAAGCTGGGGGCCGAGAGCCGGCAGCACCTGGTGCTGCTCCGGTCGCGTGTCAACCGGATGGAAACCCTGATCGACGGCCTCCTCCAGTACTCCCGCGCCGGCCGGGTTCGGAACCGCGTCGAGTGCGTCGACGTGAAGGCTCTGCTCCATGACGTGCTCGAGATGCTTGCTCCAGCGGGCGACGTGGTCATTCAGATCGGCGCCGGAATGCCGACGTTCGACACAGAGCGCGTGCCGCTGCAGCAGGTGTTTCAGAACCTCGTGGGCAACGCGTTGAAGCACTCCGGACGTCCCGACGTGACCATCACGGTCTCGGTGCGCGATGCCGGGGACTTTTACGAATTCTCCGTCAGCGACAACGGCGTGGGCATTCCGTTGGCGTTCCACTCGAAAGTCTGGGAGATGTTTCAGACGCTTCAACCGCGCGACAAGGTGGAAGGCGCCGGCATGGGACTCGCGCTCGTCAAGAAGAATGTCGAAAACCGGGGCGGGCGGGTGTCGCTCGAGTCCGCGGACGGTTCGGGTGCCACCTTCCTGTTTCTGTGGCCGAAGCACGTCGCGGAGGGAGCCGACGAATGACCGACGACCGGATCCTGCACATTCTCCTCGTCGAAGACGATGAGGTCGATGTGATGAACGTGAAGCGCGCGTTTGAGAAGAACAAGATCCTCAATCCGTTGTACGTGGCCGTGAACGGATTGGAAGCGCTGACCATGTTACGTGACGGGACGGTGCCGGCCGCGCGGCGGCTGGTGCTGCTGGATCTGAACATGCCTGGCATGGGGGGCATCGAGTTCCTGCGGGAACTGCGGGCCGATCCGCGGCTTCGCCCCACGCCGGTCGTGGTGCTGACGACATCCGGCGACGAAAAGGACCGGATCGATGCCTACGATTTCCATGTTGCCGGCTACCTGCGGAAGCCGGTCGAGTTTCCCAGCTTCATGGAACTGACGGCGGCCCTGAACAAGTACTGGACGCTGGTAGACCTGCCATGAGGAGCGTGCGCCCGTGAACATCCTGCTCGTAGACGACGACGAAGTCGACCGGCTGGCGGTCGCCCGGGCGCTGCGGTCGGCCGGCCTCGAGGCGACGCTGCAGGAGGCCGGGAGCGTCGAAGCCGCGGTCGAGGCACTCGGGGAGTCCGCCTTCGACTGCGTGCTCCTGGATTATCAGCTTCCGGGCGGCGACGGACTCGACGTGCTGCGCACCGTCAAGGAGGACGTCGGGACGCCCGTGATTATTCTGACCGGCCACGGCGATGAGCAGACCGCCGTCGAATTCATGAAGGCCGGCGCCGACGACTATCTTCCGAAGAACATGCTCTCCGCCGACCGGCTCGCGCAGAGCCTTCGCTACGTCACCGAGCGGCATCGGCTGGAACAGGAGCGCGACGAGTCGCTGCTTCGCGAACGGGAGGCGCGCGGAGAAGCCGAGCAGGCGAATGCGGCCAAGGACCTGTTTCTCGCGACACTGTCACACGAGCTGCGCACCCCGCTGAATGCGATTCTCGGCTGGGCGCGCATTCTGAACGAGCGCACGCTCGACCGGAACCGCGTCCGCCACGCGCTCGGCGTCATCGAGCGCAACGCCAACGTCCAGTTGCAGCTGATCAACGACCTCCTGGATGTGTCCAGAATCATTTCCGGCAAACTCGAGTTGCACGTCACCTCTGTGGATCCGGCGAGGATTTGCGAGGCGGCGCTCGATGCCGTGCGGCCCCAGGTCGACGCGCGCGCGGTCGCGGTCGTGAAAGACTTCGATGCCGAGGTGAGGCCTATCCTCGCCGACGCCGCCCGTCTGCAGCAGGTCGTCTGGAATCTGCTCGCGAATGCCATCAAGTTCAGCCGCCCGAAAGGCACCATCCGGCTGTCCCTTCGGCAACTGGCGTCTCAGGTGGAGATCGTCGTCGCGGATGATGGCCGCGGCATCCCCGCGGATTTCCTGCCGCACATCTTCGACCGGTACGCGCAGGCGACGGCAACCGACCGCCGTGAGCACAGCGGCCTTGGGCTCGGCCTCGCGATCGTCCGGAACCTGGTCGAGATGCACGGCGGCACCGTGTACGCCGCCAGCGACGGCGACGGCCGCGGCGCGTCCTTCACCGTGCTGTTGCCCGTGGGACTCGACAGCCGCACTGCCGATCCGGCCGACCGCCGCGCGGCGCCGGTCCAGGCCGCGCCCTTGCGGCTCGACGGCGTCCGCGTGCTGTTCATCGACGACAGTGCCGACGCCCGCGATCTCGTGGCGACGATCCTGCGGGACCGCGGGGCCATCGTCCGGACGTGCGCGTCGACCGAGGCCGCGCTGGCCGCCCTGGCGCGTGAACGCCCCGACGTGCTCATCTCCGATATCGAGATGCCGGATGGAGACGGATACGAGATGATCCGCACCCTCCGCCTGCGGGACGAGGACACCGAGGCCCCGGTTCCCGCGATCGCGCTCACTGGAGCCACACGGGCGGAGGATCGCATTCGCATGCTGGCGGGCGGGTTCCAGCTGCACGTGCCGAAGCCCGTGGACCCGGGCGAACTCGTGGCGGCCGTGCACGCCCTGGCGCACGGCCGGCGCTCCGGGCCCGTGACGCGCCGCGACGGCGGTTCGGCCAGCCCGGGCGACGAGTAGGGCCTGCGGCGTATGAGCAGCGTTCCAATGAGTAGCGTTCCGACGCCAGACTTTCGCATCCTGTTTGAGTCGGTGCCAGGTCTCTATCTGGTCCTGTCACCGGACTTCACGATCGTTGCCGTCAGCGACGCGTATCTCAGCGCGACGATGACGACCCGCGCCGCGATCGTCGGTCGCGACATCTTCGACGTGTTTCCGGACAATCCGGCGGAGCCGGAGGCGACCGGCACCAGAAATCTCCGCGCCTCACTGGTCCGCGTTCTTGAGCATCGCCGGCCGGACACGATGGCCGTGCAGAAATACGACATCCGCCGGCCGGAGGCGGAGGGTGGCGGATTCGAGGAACGCTACTGGAGCCCGGTCAATTCTCCGGTTCTCGAAAAAAACGGAGCCGTCGCCTACATCATTCACCGCGTCGAGGATGTGACCGAGGTCGTGCGGCTGGAACGGGAAGGCACCACGCTCGCCGCCGCCGGCCGCGCCAAGGATGCCTTTCTGACACGGGTGTCGAACGAGCTGCGGGCACCGCTGACGCCGATATTCGGCTGGACCCGGCTGCTCCGCGACACCGGCCTCAATCCGCAGCAGACGGCCCACGCCCTCGACGTCATCGATCGCAGCATCGAAGCGCAGCAGCGGTTGATCGAGGAGCTGATCGACGTGTCCCGCGCCATGAGCGGAACCATACGTCTCGACGTCGCGCCGCTTCGCCTTGCGGACATCCTTGACGCCGCGATCGACACCCTTCGCCCGGCCGCCGACGCCAGGGCCGTCCGGATAACCGCCTCCGCCGCCCAGGACGATCAGTTGACCGCGATGGGCGACCCGTACCGCCTGCACCAGGCGGTCTGGCATCTGCTGTCCAACGCGGTGAAGTTCACGCCGTCGGGTGGCCGCGTGGAGGTCTCGCTGTCCCGCGAGTCGGGTGCGGCGCTCATCACCGTCCAGGATTCCGGAGAGGGTCTCGATCCCCAGGCGCTGGCTCGCGTGTTCGAGCCGTTTCCCGACGCGGGCAGCACCCACGACCGTCCGGGTCTGGGCGTTGGACTCAACATCGCCAGGCACCTGGTGGAGCTGCACGGTGGAACGATCGCCGCGGACAGCCCCGGGCGCGGGTATGGCTCAACCTTCCGGATCAGGCTCCCGCTCGCGGACGCCACCGTTGCCGAGGGCAGCACCCAGTCAGAGAGCGGGCGTCAGCAGATCCATGCCCACCTGGACGGCGTGACCGTTCTGGTGGTGGACGACGAGCCCGACACCAGGGATCTGCTCATCTTCGTTCTCGAACTGGCCGGGGCACGAGTGTCCGCCGTCGAGAGCGTGATGGCGGCGCTGGACGCCATCGTCCGGAGCCGGCCCGATGTGGTCATCAGCGACATCGCCATGCCGGGGCCCGACGGCTACGCGCTGATCAGGGAACTGGCGCGGTCGCCCCATCCGCCGCCGGTCATCGCGTTGACCGCGTACGGGAATGCCGATGATCCTCAGCAGATGCTGCGCGCGGGATTTCGTATCTATCTGTCGAAGCCGGTCGAGCCCGCATCGCTGGTGGATGCCGTCGCCAGCCTGGCGCGGCCGGAGGCGGCCGGCCGGAGCGATCTAGGTCAGGCCAGCCGCTAGAACCAGGCCCACAGGCCCATTCCAGCCGCCGCCGGATCTCGTAGCCAGTCGGGCGGGGTGAGCCACACGAACGCCAGGATCGCGATGACCCACAGGTCATACGGCACGCTCGTCCGCTCGTCCCGCCAGAAGAACGCGCGCCAGAATGGATTTGCGGCGTTCGGCATCGGCTTGTTGCTCAAGGCCAGATACGTGTAGTGCATCCGGTTGATCACCGTGACGATCGAGAGGACCAGGATCACCCACAGCACGCCGGCCATCCGATCGGTGAACGCACCGATCATGAAGAGCACGATGCGCTCGGGCCGCTCCATGAAACCCACCTTGCACTTCTCGATCAGCGACTCCGCGCGCGCCCGCGCGTAACTGGTCATCACCGAAAACACCATCGCCAGCGCGGCCACCATCACGTAATCGGGTCGTCCCAG
>CANIBQ010000148.1 GCA_947465645.1 Acidobacteriota bacterium | reverse complement strand
GAGTAGCTCTTGGTCGAGCCCTCGTGGTCGTTGAAGGTCACGCAGGGCGAGATCACGTCGATCATGCAGGTGCCCTTGTGGCTGATCGCCGCCTTGAGGATCGACTTCAGTTGCTTCGGGTCGCCCGAGAACGACCGCGCGACAAACGACGCGCCGAGCTCGATGGCCAGCGCGCAGGTGTCGATCGGCGGCAGGTCGTTCACCACGCCGGACTTCAGCGTGGAGCCGAGGTCGGCGGTCGGCGAGAACTGACCCTTGGTCAGGCCGTAGCAGCCGTTGTCTTCGATGATGTAAATCATCGGGATGTTCCGGCGCATCAGGTGGACGAATTGCCCGATGCCGATCGCGCCCGTGTCGCCGTCGCCGCTGACGCCGATCGCGAGCATCTTCCGGTTGGCGCAGATGGCGCCGGTGGCCACCGACGGCATGCGCCCGTGCACCGAGTTGAAGCCGTGGGCGGCGCTGAGGAAGTACGCGGGGCTCTTGCTCGAGCAGCCGATGCCGGAGAACTTGATGACCTGCGTCGGGTCGACGCCCATCTCGAAGAACGAGTCGATGATGCGCTCGGTGATCGCGTTATGCCCGCACCCGGCGCAGAGCGTCGTCTTGCCGCCCCGGTACGGCACCGGGTCGAGCCCGATGCGGTTGATCTTCTTGCCCGGCGCCGCGGGTGGTGTGGCTGATGTGGACATTGGTCTACCGGCCCTCTTGCTTCAACAGTTCCGTGGTCACGGACCGGCCGTCGATCGGCAGCCCGACGTAGTGGCGAATGCTGCGAAGCTTGGCGAACTGCGCCGCGTTGCATTCCATCTTGATCAGCGAGAGCATCTGGCCGTCGCGATTCTGCTCGACGACGTAGACGCGATCGCACGCGTCGATGAAGTCCCAGAGCTCCTGCGTAAATGGGAAGGCGCGCAGCCGCAGGTACGAGGTATCGAGCTTCACCTCGTTGACCAACTGGTCGCGCGACTCGACGATCGCCCAGTGCGTCGTGCCCCACGCGATCAGGCCGACGCCGCCCTTGCCGGTCATCACGACTTCCGGCTTCGGCACCAGCGTCCGCGCGGTGTCGAACTTACGCCCCAGGCGGTCGAGGTTGTTGGCGTAGTCGTCGGCGCGCTCGCTGTACTGCGCCATTTCGTTGTGGCCCGAGCCGCGGGTGAAGTAGGCGGGCATGCCGTCGCCAGGCACCGAGCGGTAGGGGATGCCGTCGCCGTCCACGTCCTTGTAGCGGCCCCACTGGCCCAGTTCCTTGAGCTTGTCGGCGGTCAGCCGCTTGCCGCGGTCGAGCGGGCGCTCGGCAAACTCGAAGGGCTGCGACATCCAGTTGTTCATGCCGAGGTCGAGGTCCGACATCACGAAGATCGGCGTCTGCAGGCGCTCGGCGAGGTCGAAGGCGTCCATCGCCATGGTGTAGCACTCGTGCACCGAGCAGGGCAGGAGCAGGGGGTGCTTGGTGTCGCCGTGCGAGAGCATCGCCGTCGACAGGATGTCCTGCTGCGCGGTGCGCGTCGGCAGACCCGTGGAGGGCCCCACGCGCTGGACGTCGAAGATCACCGCCGGCACTTCGGCGTAGTAGCCGAGGCCCGTGAACTCCGCCATCAGCGAGATGCCGGGGCCGGCCGTGGACGTCATCGCGCGGGCGCCCATCCAGCCGGCGCCGATCACCATGCCGAGGGCCGCGAGCTCGTCTTCGGCCTGGATGGCCGCGTAGGTCGTCTTGCCCGTCTCCGGGTCGCGGCGGTACTTCTTCAGGTACTCGATCAGCGACTCGCAGAGCGAGGACGAGGGCGTGATCGGATACCAGCCGACGAAGGTGACCCCCGCCATCATGCAGCCGATCGCGGCGGCGGCGTTGCCTTCGATCAGGATCATGCCGGTGGTCTTGTCCATCGGCTCGATGACGAAGGGATCCTGCTTGGTGAGGCTGGCTTCGGCGAAGTCGTATCCCGCCTTGAGCGCGCCCATGTTGAGCTGAATCGCCTTTTCCTTCTTCCCGAGCTGCTTCCGCAGCGCCTTCTCCATCTGCGATATGTCGATCGAGAGCAGCCGCGACAGCACGCCGTCGTAGATCATGTTGCGCACCAGGCGCCGCAGCTTGGCGTCGGTCGTGATCGGGTTGATGATCTTGTCGAACGGGACGGGATAGAAGATGAGGTCCTTGCGAAGCTCGTTGAGCTTGAGCGGCTCGTCGTAGACCACGGCAGCGCCGGGCGCGAGCGTCAGCACGTCTTCCTTGGCCGTCTCCGCGTTCATCGCGACGAGGAGGTCAACCTCCTTCTTGCGGCCGATATATCCTTTGGCGCTGGCCCTGATGGTGTACCACGTGGGCAGCCCCGCGATGTTCGATGGGAACATGTTCTTGCCGGAGACCGGCACGCCCATCTGAAAAATTGAACGCAGCAGAACCATGTTGGCGGTCTGGCTGCCCGATCCGTTGACAGTGGCTACCTGGATGGCGAAATCGTTGATGATGCGCTCCTCGCGCGGACGCGAGGCGGTTTCCTGCTCGGCAACATCGGTCACTGACATGTTTCTATCCTGCTCCCAGCTTGTACCGCTATAACTGTGGAGGAGATCTTCCAGTTGTTTACGGGTAGGATTCGCGAAAGATTATATAAGAGCGGTCGCTCTTGAAGCTAGCGTAGGACGCCAGCTAGGAGGCGAGCTTGCAGAGCAGTGCGTCGCCAGCCCAGGGCTGACGTTCGATGAGGCGTTCAGCGGCGGCGGCGGTCACCGGCATCGAGAAATAGAACCCCTGCGCGTGCTCGCAGCCGAGCGCCTTGAGCTGCGACAACTGGTCGCGTGTCTCCACGCCCTCCGCGACGACGTCCATCCCCAGGCTGTGCCCAAGGCTGACGATGGCGTGCAGCATCTCGGCGCCGCGCTTGCCGCCGCCGATGCGGCTGACGAACGAGCGATCCACTTTCAGCGTCTCCACCATGAGCTGGTGCAGGTAGCTCAGCGATGAATATCCTGTGCCGAAGTCGTCGAGGCTGCAGCCGACGCCGATGATCCGCAGCTTCTCGACCATCTCGCGCGCGGCGTCGAGGTCTTCGAGAAAGGCGCTTTCGGTGATCTCGAGCTTCAAGCTCGACGGCGCCAGTCCGGTTCGGTCGAGCACCGCCTCGATCTCGCTCGCGAAATCGATGGTCGAGAACTGGCGGCTCGAGACGTTGACGCAGATCGATTTCGGCGCCGCGCTGCCGAATCGCGTCTGCCACGCCGCCATCCGGCGGCACGACTCGAGGAGCGCGAGCTGCCCGAGGTGCAGGATCATGCCGGTGCTCTCGGCGACCGGGATGAACTCCGCGGGGCCGACCATGCCGGGCGAGGGACGTCCCCACCGCATCAGTGCTTCGAACCCGGTGATCACGCCGGTCTCGACCGCCACGATCGGCTGATAGTGCAGGTCGAATCCCTCGTGATCGATCGCCCGCCGCAGGTCTGTTTCGATCCGCAGCCGGGCAATCGCCCGCTCCCGCATGGTGGGGTCGAAGATTTCGCAGGGCACGGTTCCTTCGGCCTTGGCGCGGTGCAACGCCGTGACGGCATCGCGCATGATGTCTTCGGGGCGGCTGTATCCCGTGGTGC
The DNA here is from genome assembly GCA_947465645.1 of Acidobacteriota bacterium. The sequence goes on along the minus strand of CANIBQ010000148.1, from coordinate 4,353 downwards.
TGATGGCAATGCCGACGCTCGCTGAGAGGAACACGGGCTGGCCGTCGACGTCGAACGGCTGATCGAAGGCCGCCCGCAGGCGCTGCGCCACGCGAACGGTGTCGCTCGCGTCGCCGATATCGTCGATCAGGACGTTGAACTCATCCCCGCCCAGCCGTGCGAGCGTGCACCCGGGGCCGTCGCTCCCCAGCGAGTCAGTGGGACGGAGCCGCGCCTGCAGCCGCGTCGCCACCGCCACCAGCAGGCGATCCGCCGTCATCGGTCCGAGCGTTTCGTTGACGAGATCCAGGCGGTCGAGCCCGAGCACGAGCAGCGCGAACGTGTAGTTGTTGCGCCGCTCCGCACGCTTGATCGCCCGCTCGAGCACGTCGATGAACAGGTGCCGGTTGGGAAGGCCGGTCACGGCGTCGGCCACCTTGGCATCGGTGATGTCGGTCAGCGAGCCCGCGAGACGCGTCGGCACTCCGGCGGCGTTCCGGACCGCCGCGCCGCGGCAGAGCACCCACCGGAGCGCGCCGTCCTGATGGCGGATGCGGTGTTCCGACTCATAGTGGCCGGAGCCGCTCTCGAGATGGGCCTTCAGTTGCTGCCGGACGCCATCGACGTCGTCTTCGTGGACGCGGGAGAGCCATTCGTCAGGACTGGTGCCGATCTCCGCCTCGCCGTATCCGAGCAGTTGCTTCCAGCGCGACGACCAGTGCACCTCGTCGGTCGTCAGGTTCCAGTCCCAGAAGCCGTCGCGCGAGCCGGTGACGGCCAGGGCGTAGCGTTCCTCGCTGACGCGCAGGTCGGCCACCGCCGCCTTGTGTGCCAGGTGCGTGACGATGCGCGCCAGGGCCACCGGAAAATCCACCGGCGTGGTGATGTAGTCGTTGGCGCCGAGCCGGAAGGCCTCCGCGATGTCGGTGCCCTGCGTGCCCGCCGTGACCATGATGACGGGCAGATCGGTTTGCGATCGGCTCTTTCGCAGCTCGCTGAGGACCTCGAGCCCGCCCATCCCGGGCATCTCGACGTCGAGCAGTATCAGGTCGAAGGGGTGCGTCAACGCCAGCGCCAGCGCGTCGTGGCCGCCCGCCGCCGTGGTGACGTCGTAGCCGCCCTGCGCGAGCCTGCGCGACAGCGCGTCCCGGCTCGGCTCGCTGTCGCCAACGACCAGAAGCGAGTAATGCCGTGTCCCGCGGCCGCCTTCACGAGAAACAGGGAGAGTAGCCACCGCCATTCATAATCGGCAGAAGGGCGGAGAACTGGAATGGGCTCTGGGCTCTAGGCGAGGGGGCGGGCGGCTATCAGGCGACCTGTGACGACCCGGCCGCCGATCAAGTGTTCCTGGATGATCTGCTCGAGCACCGGCGGGTCGCACTCGCCGTACCACGTGCCCTCGGGATAGATGACGGCAATCGGCCCGCCCTCGCAGATCCGCAGACAGTTGGCCTTGGTCCGGAGGACGCCGCCCTGCTCGGACAGTCCCAGCTCCCTGAGTCGCTTCTTCAGGAAATCCCACGCGACAATCCCGCGTTCCTTGTCGCAGCACTTGGGAGTGGTCTGATCGGCGCAGAGAAAGATGTGTCGCCTGGCGACCGGGATGCCAATCTTGTCGACGATTTTCTCTTGAGACTCAGTCAAAACAGCGTTACCTCGACCATCGCTCCCTGCTCGACGACATCGGTGTCGATCGGAATCTCTATATAGCCATCCGCCTGCGACATGCTCGTGATATCGCCCGACGCCTTGAACGCGGGGAGCGCGGCGCCGTCGACGATGCGCACCGTGTAGAACTGATGCCTGCCGGCCGGCGACACGATGCGCTGGGCCAGCGGCACGGAGACCGTCTTCACGATGCGCGGTGACAGGCGGGCGATGCGGCGAAGCGCCGGCCCCAGCAGGATGTAGGCGTTCGATAGGCACGAGGACGGGTAGCCGGGCATGCCGAAAAACGGCCTGCCGTTGATCAGCCCGAACGCGGTGGGCTTGCCTGGCTTCACGGAGATCCCGTGGAAGAGAACCTCGCCGCGCTCGCCCAGCACGTCGAGGATCAGGTCGCGCTCTCCGACGGAGCTGCCGCCCGAAAACACGAGCACGTCTTCCTGCAGGCAGTCGTCCACGGCGCGGGAAATATCCGCGATGGTGTCGGCGGCCGCGCGGTGAGGCACCGGTACTCCGCCGTGTTCGGCCACCGCCGCCGACAGCGTGAATCTGTTGATGTCGTAGATGTGGCCCGGCTCGAGCGGCCGCCCGGGTTCCACGATCTCGTTGCCCGTCGAGAGGATCGCAACCCTCGGGCGTGCGTAGACGTCCACGCTGCGAAGGCCGACGGCGGCGACCGCGCCCACGCGGCTGGCGTTCAGCTCCTCGCCGGCTCGAAGGACGGTCTGGCCGCGCTGGATGTCGGCGCCCTGGCGTCCGGTGTTCTGCCGCGGCTCGACGCCCGCGAAGATGCGAACGAGGCCCGAATCATCGGCGTCGGTTTCCTCCACCATGACCACCGCGTCGGCGCCGTCGGGCATCGGTGCGCCGGTGGCAATCTCGGTGCACTGGCCGGGGCCGACCACGCGGGTCGGCAGTTGGCCCGTGAAGACCTTTTCGATCCAGGTGAGCGTCGTCGGCTGCTGGCGGCTGGCGCCCGTGGTGTCCTGCGCGCGCACCGCGTAGCCGTCCATCGCGGCGCGCGTGAAGGGCGGCACATCTGCGGTCGAGACGACATCCCTGGCCAGGACGCGTCCGTTGGCGGCCTCGAGCGCCACGTGTTCGAGGCGCTCGATCGGACGGATGGCGCCGTCAATCAGCTCTCGCGCGCGGGCGAGCGGGATCGTGCCCGTGAAGGGACGCATCTTGCTTGTCATTTATTCAATTGCTGCACGAAGTGCCCGAGCTCAGGGATGATGAGCTGCGTCATCGCGAGGCGCACCGCATTCTCGGATCCCGGGAGGACGAAGATCGCCTTGCGCGCGGCGGTGCCCGCGGTGGCGCGGCTGAGCATGGCGGCGGATCCGACTTCCTGGAAGCTGAGCATGCGGAACAGCTCGCCGAATCCGTCGAGGCGTTTCTCGAGGAGGGCGTTGACGGCTTCGAACGTGCCGTCGCGCGAGCTGACGCCCGTGCCGCCGGTGGTGATGATGACGTTGACGCGGTCGTCGGCGAGTTGCGCGCGCACGGCCGCGGTCACCTGCGCGGGCTCGTCCTTCACGATCGCGTAGTCGGTGACCGTGTGGCCTGCCGCTTCGAGCAGTCCGAGGATCGCCTGGCCGCTCGTGTCGGTGTCGGGGGTGCGCGTGTCGCTGACGGTGAGGATGAAGCACGCGACCGACGCCGGCCCCTGCGCCTTGTGTTCGATGGAAGGGTCGCTCACGGCAGGCTGATTATAGTCACGCGTCCTGCTTGAATAGTTCCTTGGCGAGGGTCGCTGCCGACATCGAAGAGGGCCAGCCGGAGTAGAACGCCAGGTGGGTGATCGCCTCGGCTAATTCTTCGACGGTCACACCGTTTTCCACCGCATGGGGAAGGTGGAATCGGAGCTGCTCGCCTCGGTTGAGGGCAACGAGGGCGGCCACCGTAATCAGGCTGCGATCGCGCTTGGACAGTTCCGGGCGCTTCCAGACGTCGTCGAAGAGGACCTGCTCGGTGAGGTCGGCCAGCTTCGGCGCGAAGCTGCCAACGAGATCGCGGGCCACCTGCGCGGGCGGTTTGGAGGGTGTTTTGGAAGACATCGATTTCTCCTGATATAGTTACGGTTCCGTTCGATCCTACCCTCGCGCGCCCTTAGCTCAGCTGGATAGAGCGTCTGGCTACGAACCAGGAGGTCGCAGGTTCGACTCCTGCAGGGCGCACCAACTTCATACGCCGCCAGCACTTGCGCTGATCCGGTGGAGACAGACAGGTCTGAAAGGACCTTCTGGCTCCATGGATCGCCTCGATCAACTCTTTCAGCAGTTTCTCCGCGAACGAACCTACATCAACAACGTCACGCCCTCGACCATCGAGTGGTATGAATCCGCTTGGAAAGCATTCAATACCGCGCAGGCCAGTGCCCCTCCGCGCCCCGACTCCGCGCCCCTGATCAGCAAAGCCGACCTACAGCACTTCGTGGTCCATCTGCGCGAGCGCGGCATCAAGCCTGTCACGTGTAACACCTGGGTGAGAGCCCTGAACGCGGTGTGTCGGTGGCTGCATGAGCAGGGCGAGATTGCGTCGCTCGTGAAGCTCAAACCACAGCGGCTCGAAAAGCGCCTTGGGCTTGATCCGATTCGGTGGACGGTTTAGTTAAGTCGATCTACGTTCATCTGTGTCGTCCAACGGTTGCAGAAAGCCGACAGGTGCTCGGCGGCCATCCCGTCGACACCCGCCATTGCCTTCTGG
>CANIBQ010000147.1 GCA_947465645.1 Acidobacteriota bacterium | reverse complement strand
TCCTGATCGCCAATGGACGGGAAGTGCAACTCGACACGCTGGCCGGCGCCCGGGCGCCGCTCGCCGGCTGCACGCAGGTGGTGCGATGAAGGTGACACTGGACGACATCAAGGCGCGCGAATCGCAGCACGTGCTGCAGACCTACCGGCGTCAGCCGGTGGCTTTCGTGCGGGGCAGGGGCACGCTCCTCTACGACAGCGAGGGAAAGGAATACCTCGACTTCATCTCGGGAATCGGCGTCGCGTCGCTCGGCCACGCGCACCCGGGTCTCGCCGCGGCGATTGCCGACCAGGCGGCGACGCTCCTGCACACGTCGAACCTCTATTACCACCCTCTCCAGGGAGAGGCTGCCGCGCGCCTCACGCGGCTCTCGGGTCTCGCGCGGGCGTTTTTCTCCAACAGCGGCACCGAAGCGGTCGAAGCCTGCCTGAAGTTCGCGCGCCGCTACTGGTATACGCAGGGATCCACCGAGCGCACGGGGTTCGTCGCGGTCGAAGGTGCGTTCGCGGGCCGCACCTTCGGCGCGCTGTCGGTGACGCATGACCCGCACTACCGCGAGCCGTTTGGGCCGCTGCTGGGCCCGGTCACGTTCGTCGACCCCCACAAGCCGGAAACGCTGGCCGCGGCCGTCAACGATCGCACGGCGGCGATCATCGCCGAACCGATCCAGGGCGAAGGCGGCATCCGGCCGCTGCCTCCCGCGTTTGCGCAGGCGATCAACGACGTCTGCAGCCGGACAGGGACGCTGCTGATCGCCGACGAAGTGCAGACCGGCCTCGGGCGCACCGGCCACGCCTTCTATGCGCCGGTACTCGGACTGCGTCCCGATTTGATGTCGGTCGGCAAGGCGCTCGGCTCGGGCGTCCCGGTCGGCGCCGCGCTGGTATCCGAAAAAGTCGCCTCGGCGATTTCTCCCGGCGACCACGGCAGCACCTACGGGGGCAACCTGCTCGCCTGCCGGTCGGCGGTCTTTTTTCTCGAGCAGCTCATGGACAAGGGCCTGCTCGATCACGTGAAGACGGCGGGCGTCCATTTCGAACGGCGGCTCCGCACCCTCGCGCTGCAGCACCCCGCGATTGTCGAGGTGCGCGGCGTCGGCCTGATGCGCGCACTGCAGATGGATTCCGACGCCATGCCGATCGTCCACGAGGCCCGAAGCCGAGGCCTCCTCGTGAACCGAACTGACGAAAAAGTGATCCGCATGCTGCCTCCCTTGACTGTTTCCGCGGCCGAAATCGATCGCGCCGCCGACATCCTCGGCGAAGTCTTCGCCTCGGTGGAGCAGGCGGTGCACGCGTGAGCGCGACTGCCGCCCGGGTGCAGCCGGCGACGCTTCGACTCAGGGCCTCCCGCCCGCCGCTGGCACGCGTCGTCTCGGCCACCGAGCCGGTTGCGCTGCGCACGGCGTCGCCCTCGGAAGCCGAGGCGATCCACGGCCTGATCGTCGAGCATCTTGCCGAAGGCCATCTGCTGCCGCGCGAACTGCCGGAGATCGCCGTCCACGCGCATCGGTTCGTGGTGGCCGTCCAGAACGACCAGGTCATCGCCTGCGCCGAGTTGGCGCCGCTCAGCCGGGTGGTCAGCGAAGTGCGCTCATTTGTCGTCAGTCGCGAGGCACGTAGTCTTGGATTGGGCCACCGGCTCGTCGAAGAGCTGGCGCGGCGCGCGACGATGGCCGGATTCGACAAGCTGTGCGCGTTTACGCATACGCCAGGCTTTTTCGTGCACCTTGGCTTTTCGATCGTTCCGCACGTATGGCTGTCGGAGAAAATCGTCACCGACTGCCATTCATGCGCGCAGTTCCGGCATTGCGGCCAGTATGCCGTCGTGCGAAGCGTCGGCCCTGCAAGGCAGGCATGCGTCCCGCTGGCGTCGCTCCATGGCTGACATGACGTCGGAACGAGGCTTCGACATTTCGGCGGCGACCGGCGGGGTGACGGCACCCCTGGGTTTCACGTCGAGCGCTCTTCACTGCGGCATCAAGAAATCTCCCGCCGCGCTCGATCTGGCGGTGGTCGCGGCGGATTCGCTCTCGTCGGCCGCGGCGCTGTTTACCACCAACCTGGCCAAGGCCGCGCCGGTGCTTGTCTCACGGCAGCACCTCGATCACACGCACGGGCTGGCGCGGGCGATCGTGGTGAACAGTGGCTGCGCCAACGCGTGCACCGGCACCGAGGGGCTCGCAAACGCGGAGCGGATGGCCTTCGAGACGGCAGGGTCCCTGGGCTGCTCCCCCGATGCCGTGCTCGTCGCGTCAACGGGCGTCATCGGCGTCGGGTTGAAGATGGACAAGGTCGTGCCCGGCATTCGAGCCGCCACCGGAACGCTCGCGCGCGGCAAGGGCGCCGAGACGGCTCGGGCGATCATGACCACCGATCCGTTCCCCAAGGAGCACGCGGTCACGGTCAACACGCCTCAGGGATCCTTCACGGTCGGCGGCACGGCCAAGGGCTCCGGCATGATCGAGCCAAACATGGCCACCATGCTTGGATTCCTGACCACCGACGCCCAGGTGGCTCCGCCGCTCCTGAAACGCGTGCTCACGGAATCCGCGCGCGACACATTCAACGCCATCACCGTTGACGGCGAATGCTCGACCAATGATTCCCTCTTTGCACTCGCCTCCGGCGCCAGCGGCGTCGTCATCGACGACGATCTCTACCCGGCGTTGCTCGAGGGATTTCTCGCCGTCTCGCGCGAGCTGGCACTCGGCATCGTCAGGGGCGGCGAAGGCGCCACCAAGCTGATCGCGGTCACCGTGCGCGACGCGCGCACCGTGGACGATGCGAGGCAGGTCGCGCGCACGATCGCGAACTCGCCGCTCGTGAAGACGGCCGTGCATGGCGCCGACCCGAACTGGGGACGCATTCTCGCCGCGGCCGGACGCGCGGGCGTGATGTTCGACGTCGACCGCGCGACCGTGCGCGTCGGCGGCGTGTTGCTGTTCGAGAATGGCCTTCCGCACGACGAGGCCGCGCCGCAGGCGGCAGAGCAACTGAAGAAGAGCACCGTGCAGATCGACGTCAACCTGGGTGGCGGGCGCGCCGAAGCCACGATCTGGGGATGCGACCTGAGCGCGGAATACGTGCGAATCAATGGCGAGTACAGAACTTAAACGGCCCCCGAAAGACTTCATCTCGGTCAGGGATCTGTCTCCGGCGGAGTTGGTCCGCCTGCTCGACATCTCCGCGCAACTGAAGGCCGACCGCACGCTGCGGCGCAAGGCGCCAACGGCTACGGCGCTCGAGGGCCGGCATGTCGCGATGCTCTTCGAAAAACCCTCGCTGCGGACTCGATCGACGTTCGAGATCGCCACGCGTGAGCTCGGCGGTGAAACGCTGGACGTTCCCGCGCAGTTTGCCGAAGGCATTCGCGAGCCGCTGCAGGACGTCGCCCGCAATCTCGAGCGCTGGGTAGACGCGATCGTCGTCCGGACCTACGCGCAGGCAAAAGTCACGGCGATCGCGGCGGCGGCGCCGAACATGCGCGTCATCAACGCCCTGACCGACGACGAGCATCCGTGCCAGGCGCTGGCCGACATGCTGACGGTGCGCGAGCGCTGGGGAAGCTGTCGCGGCCGCACGCTCGCCTATGTCGGTGACGGCAACAACACCGCGACGTCGCTTGCCCACGCGGCGCCCATGCTCGGCATGTCGCTGCACGTCGCGTCGCCTGCCGGCTTCGAGCTTCCCGCGCGCGTCGTCGACGATGCGATGCGGTCGGCGCGAGACGGCGCCCAGGTGCGGCTGTTCCGTGACCCCACAGAGGCGGTGGCGGCCGCGGACGCCGTGTACACCGACGTCTGGGCGTCGATGGGCGAGGAAAGCGAGGCCGCCGCGCGCAGGATCGCGTTCGCCGACTATCAGGTCAACCGCGCGCTGATGGCCGCCGCGCCGTCGGGCGCCCTCTTCATGCACTGCCTTCCGGCGCACCGCGGGGAAGAAGTATCTGCCGAGGTATTCGAGTCGCCCGTCTCGGTCGTCTTCGACCAGGCCGAGAATCGCCTGCACACGCAGAAGGCACTGCTTCTGATGCTGCTCGGTTAAGTGCACAGTGCACGTGCAGGTGCAGGTGCAGGGTGCGGGTGCACGTGCAGGTGCACGTGGCACGTAGCACACGCCCTTTGCACATTGCACGAGTGCACGGTGCACTAGAATGTCGCCGTGCGACCCTGGCTGGCCCACTACGATTCCGGCGTTCCGCCGAACCTCACGTATCCTGACCAGACCCTCGTTGACTGCCTGACGGGCCTGGCTGGCGATCACGCCGCCAAGCCCGCGCTGCTCTTCAAGGGGTCGACGGTCTCCTACGGCGACCTCGACTCGCAGAGCACCGCGTTTGCCGCGGCGCTGGCCGCGCTCGCCGTCCGGCCGGGTGACCGCGTCGCCCTGCTGCTGCCCAACTGCCCTCAGTTCTTCATTGCTGAATTCGGCGCATGGAAGGCCGGCGCGATCGTCGTCCCGCTGAATCCGATCTACGCGGAGCGGGAACTGGAGGCGGCCATCAGCTCCACCGGTGCCACGATCGTCGTGGCGCTGACACCCTTTTACCAGCGCATCAAGAACATCCAGCTCCGCACCCAGGTGCGCGAGGTGATTGCCACCTCGATCAAGGAATACCTGCCCCCGGTGCTGCGGATCCTCTTCACGCTGTTCAAGGAGAAGAAGGGCGGACATCGCATTTCATTGGCGAGGGGCGATCGCTGGCTCCAGGACGTGCTGCGGGAACATCGGTCATCGCCGCGGCCGGAGGTGACCGTCCGCCCTTCGGATCGAGCCGTCATCCTCTCGAGCGGCGGGACGACGGGGACGCCGAAGGGCGTGGTGGGTCTTCACCGCGATTACATCGCGGCGGGCCTCCAGTTGTTCGAGTGGACGAAGTCGGCGAAGACGCCGTGGACCGACATCATCATGCTGCCGCTGCCGATGTTCCACGTGTACGCGAATGTCGGCGTGCAGCCGCTGGCGTTCGTCTCACCCAATCCGCTGTCGCTCGTGCCGAACCCGCGCGACATCGGCGACCTGCTCAAGACGATCAAGCAGGTGAAGCCGGCGTTCTTCAACGGTATCCCGACGCTGTACAACGCGATCCTCAACCATCCCGACGTGCGCGCGGGCAAGGTGGACCTCAGCTCCATCAAGCTGTGCTTCTCCGGCGCGGCCGCGTTGATGGCCGAGACGAAGCGCCAGTTCGAGGAGAAGACAGGGGCGCGGCTCATAGAGGGCTACTCGCTTACCGAAGGCATGATGGCGTGCTGCGTGAACCCGGTGCAGGGCACGAACAAGATTGGATCCATCGGCCTCCCGCTTCCTGACGTGGACGTGCGCATCGTCGAAGCCGAGCACGGCGACCGTGACGTGGACCCCGGCACCGTCGGCGAGCTGATCATGCGCGCGCCCCAGCACATGGCCGAGTACTGGCAGAACGCCTCGGAGACGGCCGACACGCTGCGCCGGCATGGCGAGGGGGAACCGTGGATTCATACGGGCGACCTCGCGTACATGGATGCGGAGGGGTACATCTTCCTCGTCGATCGCAAGAAGGACATGATGAAGACCAGCGGCTTCCAGGTGTGGCCGCGTGAGATTGAGGAAGTGCTGTCGGCGCATCCGGCCGTCATGGAAGTGGCGGTCGCGGGAATCCCCGATGACGCGAAGGGCGAGGTGCCGAAGGCGTGGGTCGTGCTGAAGGCCGGGGAGACGGCAACCGAGGCCGCGCTTCGCGACTACTGCCGCGACAAGCTGGCGCCCTACAAGGTGCCGGCGCAGGTCGAATTCAGAAACGACCTTCCGAAGACGATGGTCGGGAAGGTGCTTCGGCGACTGCTCGTCGCGGAAGACAAGCGCGTCATCCCCTCAGCGCCTTGACCTCCACGCCCGCTTTCTCGAGCGACGCGCGGATGCCGGCCGCGAGCCCGGCGGCGCCGGGTGTGTCGCCGTGCACGCAGATCGTGTCGACGGTGAGCGGAACACGCGTGCCGTCGATCGCCCGCACCGCCTGATCGCGCACCATGGCCATCACGCGCTGCTCCACCGCCGCCGCGTCGTGAATCACGGCGCCTTCTTCCTGTCGCGGCACCAGCGTCCCGTCGGACCGATAGGCGCGGTCGGCGAAGGCCTCGCACGCGGTGCGCAGGCCGGCCCGCGTGCCGGCGGCCACGAGCTCCGAGCCTGGAAGCCCGAAGAGGATCATCGACCTATCGATCAAGGTCACGGCGCGTGCAATGGCATCGGCAAGCGCCGCGTCGCGGACGGCCATGTTGAAGAGCGCGCCATGCGGCTTGACGTGCTGCAGGCGCACGCCCTGAGCGGCGGCGATGGCAGCCAGCGCGCCGATCTGGTAGACGACGAAATCCTCGACGTCTCGCGGGGAAACCTGCAGCTCGCGGCGTCCGAAGCCTGCCAGGTCGGGAAACCCGGGATGGGCGCCGACGGCTACGCCATGCTCCAGGGCCAGCGCGACCGTGGCGCGCATCACCCCCGGATCGCCGGCGTGAAAGCCGCAGGCCACGCTGGCCGAGGTAATCGAGCGCATCAGCGCCGGGTCCTGCCCCAGAGACCACGCGCCAGACGACTCGCCGACGTCAGCGTTCAGGTCAACCCGCATGGCTGGGGTCGGTCCGCGAACAGCCCTGTAATTTCTCCTTCATTCCTGAAAGCCGGTCTGCGGGCGATTGTGGATTGTTCTAAGGAATTGGCGCGGCACGTCCGTTGCCCTAAGGGTACTCGTCGGTCTGTGGCTTACGGCGTGGAGCCGTAAGTGCTGGGGGGAGCCAGGCCGGCATTCTCAGGACGGGCGCCGTCAGGCGCCCGTCCTGATTTTTTTTGTACGCCTAGACCCCAGCGCCTTCCGGATACTCGAGCGCCAGCTTGAGCTCGCGGGCTAGCTGCTCAACCGTGTTGCCGGTGCGCTTCCACGCGCCCTCGGTTTCGAACCGAAGATCGCCGATACGGCGGCCCCACGGCGCAATCACCCGCCCGATCGCCCGGAAGTCACTGCGGTCCGCATGCTCCTGATCGAGACGCCGCACCACGTCTGGCGCCACGCGCACGAAGGCGCGCAGGGCGGAAGCCGACTTGATGCTGTACTTGCGGCCGTTCCACGCGGCGCCGAACACGACCGAGATCTGTTTGAAATAGTTCACGTAGAACCGCTTCGAATCGCCCAGGAAATCGGCCGTCTTTTTCGGACCGCCGAACGCGTCGCTCGAGAAGAGCTTCTTGAGCTCCTGCGCCAGGGGCGCCTGCGCGACACGGCCGCGCCCGACGCCGAGCAGCTTGATCTCCCCGTGCAGCGGCGAGTCGTCGCGATCGTTCAGTGCGCGGACGACGTCATGCGCCGCCGCCAGCGCTTCATCGCGATACAGCTGCCGGCCGGAGAGGCTCACCAGGTGCGAGGCGTTCAGGCGCGTGTGCTTGGCGTTGATGGTGACGAACATCTGCACGACGTGGTCTTCGGGCAGGCGGTCGAAGATGATCGCCGGAACCGAGAAGTCGTCGTCCATGTTCTCGATGTCCGCGTGGAGCGCGAGCAGGCGGTGCTGGCCGTCGATCGCGCGGAGGATGCCTTCGCGCTCGGGCACCTTGAGGCGGCCGACGACGGCTCCGGCCTCGATCGGCTCAAAGGTCAGTTTCTCGTCGCAGGAGATGATGACGGCGCCGGGGATCGACGGCAGGTCGCGCGCCTGGCGGCATTGCTCGTAGTACTGCACCAGTTCGTCGATCTTTCGCCTGATGATCTGACGCTGGTAGGCCTTCTCGCTCGACGCGATCCGCCGCTCGAGCAGATCCCAGTTGACCTTCGAGGGGGCCTTCTTCTTGCCGCCGCGGACAGGCGGCTGCCCGGATTCCCCGTAGTTGAGCACCTCGAACCGTACGAGCTTGTCGATGTCCCCCGCAGTGAGCGACGCCTGGTAAAACTGCACGCCGAACTGCTGCATCCGGATGGCAGCCACGTTTATCATGTAGGTCCCTCTCCGGAGCTGGCTGATGCCGACACACGGAAGAGGCGAATTGTAGCGATCTGCGGCCCTCTAGCTCAACCCGTTTTTT
>CANIBQ010000146.1 GCA_947465645.1 Acidobacteriota bacterium | reverse complement strand
CGTGAGAGCTCGTCCTGCGCCGTTTCGGCGGCGAGCTCGAGCACGGCTGGATTTGAGATCGACTCCTCAAGGAGCCGAAGCGCGCCGGCCCGCGGAACGGCATGACGGGCCGCTTCGATCCCGCGGAGCGCGGTCCACACGGGTTGACCGTCGGCATCGACGATCGGGAGGTGGTAGCCCCACAGTTGCGACGGAGACCGCCGCCGCCGGGCCGTGGTCTTCGCGACCGTCACAACCGCACGGTGCGGCGCAGCCGTCGCCGCGGCGTCACTGAGCCGTCGTGCGTCTTCGATGCGCGTGCACTCAAGGCGCCCGTCCTCCCTCCAGGGTTCACCTGCATCGAGCACGGTGTCGGCCTGTCGCGCCCGCTCGGCCACGCGGGAGGCGACCTCCTCCTCGGTCGTCCCGGCGGCCAGCAGGTGCACGGCATGCACAGTGCGGCGTTGTCCGAGGCGATCGACCCGACCGGTTCGCTGCTCCAGCCGGAGAGGCGTCCACGGCATCTCGAGATGAATGACGAGGCAGCATCGGTGATGGAGGTTGAGCCCCTCGCTGGCCGCATCGGTGGCAAGGAGGAGCGACGCAGCCCCGTGCGTGAACCGGCGGGCAGCGTCGCGACGCTCACGTTGCGAGAGACCGCCATGCAGTTCGGCCGGCTCGCCGCCGAGGGCGGTCGCCAGCGTCGCCAGCGTGTCCCGGTACTCGGTGAAGACGATCGCCGGTTCGTCGATCCGGCGGAGAAAGCGCACCAGCGCTGCCACCTTGCTTTCGCGGCCTGCCGCGGTTTCTGCCAGCCCGCGCAGGTGATCGAGACGCGCGAGCTCTTCGTGGCGATCCGCGAGCGCCGGAAACCCCAGTTCGTCGCCCGGCGCATCGTCGTCCTCGCCGGCGGAGCCGAACGGCAGAGCGAGCTGCGGCGGCGGCGCGCCCTCATGGATGGCGCTGAGGAGGTTGATGCGACGCGCGAGTGATGCCGCCAGAGAGGCCGCGCTCGAAGAAGCACGCCGGGTCAGGACCGACACCGCGAGGTGGGCGCCCTGCCCGGAGGCGAGAGCGGCATACTCGTGCAGCGCGTCGTGCATGGCCCGCTCGGCCGGTGTTGGCCGGATCCGCAGGACACGCGTGTGTCGGGTCGATTGGAGTCCTATCGCCGCCCGGCCGCGACGGAAGGTCAGCAGCGGAAACCCGCCCGCGAGGTCGCCGAGCGCGCACATCCGTCCGTACGCCTCATCGTCGCCGCTGTGCGGTGTTGCGGTCAGCATGACGACGGCCCGCCCGCGGCTCGCCAGCATGCCTGCGGCGGCGGCGCGGTCCGAGCGTCCGCCGAGGGCGTGCGCCTCGTCGAAAACGACCACGTCCCAGACGAGCCCTTCGAGCGATCGCATCACATCGGGCCGCTTGACGTAGTCGATCGAGGTGATCGCCAGTGGCGTCACCGCCCACGGGTTGGTGCCGCCTGGCAGCTCCGCCAGCGCCTGCGCGAGGCTGGCGGCGTCGAGTACCTTCGGCTCGAGCGCGAACCGCTCTGTCAGCTCCTCACGCCATTGATCGCGCAGGCCCGCCGGCGTCACGACCAGCGCGCGGGCGCCGGGAAAGCGGTCCAGCGTTTCCGCGATCATCAGGCCGGCTTGAACCGTCTTGCCCAGTCCCACTGCGTCGGCGATCAGGAAGCGGCAGGCGCGGCCCCGCACCAGCGCCATGGCCGGTTCCAGTTGAAACGGGATGAGCGTGAGGCGCGCCCGCGCTGCTGCGCGGAGTGAGGTCCATGACGGCGTCGCGTCGGCGAGGAGCCGCCTGGCGACACGCCGCCATCGGCGCGAGCTCACCAGCTGCGGGCGCGGGTCGAGCGCAAGACGGTCCCACAGGTCGAATGGAATCAGGAACGTTGCCCGTGATCCGCGGGCTCCCGCCTCTGCACCGGCGACTTCGAGGGTTGCCGCCGCGCCGTGCGGCGTGCAGCGGATCACGCGCCAGCGCGAGTCGCGGATGCGGACCAGTTCGCCTGGAAGCGGGTCTGTCACGCACCGGAGCGTGCAGGTGCTGTTCCGGACGAGATCTCACAGAGGATTCGCGACGACGGCGCCGGTGTACGAAGAATTCGCCACCGTGTCTGGACGGGAAGTGCGGAAGATCAGCGCGTCAGGGGTACGACGCCGTGACGATCGTCTTGATGCCGCCGCGGACCGAGAAATCGCCCGTCACCGTCATGCGGCGCGGCTGGCAGCTGGCGACGAGGTCATCGAGGATCTGGTTGGTGGCCGCCTCGTAGAAGATGCCGCGGTTGCGGAACTCGATCAGGTAGTACTTGAGTGCCTTCAACTCGATACAGCGATCGCCGGGGACGTAGGTGATGCGTATCTCACCGAAGTCCGGGAGGCCTGTCATGGGGCACACCGAGGTGAACTCGGGGCAGCTGATCGCCACCTCGAACTCGCGTTCGGGGCGAGGATTCGGGAAGGTCTCGATCGCTGTCGCGCTTGACATAAGTCGAAATTCTAGCACTTTGGGCCTGATTTGCAGGGTTTGCGGCGCGCGATTCGTTGACACTCACCGACGTGCGCGCTAGCATTACGACGATTTCCTGAGAATTTCCGCAGCGGTTGAGCGCGCGCACAACTGCACAGGCGGCCGACAGTGGCGCGCATCAGTACTGGGGGGACGTGATGGCAGAAGCCCGAAGAATGGGCAAGTCGGAGCTGTTTTCGCACTTCGCGGAGCGCTTCGAGATGAAGCGCACGCAGGCGCGTGAGTTCTTCGATGCGTTGACAGAACTGGCAGAGAAGGAACTGAAGCGATCGGACGAGTTCGTGCTGCCCGGCATGGTGAAGCTCGTCATCCAGAAGCGCAAGGCGCGCATGGGCCGCAACCCGGCCACCGGTGAGGCGATCAAGATTCCCGCCAAGACCGTCGTCAAGGCGCGCATCGCGAAGCAGCTCAAGGATGCCGTTATGCCGAAGAAGTAACTCCGGCCCGGACGGCGACACCCCCCCCTTCAACCCGGCGCACCGCGCGCCGGGTTTGTTTTGTACCCCCGACTTCGTGGGGTCCGGTAGTACGTGGGGTCCGGCTTCAGCCGGACCTTCTGGCGCTCTTCCGCGCGGCTGCCGACGACGATCCCGTTCGCCACGCGATTCAGCAGCTCCGGCACGTCGGGCGACACCAGCAGCTGCGCGTCGGAGAAAGTGTGGCAGTCCCAGACCCTCGAGGCTCACGGATACCCGCGTGAAAATCAGTTGCCGCGAATGCGGCGCGCCAGCTCGCGGATTTCGAGCCGATCCATCTTGAATTTCAGCGTGCTCAGCGGAAGGCCCAGCTGCTTTGCCGTCGCCGTGACATTCCAGCCGCCCTTCTCGAGCGCCCGGACGATGAAATTGGGCTCGAAGGTGGAAACCGCGCGTTCGAGCAGGTTCTCCGTGGTCGGCCCTTCGGTGTCGAGCTGGGCCATGTGGAACTCGTACGGCAGGTCTTCGTCCGTGATCCAGTCCTTGTCGGTGACCGCCACCAGCCGCTCGATCAGGTTCTCGAGCTCGCGGATGTTGCCGGGCCACCAGTAGGTGCCGAGCATGCGTACGGTCGAATCGGCAATGCCCTGAATGTTCTTCCGGAACTTGCGGTTATAGCGGGCGAGGAAGAACCGCGCCAGCTCAGGGAGATCCTCGATGCGATCCCGCAGCGCCGGCATCCGGATCGGGATGACGTTCAGCCGGTAGTAGAGGTCCCCCCGGAAGTTGCCCTCCTTGACCGACTTCTCCAGATCAATGTTGGTGGCCGCCAGCAGCCGGAAGTCGGTCCGGATCGGGTGTGTGCCACCGACGCGCTCGATCTCGCCTTCCTGGATGGCGCGAAGGAGCTTGGCCTGCAGCTCGTAGCGCAGGTCGCCAATCTCGTCGAGAAAGAGCGTCCCCCCGGCCGCCAGCTCAAACTTTCCAAGCTGCTGCCGCACGGCCCCCGTGAAGGCCCCCTTCTCATGCCCGAACAGGGTGCTCTCGACCAGTTCCTTCGGAATGGCCGCAAGGTTTACCGCGACAAACGGGCGCGCCGCATCGCCAGACTCCCGGTGGATGAGGCGCGCGAGCAGCTCCTTGCCCGCCCCGCTCTCGCCGAGGATCAGCACGGTCGCCGGGAGCTTGCCGATCTTCTGCACCAGCTCGACGATGTCCCTGGTCGTTCGGCTTGGACCGACGATGAACTCGCGGTCGTTCTGCTCGGCCACCTCGGCAGTAAGCCGCATCACATGGCGGCCGAGATCCTGCCGCTCGCTGGCGTTGGCCACCAGGCGGTTGACGCCGTCAAAGTCGAAGTCCTTGGAGATGTAGTGGTACGCGCCGTGGCGCATCGCCTCGATCGCCGCGTCGAGCTCCTTCATCACCGAGATGACGATCACCTCGACGTAGGGGTAGTTCTCCTTGACGATCTTGAGGACTTCAAACTCACTGATGCCGGGCAGGCGCACATCGAGCAGCATCAGCTCGATGTCTTCCTTTTCCATGATCTGGAGGGCCGCCTCGCCGGTGGCGGCGCGAAGGACCCGGTAGTCGCGTCTGAGGACCGCGGTGAGGGTGTCCCGAATCCTCTCGTCGTCGTCGACGATGAGGACCGTTTTGCGGCGATCCGGCATGCGGGCCGCGAGTATAGCGTGCTGGCGTCTGAGGCGTCGTCTGAGGCTACCTTGACACCTCCGAATTCCCTTCTATAAGGTAGGAAACGAACGGAAGAACGCGCCTTATGACACTTCTCTGGTTAGTCACGGGCCTGTCGCTCGTCGCGGCGCTCGTGGCCTGGAGGCAGGCGCGCCGCACCGCGCAGCGGCTGGAGCAACTCACGGCGATGTACTGGGAGCTCAAGTACCAGTACGGCGAGCAGCGCGTGCAGTTGCAGCGCCTAGCCGGCGGCGAGGCCGCCCAGCCGGCGGCCCCCGGGTCGGCCCCGGGATCAGCGCAGCCGGCGCCGGCGCGCACCGCGACCGATTCGTTCGTCCCGCTGGCTTCGCTCAAGCGCTGACCCTGGCGAATCCCGACGGCGAACCCCGACCCATCCGAAGGAGCCCCTTGGCAAACGCATACGACGTGGTGGTGATTGGCGCTGGTACGGGCGGCTATGTCGCGGCGATCCGCGCAGCGCAGCTCGGCAAGAAAGTCGCCGTCGTCGAGAAGCAGAAGGCGCTCGGCGGTACGTGCCTGATCTGGGGATGCATTCCAACCAAGGCGCTGCTCGAGCACGCCCACGCGTTGAAGGTCGTGCAGAACGCGAAGGAGTGGGGCATCACGTTCGGCTCGGGCGCCGAAGCCTCGGCGAAGGCGGCAGCATCGCCGGCGATCGACTTGAACCAGGTCCAGGGCCGCAAGGACAAGATCGTCAGCGGCCTGACCAAGGGCATCGAGTTCCTGTTCAAGAAGAACAAGATCGACTCGATCAAGGGGACGGCGCGCATCACGGCCCCCGGGAAGGTCGAGGTGTTCGAAGGCGACAAACAGAATCTCGAGGCGAAGGAGATCGTCATCGCCACCGGCTCGTCGCCGCGTAGCGTCCCCGGCATCAACATCGATCACGTCCGCATCATCACGAGCGACGAAGCGATCCACCTCAAGGAGGTGCCCAGGTCCCTGGTCATCATGGGGAGCGGCGCGGTCGGCGTGGAGTTCGCCTCGATTTACCGCCGCTTCGGGAGCGACGTCACCGTGATCGAGCTGCTGCCGCGGCTGGTGCCGGTGGAGGACGAGGCGGTGTCGGCGGAGCTGGAGAAGTCATTCAAGAAGCAGGGCATCAAGTCGCTGACCGGGACGAAGGTGACGAAGGCGACAGCCAGCGCCAAAGGCGTGGAGATCGAAGCGCAGACACCCGACGGCAAGACGCAGAAGCTGTCGGCGGACCTGCTCCTCGTTGCGACCGGACGCGGGCCGGTCACCACCGGACTCGGCGTCGACACGCTTGGCCTGGAGATGGAGCGCGGCTACATCAAGGTTGACGCCGCGTACCGCACGTCCATCCCCGGGATTTCAGCGATCGGGGATGTCGTCACGATGGGGACCCGCGCCCATCCGCAACTGGCGCACGTGTCCTCGATGGAGGGTGTGATCGTCGCCGAGCGGATTGCCGGCCAGGAGGTCCATCCGATCAACTTCGATCACGTGCCAGGCTGCACCTATTGCGACCCGGAGATCGGCAGCGTCGGTTTGACCGAGGCCGAGGCCCGGAAGCGCGGCTATGACGTGCGCATCGGGCAGTTTCCGTTCGGCGTCCTCGGACGTGCCAAGATGGCTGGCGAAGGCGAAGGGTTCGTCAAGATCGTCGCTGACAGGAAGTACGACGAAGTGCTCGGCGTGCATATGATCGGCCCGCGCTCCACGGAGCTCGTCGCGGAAGCGGTACTGGCGCTGCGGCTGGAGTGCACCGTCGAGGAGCTGATGCGGACCATTCACGCGCACCCGACGTTCTCCGAGGCGATCGCGGAAGCTGCGCACGCGGTGCACGGCGCTGCGATCCACATGTAGATCAAGATTATGGCGACACCGGTGGTGATGCCCCAGATGGGGGAGTCGATCGTCGAAGGCACGATCGTCCGCTGGATCAAAAAGGTCGGCGATGCCGTCGATCGTAACGAGCCGCTGTTCGAGATCTCCACGGACAAGGTCGACGCCGAGATTCCGTCTCCCGCCGCGGGCGTCCTCACCGAGATCAAAGTGAAGGAAGGGGAGACGGTCGCCGTCGACAGCGTCGTCGCGACGATCGGATCCGCGGACGATGTGGTGGCCGCTCCAGGGGTTGTTCCCACGCCCGCCTCCGCCGAGGCTACGGCGAGGCAAGCCCCCGCCTCCGCCGAGGCATCGGCGGGACAAGCCTCCGCCTCCGCCGAAGCGACGGGGAAGCAGAAGTCTTCCCCGCTGGTGCGCCGGATCGCGAAAGACAACCACGTCGACATCGGTCAGATCCCGGGCTCGGGGATCGGCGGACGCGTCACCAAGAACGACATTCTCGGTTTTATTGAAGGCAAAGCTGAAGCTTCGCCTCAGTCGCCGTCGGTGGCAGGCAAAGCTGAAGCTTTGCCTCACTCACAAAGTGATCGCGTCGAGATCAAGCCGCTCTCGGTGATGCGGAAGAAGATCGCCGAGCGCATG
The DNA here is from genome assembly GCA_947465645.1 of Acidobacteriota bacterium. The sequence continues at coordinate 943 of CANIBQ010000146.1, read as the reverse complement.
GTGATGAGCCGGCGCACGTCGGCGCACGTGCACTCGGTGTTTCACGTCAATTTCTCGACCCTCGAGCAGATCCGGCAGCAGAAGAAGGGCGACTACGAGCGGCTTGGCGCCAGGCTGACCTACATGGCGTTCATCGCCAGGGCGGTTGTCGAGGCGCTCCATCGATCGCCGATCGTCAACGCCTCGCTCGATGGCGACAACGTCGTCTACCGGAAGGACGTGAACCTCGGCGTCGCGGTGGCGCTCGAGAGCGGGCTGATCGTGCCGGTGATCAAGCACGCCGACGAAAAGAACCTGCTCGGCCTGTGCCGCGCGATCGCCGACGTCGCCGACCGCGCGCGCGCCAAAAAGTTGAAGCCCGAAGAGGTCCAGGACGGCACCTTCACCATCACCAACCCGGGTCAGTTCGGCGCGCAGTTCGGGATGCCGATCATCAATCAGCCCCAGGTCGCGATTCTCGGTATCGGCACGATCGAGAAACGGCCGGTCGTCATCGGCGACGCGATCGCCATCCGGACGATGGCCTACCTGACGCTCGGCTACGATCATCGCCTTGTCGACGGCGCTGTCGCCGACCAGTTCATGGCCGACATCAAGCAGCAGCTCGAGCAGTTCGACCCTGCCCAGGTATGAGCACCGTGGGCGGCCCTGCCCAGGTAGTCGCAGGGTCCGCATTCAGCCGGACCGTATGACAATCGTGGGGTCCGGCTTCAGCCGGACCGTGGAAATCCGTCGGCTGGGCCTCGTGCCGTACGCGGAGGCGCTGGCGCTGCAGCGCTCGCTCGTCGAGGAGCGTAAGGCCGATCGCATTCCCGACCTGCTCCTGCTGCTCCAGCACCCCGCGGTCATTACGCTCGGGGTGAAAGGCGACGGCGGTCGCTCGAATGTGGTGGCGGCGGGCGCGCGTCTCGCCGAACTCGGCGTCGAGGTGCACGAAACCGGG
>CANIBQ010000145.1 GCA_947465645.1 Acidobacteriota bacterium | reverse complement strand
GCGGTGCGTGCGCGATGAACGGGTACGCGTACGACGCCTCGACGACCTTGGCCGCACCGGCCAGCGCCTGCCCGGCGTCGCCGTGCACGCGGAGCGGCACGGCCGGCTTCTGCGTCGAGAGCTCCTGGGCACGTCGGGCGAACCCTTCGCTGCTCTCCTGCGCGAACGCTCCCTCGTTCCATGTCACCTTGAGGCTCTTGCGCGCGGTCTGCGCCTGCCACCAGTTGTCGGCGACGATGGCCACGCCCGGCATGAGGCCTCGCGTGTCGGTCGTCCCCTTGATGATGAGCACGTGCCGGACGCCCGGCAGCGCCTTGACTTCATCGACGTTGGCGCTGACAACCGTCCCGCCGTAGACGGCGCACTTCTCGTACACCGCATACAGCATCCCCGGCAGCGTGAAGTCGATGCCGTAGGTGGGCTGACCCGTGACGATCTTCGGATTGTCGACACCCGGCAGCGGCTGCCCGATGATTGTGAATTCAGCAGCCGGCTTGAGCGGCACGGTCGCCATGTCGGGAGGCGTCAGCGTGGCCGCCTTCGCCGCGAGCTGGCCGTAGGTCATCGAGCGGTTCGTCGCACGATGCGTGACCTTGCCGTCAGCGACCGAGCATTCGCTCTCGGGGACGCCCCATGTCTGCGCGGCGGCCGAGACGAGCATCATGCGAATCGAGGCGCCGACGCGGCGCAGCGGATCGTAGTTGTTCGGCGTGGCCGTACTGCCGCCCGCGTTCTGCGGGCCGTACTTCGTCTGGTCGAGATCGGCCTGCTCCAGCCTGATCGAAGCCCACGGCACGCCGAGCTCTTCGGCGATCAGCATCGGCATCGAGTTCTTGACGCCCTGCCCGATCTCCGGGTTCTTCGCCATGATCGTGATGACGTTGTCGGGCGTGATCTTCACGAAGGCGTTCGGCACGAAGGTGACGTTGGGCGCCGCGGGCTGCTGTGCGAGCGCCTGGCCGAACGGATCGAGATAGGTGGCGACGAGCATGCCGCCGCCCGCGATGGCCGTGACCTTCAGGAACGAGCGACGATTCAGCACTGTGTCCATCGCGCCCTCCTACTTTCCGGAGGCCTGAAGGCCTCCGGCTACCGCGATTGGTTGAACGCGTCCGGACACCGGTGCCGCGCTGGCCCGGGCTGTTTGTGGCAGACGCGTGGTCGCCATCGTCGCGGCCTTCTTGATGGCTTCGCGGATGCGAATGTAAGTGCCGCAGCGGCACACGTTGCCGTTCATCGCGCGGTCGATGTCGGCGTCGGTCGGCTTCGGCGTCGCCTGGAGCAGCGCGGCGGCCGACATGATTTGTCCCGCCTGGCAGTAGCCGCACTGGGGAACGTCAATCTCCTGCCATGCGACCTGCAGCGGATGCGTTCCGTCGGCCGACAGCCCTTCGAGCGTCGTGATTGCCGCGCCCGCGGCCGTCGACACCGGCGTCTGGCACGAGCGAACAGCCCGGCCGCGCAGGTGAACCGTGCAGGCGCCGCAGGCGCCGATGCCGCAGCCGAATTTGGTTCCCTTGAGGTTCAATACGTCGCGAATCACCCACAGCAGGGGCATGTCGGCGGGCACGTCGACGGTCGTCGACTTCCCGTTGACGTTCAGTGTGTAGGGCATGACAGTTACTCTCGGTAATAGAGAGGTTTGCGGTGAAAAAGTGTCGAGGCATTATGCCGCATAATGCGTTGGTGCGCACTCCTGCACTGCTCGTCGCCGCACTGCTGTTTGCGGCCCCGGTTCTGGCTCAACAGGACCAGGTGGTGGCCCCACCACCGGCCCCTGTCGTCGCTGCGCCCGAACCGTTCGACGTCTGGCTGAAAAGCCTGACGATCGAGGCTCAGGGCCGCGGATTCAGCGACGATCTGGTGCGTCGCACCCTCGCCGGGCTCCAGCCGCTCACGCGCGTGATCGCCGCCGATCGCAGCCAGGCCGAACTGGTGGTCGGGTTCAACCGATATCTCCGCTCGCACGTGACCACCGCGATCGTCCGGCGCGGCCGCGACGCGGGCCGCCGGAATCGGACGATGCTCGGGCGCATCGAGGCCCGGTACGACGTGCAGCGCCGCTTCCTGCTCGCCATCTGGGGGATGGAAACGCGGTACGGCGGCATCATGGGCCGCACGCCGGTTTTCCAGGCGCTGGCGACCCTCGCCTGGGAGGGCCGGCGCGCCGAGTTCTTCAAGGGTGAGCTCTTCAACGCGCTGACGATGGTCTCGAAGGGGTATATCGACGCGCCGACGATGACCGGATCGTGGGCCGGGGCGATGGGCCACCCGCAGTTCATGCCGTCGAGCTACCTGAAATACGCGGAAGACTTCGACAAGGACGGCCACCGCGACATCTGGCGGTCTACCGGCGATGCGCTCGCGTCGATCGCGAACTACCTGAACAAGTTCGGATGGGACGATGACGAGACGTGGGGCCGCGAGGTCACGCTCACACCAGCCATGCGCGCGCGAGTGAAAGAAGCGATCCCGCAACGCACGGAAGGCTGCTACGCCAAGCGCAACATGAGCGAGCGGCGGCCGCTCACCGAATGGCAGAAGCTTGGTGTGAGACTCAGGGACGGCAAGGCGCTGCCGCGCAGCTCGATCAACGCAGGCCTGGTCGAGACCGACGAGCGGAGCTTCCTCGTCTACCAGAATTACGACGCGATCCTCGAATACAACTGCGCGCACTACTACGCGCTGACGGTGGCGCTGCTGTCGGATCAGTTGAAATAGTTCAACGTGCAGCGTGCACGGTGCACCGGGCGGGTGCACAGTGCACTGTGCGACGCGCAATGCGCAGCGTCGTCACGCCCGTGGCGTGGCGACCTGGGGCTTGAGGATCTCGTCGATCAGGAAGAGGTCGGTCAGCAGCGCGCGGACGTGGATCGAGGCGTTGAGGTTGTCAACGAGCTGCGAGCTGATGGACGGCTGGGCGATCACGAGCTCGACGGCCGCACGCGCGTCACAAGCGTCGCGGTCGAGCACGGCGGCAAACGTGCGGTAGCGGTCGGCAGGCTCGAGGCCGTCGCCCTCGACGACCTGCAGCAGGAGATCCCCGAGGCCGGCCAACGCGGCCGAGGCGCGCGTCAGATACTCGCGAAGCTGGCCGCCCGACCTGCTCGCGGCCTCGCCGTCCAGCCCCTGGGCAGCGTAGGCGAGCATGAACTCATAACACTCTTCAATCGCCTCGCAGCGTTTGTGAAAGTCCTCTCGCATCTAGACGACGTTCTCGCGCGGCGGCTCGGGAACGACCCATCGATCGGGATCGTGATGCTCGAGGTACTGGCGCCGGGTGATCCAGCCGAAGATCATCGACTTGGTGATCCACCGCTTCTCGGGGCGGATGGCAAAGTAGACGTGGGCGATGACGAGGCCGACGAGCGTGACGCCCGCAAGCCCGTGGGCGACGTAGGTGAAGCCCCACGCCGAGTCGCTGAGGAGATACGGGTTCCGCGTCAGGAACGGCGTCCGCACGCGTACCATCATGAAGAGGCCGGTGGCGATCACCGACAGGGCGGCGACCACAATCGCGAGATGGTAGAGACGGTTGCCAAGCGGATACTTCCCCGGCTTCGGACCCGGCACGTCATGGCCGAACTCGCGCAGGATCTCGGCCTTCAGCTCGGGAATATCCTTCGGCCCCACCCAGATCGACCAGAAGTCGAGCCAGAACGTCGCGTGGATGATGTGGAACACGATAGTCGCCGTGAGCACGAGCCCCGCCGTCCAGTGCCAGGTCACCCAGGCGAATTGGACGCCGACGATCGGCAGGAATGCAGTGAACAGCAGCGTCAACATCGACGCCGCCATGATCCAATGAAAGATGCGCGCGCCCGCGCCGTGGCGGGTGATGCGCGGCGGCAGGTCCGTGCGCGCCGCCTCCATCGCGTCGGTTTCCTCTGCCTTCCGCTTGCGGTGCGCCGAGAGCACCATGTAGCTCGCGTGCGCCACCAGGAACGCGACGCCCGCGAAGAGCGACGCCCACAGCAGATCCCACGACACATGTGTCAGGATCTGCTGCCCCCACGGGCTGCGGCCCCAGGTCAGGATGTCCAATCGACCTCCTCGACGCCACGAATGGCGCGCTTCACGAGGTTGCGCATCAGCGGCACCTTGTAGGCGTTGTACTTCAGCGTCTGCGCGCCCTCGATCGCGAGGTTGCCGGCGATCGCCGCGGTCGCCTCGTTGCGCGGCCTGCCCACGACCAGATCCTCGATCGCCCTGAGGCGCAGCGGCCGTGCGGCGACGCCGTTGACGACCAGCCGCATGCGATCGATGGTGGTGCCGGTGGTCGCCATCGCTGACGCCACGCTGACCAGCGCGAAGTCCCACACGTTGCGATCGCGAATCTTCTCGAAATAGAACTGCACTCGCCCTGGCGCGCCGGAGCCTTCGGCGGAGGCGGCCCACTTGCCAGGGAAGCGAATCGAGGTGAGCAGGCTCCCCGGCCGCAGCACGGTCATCCGGGTGATGTCGGTGCCCGGCCCGACGAAGTAGTCTTCGGCCGGCACGACCTGCTCGCCCTCGGGCGTGCGGATCACCATCTCGGCGTCGAGCGCGATGAGCGCGGGGGCGGTGTCAGACGGGTTGACCGCGACGCAGCGGTCGGCCTCGAGGATGGCGTGCTCGCGATTGATCGCCTGCGGCGTGTCGGCGTAGCAGAGGTTGCCGCCGGCCCGGTAGCACGCCCAGCCGGCGCGGTAGTACCAGCAACGCGTGTCCTGCGTCACGTTGCCGCCGACGGTGCCCTGGTTGCGAATCTGCGGAGAGGCCGCGGCTTCGGTCGCTTCCAGCAGGATGCTGTAGCGCTCGCGCACGACGGGATGCCGGACGATCTCCGTCAGGGTCGTCATCGCACCAATCTCGAGACCGTCGCCCCAGACCCTGATGCCCTTCATCTCGGCGACCCCGGACAGATCGACGACCGCCCGCGGGCGCTTGATCCGATCCTTGAGCCAGTCGAGGCTGTCGAGCCCGCCAGCCAGCACCAACGCGTCAGCCCCATAGCGAGCCAGCAGCCGCTGCGCATCGGGGATCGATGCGGGCTGAAACAACTCGAAGGCCGGCATCACGTCGCGGATTACTGCCACGGCGACTCCTTAGACATGTGCTCGAAGGGGATCGTGCATGGGACGTCCATTTTCGAGCGACATGAGAATGAGATCCGACGTCACCGGCGCGCGGCGGAAGATCTCGTCGCCGATCGCGTCCGAGATCGCGTTCATCACCGAGCCGAATCCGGCGCCGACCGGGGGCTCGCCCACTCCGCGCGCGCCGACGGGAGTTTCCGGATCCGCGATGTCGAGCGCCGACGCGTGCATCGTCGCCGGAATATCGAGAATCGTCAGCGGTTTGCTGTAGTGGAACCGTCGCGCCAGCGAGTGTCCGTACTGCGGATCGACCACCGACTTCTGGAACAGCGCGTGCGCGATGCCGAGGCAGCAGCCGCCTTTGATCTGCCCCATCAGGCTTCGCGGATTGACCACCGTGCCAACGTCGCCGACGCCGAGAAAGTCCACCAGCGTCACGTGTCCCGTTTCCACGTCGACCTCGACTTCGGCGAAGCCGATCACGAATGAATAGGTCGCACCGTCGCGAGGATAGTTGTCCTTCGCCACGCCCATCAGGCCGAGGCCGGCAAGCCGCGTCGCCGAGCCCCTGGTCATCGCGTTGATGTCGGCCGGGAGCTCGTGGCCGTCGTACTTGCCGCCCAGCTCGATGGCGCGCGTCGCCGCCTGCGCGTAGGTCAGGCCGCGGCCGGGCGCACCGCGGCGATAGACGCGCTCGTTGCCGAGCTCGTAATCGTCCGGCGACCCGCCAAGATCGAGCGCCGCGATCTCCTGGAGCTTCCGCTTCGCGTCATTCGCTCCCGCGTGATTCGCGCGGGTCATCGCATGCGTCGTCTGGCTGCCAACCGACACGCACGTCCACGGCAGGCCCTTGCTGGTGTCGCCCCAGATCACCTCGACCTTCTCCCACGGCATGGCGAGCTCGTCAGCCGCCACCCGCGCGAGATCGATGAGCGAGTGCGTGCCGAGGTTGCCAACGCCGGACTGCACGTACAGCTTGCCGTCGGGACGGATGGTCATGAGACTGTCCCACCCGATCGACCCGGCGCCGTGCGGTCCGACGGTCACGCCGACGCCGCGCACTTTCGATCCGCGGCGCTGTCCCGAGCGCGCCTTCCGCATGTCCCAGTTGAAATCCCGCGCGCCGCGCTCGAGCGCCTCCTTGATGAACGCGCTGGTGAGGTGCGGCCGCTGACCGTTGGGACCAGCCGGGCCGAACAGCGCCTTCCCCGACGGCGAATTGAGGCTGCGAATCGCCACCTGGTCGATGCCGAGCTGGCGCGCGGCCTTCGAGATCACCGGCTCGACGATGCCGTTGGCCTGCATCGGACCGGGCGACCGCTGCTGGTTTCGCGGCGGTGTATTGGTCATCACGTTCACGGCACGCCACCGCATCGCCGCCGGCTGATAGATGACCGACGTCGCAAGCCCGGCCGAGCGGTGGTCGGCCAGCGGACCGTAGGCGCCCGTATCCTGCACGATGAAGAGGTCGAGCGCGGTGATGCGGCCGTCCTTCGCGAAGCCGATCTTGACGCGGCCGCTCATGTTCGTCCGCGACCGGCCGATCCAGCTTTCCTCTTCGCGGCTGATGCGCATCATGACCGGCGCGTTCGCCTTCTTCGACAGCATCGCCGGAATCGACATCGACACGGCGCCAGTGCCCTTGCTGCCGAAGCCGCCGCCGGTGTACTCGGAGATCAGCACGACCTGCGACGGCTCGAGGCCGCACCAGCGCGCGATGTTGCCCTGCGTCTGCGCCACGCTCTGCGTCGAGCCGTGGAGGTAGAGCCTGCCGTTCTGCCAGTACGCCATCGCGCTGCGGGTTTCCATCGGGTGATGGCCCGTCGACTGCACGGTGAAGGTCTCGTCGAGCACCAGCGCGGCGTTCCTGAATCCCTCGTCGATGTCGCCGAACACCCATTCCTCGAGCGCCTTGCCCATCGGCAGGCTTCCGGCGTCCTCGTCGTCGAAATCCTGATCGGTCCACTTCACGGTTTCCAGCGGCGCCGGCGTGCCGGGCGGCGAACCGGGCGGCACCGCGCCCCAGGCGTTGCCGGTGGTACGCGGGTCAGGACCACCAGGACGAAGACTGTCGAGCGGATCGACGACAAACGGCAGCGGCTCGAGATCGACGACGATCCGCTCGATCGCCTCGGCGGCGGTCTCTTCATCCACCGCAGCCACCGCGAGAATCGGCTCGCCCACGTACAGCGGCTCGTTGGTCAGCGCCCGTTCGGCGTTGTTGGGCAACACCGGCAGGTCGTCCGCGGTGATGATCGCCTTCACGCCCGGCATCGCGAGCGCAGCGCTCATGTCGATGTTGCGCACGCGCGCGTGCGGCATCGGGCTGACCAGGAGCTTCGTGAAGAGCATCCCGTCGGCGCGGAAATCTTCCGCGTAGCGCGCCTTGCCGGTGACCTTGGCGACGAGATCGACGGGGATGTAGTCCTGGCCGACCAGCTTGTCAGCCATCACGCCCTCCGGAGGTATTCAGCGCCGCGCATCAGCGACGTGAGGATCTTGTCGTAGTCCTGGCAGCGGCACAGGTTGCCGGAGATGCCGTGGGCGAGCTCTTCGCGCGTGGGGTTGGGCTGCACCTTGAAGAAGCCGACGGCCGCCATCACGAAGCCGGGCATGCAGAAGGCGCACTGGAAACCGGTCTCGTCTACGACGGCCTGCTGCACGGGGTGCAGGGTGCCATCGGCGCCGGCCAGGCCTTCGAGCGTCACGACCTGGCGTCCGCGAACGGTGTGCGTGAGCACGGAACACGAATAGTGCGGCACGTCGTCGACGAGCACGGTGCAGGCGCCGCACTCGGCGCGGTCGCATCCGAGCTTGGTGCCGGTGAGCCCAAGCTTGTAGCGCAGCGTCATCGCCAGCGTTTCCTGCTTCATCACGTCGACCCGCCGCGCCCGGCCGTTGATGTTCAACGTGATCAGGCGCTCGACCGAGCCTGGCGCTGACGTCTGGCCGAACAGCGACGGGCTGCCGCGAAACAAGTACGCACCGGACGAAGCAACGGCTCCGCCGGCGATCACACCCTTGATGAAATTGCGTCTGGAGACAGACATGGCGTTGGTACCTTGGCGGGAACTCTAAGCCCCGGCAGGGCTGGTGTCAACGCTTACTGCTTACCGCCTACTGCCTGCTGCTGCCCATAGCGCCTTGCAGGTGCTCGTAGGCCTGTCGCAGCCGGCGCAACAACGCCGCCAGGCGTTCCCTCTGCTGCGGGCTGCTGTCGGGATGGCGGTCGGGGTGGTACTCGCGGGCGAGCGCTCTGAACGCGCTTCGCAGCTCGGTCATCGTCAGATCCGACCCGAGGTTCGCGCCCAGCCCCACGAGGTAGTCGAGCGCGCGCTGCTCGTGCGGCATGAACGTGTGCCGCGGACGTGGCTGCGGACGCGGCGGCGCCTGCCAGCGCCTGGGATTGGCGTGCGGAGGAACAGCCGACGTCAGGCCGGGATGAT
>CANIBQ010000144.1 GCA_947465645.1 Acidobacteriota bacterium | reverse complement strand
GCTGCTCTTCAATCTGCTCACCGACCGCTACGAGCGCCGCGCCACCGTCGTCACCACGAATCTCGCCTTCGCCGAATGGGTCACCGTCTTTGCCGGCGACGAGAAGCTGACGACCGCCCTGCTCGATCGCTTGGCGCACCATGCGACCGTGCTCACCACGAAAGGCAAGAGCTATCGCATGCGCAAGCGCCGCACGCGCGAGGAGCCGTCGTGATCCCGTCGAGCCGGCGGTGGTCACCTCGCCACGTCCATCCTCGCGGTACACGGTGGGCGCTCGCCGGCCCAGGCCGGCTCACGCTGCCTGGGAAGATCCTCAAGGAGGGGTCAGAGGTACTGTCGTCAGGTCAGAACCACGTAGAATGAACCGCCCTCAGGTGGCCTACTTTCCGAGCGGCGTACTGGCCTACTTTCCGAGCGGCGCGCGCAGCCATACGAGCCTCGCCCAACTTGAGCGGATCGTTAGCCAACACGTAGCCCTTCGAAGAGCATGCGTGTCATGAACTGCTTATTGTACGATCGAAGTACGGCAGCCCGAAGGCGCCTAAGGTCTGACGGCATTTACGTTGACCGAGGCATACCGATTATACTTCGCGACGAGAGTGGCTTCGAGGTCGAGGTCGGGCTGAACCGTACACGTGTTAGATCACGGTACGCGTACACGTAGCCAGCTAATTCACGCGCGAGGCCTTACCGCAGATCGTGCCCTTATCCCGGTATCCCTTGGAGAGTCCTCATATGCGCCGGACGGCCCTGTTACTCGGTGCGGCGATCCTCGTCACGCTCATCGTCTTCGCGGACGCTCCGCAGGTCGCCGCGCAGTCCCGGCCCGCGTCCGCGCGTCAGATCCCGACCTTCGAGGTGGATCCGTCCTGGCTGAAAGTTCCCCAGAAGTGGGTGCTCGGTCGCGTGTCCGACGTCTACGCCGATGCGCAGGATCACGTCTGGATTCTCCAGCGTCCGCGTACAGTCGCGGCGGCGCAGCAGGCGATGGCGGCACCGCCCGTGCTGGAGTTCGACGCGGCGGGCAATTTCATCCAGGGGTGGGGCGGACCTGCCGCGGGGTACGACTGGCCGGATATCGAGCACGGCATCTACGTCGATCCGAAGGGCTTTGTCTGGGTCGGCGGGAACGGCGAGAAAGACAACCAGGTGCTCAAGTTCACGAAGACCGGCACCTTCGTGATGCAGATCGGCCGTCGCGGGCAGAGCAAGGGCAACACGGACATCGCGAACGTCAACCGCGCCGCTGACGTCTTCGTGCATGCCAGGACGAACGAGTTGTACGTCGCCGACGGCTACGGCAACCGGCGAATCATCGTGTTCGACGCCGACACGGGCGCCTTCAAGCGGATGTGGGGAGCGTTCGGCAACGTGCCCGCGGACCCAAAGCCAGGCGAGGCGCTCGCGGGTTCGGATACCGACACGAGCCAGGGCCCCGCGCAGTTCAACAACCCGCACGCCGTGCGCGTCTCGAACGACGATCTCGTCTACGTCTGCGATCGCAACAACCAGCGGCTGCAGGTTTTCACGACCGCCGGGACATTCGTCTCGCAGGCATTCCTCAGCCGCGGGACGATGCCTGCCAGCACGGCGACCGGTACGGCATTCGGGCGGCCATTGATTGACGTGGAGAACGAGCTCCGGAAGGATCCGTCGGGGCCGTCGAGGGCAGCCTTCTCGCCCGACCCCGAGCAGCGCTTTCTGTACGTGATCGATCGGCGGTTTCAGCTGATACGCGTGCTCGACCGGAAGACGCTCGAGGTGCTGGGATCGGTCGGCGGCGGCGCCGGCGAGGCGCCGGGGCAGTTCTACATCCTCCACAGCATCGCTGCCGACTCGAAAGGCAACATCTACACCGCTGAAGTTACGCCTGCCATACGCACCGAAGGGCGAAACGATGACGGCAACCGGCGGGCACAGAAGCTGGTGTTCAAGGGACTGGTGCCCGCGCCGGCCCAGTCACAGGCGCCCGCGCCGCGTCAGGAGCAGGTGAGCGAGGCCTATCGCGGCAGCCAGCGGAATAACGTCCCGTATCAGAAGGTCCCGCCGATCAAGGTGTTCGACAATCTGTATTACGTCGGGCCCGGGTACGTCTCATCGTGGCTGATTCCGACCACCGCGGGACTGGTGTTGATCGATACGGCGGAAGAGCCGTACGTCGATCACATCATCGACAATATCCGGAAGGCGGGCTTTGATCCGCGCGACATCGCATACATCCTGATCAGCCAGGGACACCTCGACCACTTCGGCGGGGCGGCGCGCATCCAGGAGCTGTCGGGGGCGCGGGTGACAGCCCTTGCCGAAGACTGGACGCTCATCGAGGCGGCGGGGAAGGCGGCGGCGACGGCGACCCGGCCGGCCGTGCGCGTGCCGGCGCGCGATCACGTGGTGAAGGACGGCGACACGTTGACCGTGGGGACCACGACCTTCACGTTCTACAAGACGTCGGGCCACACGCCCGGCACGTTGTCCTCCGAGTTCACGGTGTACGACGGCCGGACACCCTACAAGGCATTCATGATGGGTGGGTCCGGGCCGCGCGGCGGCGTCGAGGCGGCCGAAGAACTGGTGGAGAGCGCCGCGCGCGTCGCGAAGATCCCCGGCATCCAGGTGGCGGTGCAGACGCACAGCTGGCTGAACAGCGAGCCCTACCCGAACGGCGGCGTCTTCGAGCGCGCGCTCAGGCTCGCGCAGCGCAAGCCGGGCGAACCGCATCCGTTCGTCGACCCGGCGTCGTGGCGCCTATGGATTGAAGGCGTGCGCGAAGGCGCGGTGAAGAATCTTCAGGAACGGCGGCAGAAAGCGCGGCCGTAAGCCGCCGCGCGGGAGCAGCAGCATGTCGAGATGACGATTTCTCAAGACCTCGGCGCTGGCCGGAGCCGGTGCCCTTGCCGGGGTCGGCCGCGCAGGCGCGGCGCCTGTCGCGGGCGCGTTCCAGGCCGCGCCGGCGGTGGCCGTCCGGAAGCCGATTCGCATTCTCATGGGCGGGTACGGCCCCGCCACCACCGGCTTCAGCCTGGCGCTGAAGCGGATCGGCGATCGCCTCACGGCGAAATTCCGCAGCGACGTGGACGTCAAATACGTCTACAACATTCTCGACCTCGGCTACCGCGGCGAGGACATCCTGTGGCTCGTCGAAAGCGGGGCCCTCACGCTCGGCTATCAGTCCAGCAGCTACCTGACCGAGCGCGTGCCGGACCTGGGCATCGCCGATCTCCCGTTCCTGTTTCCGGATACCGCGACCGCGCGCGCCGCGATGGACGGCAAGCTGGGGCAGGTGCTGGCGCAGCGGACCGAGGTGGGCATGAACTACCGGATTCTGGGCTGGTTCGAGAACGGCTTCCGGCACGTCTCCAACAAGCTGAGACCGGTCCGCATGCCGGCTGATTTGAAGGGGATGTCGATACGCGTCCTGCCGAGCAAGGTGCAGGCGCGGACGTTCGAGCTGTTGGGCGCCGTGCCGAAGATCATGGATCTGACGGAGGCGATCGCCGGCGTGAAGGCGGGGACGCTCGACGCGCAGGAGAACCCGTTCTTCAACACCGTCACCTACGGCGTCCACAACTTCCACAAGTTCCACACCGCCACAAACCATTTCTATCTGTCGCGTCCGATCTTCTTCCACCGGCCGTCGTTCGATGCCTGGCCTCAGGAGTTGCAGCAGGAGATGCGCGCGGCCGTCACGGAGGCCGTCGGCTTCCAGCGCGGCCTGCACGTGAAGGAAGAGGAGGACGCGCAGGTCGCCATCCGCAAGGCGGGCGGCGAGATCCTCGAGCTCACGCCCGAGCAGCACAAGGCGTTCGTCGCCGCCGTGACGCCGATCTACGGCGAAGCGCGCGCCGCGTACGACCGTGAGCTGCTGTCGCTGGTGAAGTTCTAGCGATGCGCCTGACCCGGCGCGACCTCCTTCGTGCCGCCGGCTGGGCGGGCGCGGTCGCGGCGATGCCGCGTGCCCGCCTCGCGGCGGCCGCGCAGGCACCCGGTCCGGTCATGACCGCGCTCAGCGCCTACATGGGCGAGGCGGCGGGCCGCGCGTTGCCCGCCGAGGCCATCGAGCACGCGAAGCACCACATTCTCGATACGTTCGCGGCGATGGTGTCCGGCTCGGAGCTGCCGCCCGGCCACGCCGCGCTCCGCTACGCGCGCGCGCACGGGGGCACCGGCAAGTCGACGATCGTCGGCGCCCACCTGGTGGCCGGGCCGATCGACGCCGCGCTCGCCAACGGCGTCCTGGCCCATTCGGACGAAACAGACGATTCGCATGGGCCGTCGCAATCGCATCCCGGCGCAGCCGTCGTGTCCGCGGCGCTGGCCGCCGGCGAGCACTTCGGCATCGACGGCACGCGCTTCCTGCGCGCCGTGACGCTCGGCTACGACGTCGGCCCCCGCATGACCATGGCGCTTGGGGGCGCGACATTCCGGAACGACAGCCACCAGAGCACGCATAGCATCGCCGGCGGGTTCGGCGCCGCGGCCGCGGCCGCCTGCGCCGCGGGCCTGTCGGCGCAGCAGATGCGGTGGGTGCTCGACTACGCCTCGCAGCAGTCGTCCGGGATCGGCGCCTGGAGCCGGGACACGGATCACATCGAGAAGGCCTTCGTGTTCGGCGGGATGCCGGCGCGCAGCGGTGTCACCGCCGCGATTCTCGTGGAGCTCGGGTGGAACGGCATCGACGACGTGCTGTCCGGCCCGGACAATTTCTTCCTCGCGACCGCGCCCGACGGAGACCCGTCGGTGCTGGTCAAGGGGCTGGGCAGCCGCTACGAGGTGACGCAGACCGACATCAAGAAATGGACCGTCGGGACGCCCATTCAGGCGCCGCTCGATGCCCTCGACACCATTCGCCGCAGGCGCCCCTTCGAAGCCGATCAGGTGACGAGCGTGGTCGTGCGCCTCGCCCCCACCGTCGCGGCGGTCGTCGACAATCGCGACATCGCCGATATCTCGCTGCAGCACATGGCGGCGGTGATGCTGATTGACAAGACCGTGTCGTTCCACGCGGCGCACGACAAGGCACGCGTGAAGGACCCGGCGGTGCTCCGCCAGCGCGCCAAGGTGCAATTGGTGGGCGACCCGGCTCTTGTGCCTTTTCTGCCGGTGCGGGTGGCCGTCGTCGACGTCACGTTCACCGATGGGACGCGTGAGACCGAGCGTGTCGATGCGGTGCGCGGCACGCCGCGCAACCCGATGACCCGGGCCGAGGTCGTGGACAAGGCGCGCGACCTGATCGTACCGGTGCTCGGGCAGGCGATCTCGGCGCGGCTGATCGAGACCGTGTTCGCGCTCGAAACCGTCGCCAATGTGCAGGCATTTCGAGGGCTGCTGCAGCCCCCGGCGGCTTGACAAGAGCCCATCCGCACGGTAGCGTCAGCGCGCTCTAACTACATGTCATTACAGGTAATTAGTAACTGCTCCACAGGGGGATTAATGAGAAGCACGACCGCGAGAGGCCTGTTGATACTGGTGACGCTCCTGGCGCTTCCGCTGAGCGCCTTCGCGCAGGAAGCGTCGATCCGCGGCACGGTGACGGACACGACGGGCGGCGTTCTCCCGGGCGTGGCCATTACCGCGCTGCACGAGGCGAGTGGCAACACGTTCGAGACGGTCACCGACGAGCGCGGCGAGTACCGCATCCCGGTGCGCATCGGCGTGTATCAGGTCACCGGGCAGCTCTCGGGGTTCGCCACGATTAATCGCGGCGGGTTGCAGCTCCTCGTGGGTCAGGTGGCGGTCGCGAATCTCGAGATGTCCCCCTCGACGCTGCAGGAGTCGGTCACGGTGACGGGCGAAGCGCCGCTGGTGGATACGACCTCCTCGACGCTCGGCGGCAACGTCGACCCGAGACAGGTGGCGGAGCTGCCGATCTACGGCCGAAACTGGATCGAGCTCGCGCTCCTGGCGCCAGGCAGCACGGCCAACTCGGTCGGTGAAAATCCCGTGGACCTTCGAGGCGACGACGGGAACCGGGCGTCGCAGATCAACCTGGATGGGCAGCAGTTGTCGCTCGCCACCGGCACGACGGGCAACCCGCGCTTGAGCCAGGACGCCATTGCGGAGTTCCAGTTTACGAGCCGGTACGATGCCACGCAGGGCCGCTCGAGCGGCGTGCAGGTCAACGCGATCACCAAGTCCGGCACCAACAACCTGGGCGGGACGATCGCCGGCTACTTCCGTGATGCGAAATTCATGACGGAGGACTTCTTCACCGGCACGGTGCTCCCGTATTCGAACCAGCAGTTGAGCGGCACGGCCGGCGGTCCCATCATGCGGGATCGGCTGCACTTCTTTTCCAACCTGGAGTACCAGCGCGAGCCGGTGACGAGCGTCTACCGGACGCCCTATCCGCTCTTCAACATCACCCTCACCGGCACCAACACGATGTACATGGGCGGTGCGCGGCTCGACTATCAGATTTCGCCCAGCACCCGCCTGATGGGGCGCACGATGCTGGCCAACGAGCACAATCCGTACAGCGCGGGCGGCGCCGCCCATCCCGCCGCGAACCAGGATTACTACCGGTATTCCGGCGAGTATCTCGTCGGTCTCACGCAGGTGTTGAACAACCGCACCGTCAACGAGGTCAAGGTCGGCTACGCGTCCATTCGGTACTACGACGAGAACCACACCGTCTGGACGGGGCACCCACAAGCCGCGACGGGGATCACGCGCGGTTCGCCGCGCATCACGTTCAACGGCTTTACCATCGGCGGGAATGCGAACTCGCCCCGCGACCAGCGGCAGTTCGTGTATTCGCTGCGGGATGACCTGACCTTGTCGGTGAACAAGGGTGGGCGCCACGACCTGAAAATCGGCGGCGAGCTCGTCCTCCTGAGCCACACCGCCGGGTTGTGCCGGCAGTGCATGGGCGTCATCAACGCGCAGAACGGCGCGGTGCCGGCCAACATCGAGCAGCTGTTCCCGGTGTGGAACGACGCCTCGACCTGGAACCTGGCGGCCATCTCCCCGAACATCAGAACCTACACGCTGGGGGTCGGGAAATTCAGCTTCAACTCCAAGCGGCCCAATTACGCCGCCTGGGTGCAGGACGACTGGTCGGTCAGCCGGCGTCTGACGCTGAACCTGGGGCTTCGGTACGACCTGATCCTCAATGCGTGGGCCAACGACATCGCGGTCCCACCGCTGCTCGAGTCGGGCCGTCCGACGCAGTACAAGAACTTCGGCCCGCGTCTGGGCTTTGCGTACAGCCTGACGGACCGCACCGTGGCCCGCGGCGGGTGGGGGCTCTACTACGGCGACACCTATTCGAACATGCTCGCGTTCGCGAAGAGCTTCGTGAACATTGCGTTCCTGCAGGTGCCGAACGATGGGCGGGCGGATTTTGCGGTCAACCCGTTCAACGGCCCTATACCCAACTACGACCAGGCGGTCGCCCGGTTCTGCTCGGTCAACGGCAATGCGCCCGGCTGCATCCGGCGCGCGGCGATCGAGCTGCCGCCGTACCCGTCGGCCGCCAACTGGCCGCTCAGCTACCAGTCGTCCATCGGGTTCCAGCACCAGCTCGGGCCGACGATGGCGTTCGAGGCGGACTACGTGAATACGAAGGGACGCAACGAAAAGGTCATCCAGGACAACATCAACCTCTCCTTCAACCCCGATACCGGCGTGAACTATCCGTTCGCGGACATCAGCCGGCGCCCGCTTCCGGAGTGGGGCACGATCGGGATGACGCCGTTTGTCGGCTACAGCAACTACCACGCGCTGCAGACCGCGTTCACCAAGCGGTTCAGCCAGCGGTGGCAGGCGTCGGCGACCTACACGCTGGCGCGGCTCAAGGACAGCGAGGGCCCGCCGCTCAGCGGCTTCGGGATCGTGCCGTTCCCGGTGGCGCCGGATCTGGGCAATGCGTACACGCTGGCCGCCACCGATCAGCGCCACCGCGCCATCTTCAACGGCATCTGGGAAGTCGGCTACGGCGTGCAGTTGAGCGGCCTGTATTTCTACGGCTCCGGCCAACGCCTGGCGACGACGTCGGGCGGTGACCGCCGCGATACGGCGATCTCGGGCGGCCGGCTGCGGGCGGACGGCACCATCACCCCGCGCAACAATCTCGTGGGGGATCCCATTCACCGGACGGACATGCGCATTCAGCGGAAGTTCCGTTTCGGCAGCCGGGTGGCGATCGACGGGTTGGTCGAGGTGTTCAACGTGTTCAACCGCGCCAACTACAGCGCCTACACGACGCAGGAGAGCAACGCGCTCTACGGGCAGCCGTCCGCGCACTCGGGCGTCCGCCGGATGCAGCTCGGATTCCGGGCGGCGTTCTGATGCGGTTCGTCGCGTCGCTTGGCACGGCCTCGGCGGTAGCTCTCGTCGTCGCGCTGGCAGCGCCGGCGACCGCCCAGGCGCCGTATAGTCCACCGAAGACCTGGGACGGGCAGCCGGATCTGCAGGGTGTCTGGCAGGTTATGAACACCGCGGCCTGGAATATACAGGACCACAATGCGCAACTCGGCGTCCCCGCCGGCCGCGGGGTCGTCGAGGGCAACGAGCTGCCATACCAGCCGGCGGCACTGGCAAAGCGCGATCAGAACCGCGCCAACCGTCGTACCGCCGATCCGGAATCCAAGTGCTTCCTGCCGGG
>CANIBQ010000143.1 GCA_947465645.1 Acidobacteriota bacterium | reverse complement strand
TGCATGAGAACGTTCGGCAGATAGTTGGTCGCCTTCGTCATGGCATAGAGCGGCGCCTTGATCGGGTAGGTCGTGGTCATCACCTTCAGCCCTTCGGTGTACCACTTTTCCGAATACGACAGCCCCGCGAAGATCATCACGAAGAAGCCGGGCTCGGCGCCGGCCGCAGGCGTGAGCTCGAGACTCCCCGGCCCCGACGACAGCCAGTAGCGGATCGATCCGTCGCGCCGGCCGCTCACCGCGGTCGTCTGGATGATGATGTCGCGAATGTCATCCCGCGACCCTGGCAGCTTGAGCTTCGAACGCCCGGCCGACAGCAGGAAGCGATCGAGATGCGCTTCGAGGTCGTAGACCTTGCCGTCGACCAGTCCGGCCGTATCGAAGATTCCGTGCCCGCGATGCACGATGTGATCGTCGAACGGGATCACCATCAGCGCGGGATCGGTGACGATGCCCCCGAGCTGGCTGGAATAGAAGGCCCAGTACTTCACGGGCTGCCGCGCGCGAAGCGCGGTGAGCCCTGAGAGGAGGTCCTGTCCGGACAGTACCTTCATGAGTCGGCGGCGATGACCAAACAGGCGACCGCGAATATCAGGATGGACGTAATGCGGACCATGGGACCCTCCGGAATCAATAACGCAGTTTGAGATGCGCGAATATCGGCCGCTCGTCGTTGCCGGTGTGGGCTGCGAGCGCCTTGCCAGGCAGTTGCACGGTGGGAAGCTGTTTCAGGCTCACGACGCCACGTACGTTCCCCCCGACCGCATGGACGCGCCGGGCGGCTTCGTCCACCTTGACGACGATGTCGCAGTGGCTTCGCGCGCCGACGCCCAGCTGACGCCGCCGGTCGGCGAGGGTGCGATACAGAGGACGGCGCGACGAGCACAACAGATCGCCGGGCTCGATCGCCGATTCCCCCACGTCGTACGCGATGAACGCCCCCTGCGATGCCACGCCGTCGCGGTGGCGCAGCGCCTGATCGATGTACGTGTGATGCGCGACCGCGCGCTGGAACTGCGCCGTGGCGCTTAGCCCCGCTTCGCACATCACCCACGAGATGAACGCCGCCGACCAGGGCGCGTTCCAGCGTGCCGCGATGCCGTCAGGACCATTCCATCGATCGTTCTGCCGCGCCACGATCCAGGAGCCTTCGGCGGTCACCGCCCAGTACCCGGCGATTGAGGGTGCCACGCGCGCCGCTTCGGCCGGGGGGAGCCGTGGACGGCGCCGGCCTCCGTCAACCGGCGTATCGTTCGCGCCATCGTCAGCGGGTGCGGCGTCCCTCGATCCGAAGAACTTCCACTCCTGCAGGGCGAGATCGACAATGCGGCGCCGGATGTCTGGTGGGGATTGCGTCCGGCAGTTGAGTGCCTGCACGCGCATCGCTCCGGGCAGGCCGCGCACGCGAGCCGACGGTGCCGTGATGTCACTCTGGATCTGGGCGCGCGCCGGTGAGGCGACGCTCAGGACCGTCAGCGCCAGTACAAGGATGACCGCAGCGTAGCCGGGACGCATCTGCTCCCGGAAAGTAGCACAGGTCGACTAATCGCCGAACCGCATGCCCGCGGTGACCTGAACGGTCCAGCCGTGCAAATCGATATCGGGATCCCGGACGTGGGCGAAGCTCGGGCCGAAACTGCCGCGGGCGCGCTGATAGCGGCCTTCGAGACCGTAGGCGACTCTCTCACCCGCCACGCGCAAGCCGAGGAGCATCACCGGACCGAAGGCACTCCCGGCGGCACTGTATTGCTCGTTGCGGAAGACGCGGCCATTCGCGTTGACGAAATCGCCGGATTCGCTGAAGCTCCAGTTCACCATGGCCAGTCCTGCTCCGACGTAGGGCTGGACGCGATACGCCTGACCGAGCGGCAGGAAACGGGCGGTGAGCGCGATCGGCACCTGGCGGAGCGCCATTTCCCTGGGCACGCTGCTGCCGTCGGCGTTGACCAGGCGAGCATGAACCGTCTGCACCGTGCGCTGCCAGTACGCCACGCTCACGCCAGCCTCGACGCGCGGACGAATGGGCATCAGCCATTCGCCGCCAATCGTGCGTCCGCTGAACTCGTTGGCTTCGAAGAGCAGATCGGCGTGTTCGATCAGCAGGACATCCGTCTCTGCGCGACCCTCGCTGGGGAACAGCACGTACCCCACCGACAGGTTCAGCGTCTGTTGTGCGTGGGCGGCTGGTGCGGAGACCGCCGCTATCGCGCAGGCCAGTGCGAGCACGCGGCCAAGGCGATGCGTCATTCGACGTACCTGAGATACGGAAACAGCGGCGTGATCGCGAGTTCCAGTTTTTCACGCGCCGAATACAGGGGGACCGCCGGGGCGCGGTTGAGATCCAGACGGCTGCTCCACGGGTCGAGGATCACCCGGGCACCGAGAGGCAGCGCCGCAATCTGATCGATCTGGCCCGGCGCCAGCTCGGGTGATTTCGCAATCAGCGGCATCAGCGACTCTTCCTGTCCGCGAATGTAGTCGCCGAAATGCGGCTGCACGAGACTCGGCAGCGCCTTCGCCTGCGCGGTAATCGCGCGGAGGAACAGGCCGGCGGTCGCCAGCTTGTCCTGGTACGGCGACTTCCCGAGCAGATCAAGGAGCCGGGCGTCGGCCGCGGTTTCCTGTTCCTGCGTGTGGGAAAACCTGAGGGTCGGAATCACGTCCGCATCGGGAATCATGAGCCGATCCGCAAAGGCAAATTTCGTATCGATGAGCAGGTGGCCGAGCGTCACATGCGCGAGCTCATGTCCCAACACCATCGCGAGGCTTGCTTCATCCGGCAGCACATCAATGAGCCCGCGGCTCACGACGACGGTACGCCCGACCATGAACGACTCGAGGGCCGACGTCAGCAGCACCCGCGCCTTGAGCGGCGGTTCGAACGACAACTCGTTGGTGACCTGCAGGTTATTGAGGACCGTCTCGAGCACGCCGTCGACGGGACCGGGCGGCGCGAGAAGACCGGCCGCCAGCAGGCGATCGAGGATGTTGTTTTCCGCCTGCATCTCCCAGCGGCGCTGGCTGAGGATCGGCGACACCTGACGCGCCTGCTCGCTGGTGTCCTCCACGGCCCCGCCGATCTGAATCGACGTGAAAGCCGTCTGGCCGGACGGGGCCGTCAGTTCGTAGCCCCACAGGCGCATCTGGCCTTTGAGCTTCGGTGCCTCCGGAGGCGCGCTCCGGTTCTCATTGAAGTCGGTCTCTTCGAAATAGACATAGGACGGCAGCCACTCGCCCGCCCGTACGTTGACGCGCCAGCTGTCCACGTGAAACGACAGCCTGGTCCGGAAGAAGCTCGAGAACCAGCCGTCGAGCTCGCGGCTGATCCCGTTGAAGCGCACGATGGTGAAGTCGCGGTCCTCCACCCAGAGACGGCCCGTGAAGCCATCGCGAACGCCCGCCTTCGGCTGGACGTCGAACACGAGCGTGCGGACTTCATCGAGAAATTCGCGCCGCACGAAGGTGAAGTCGTACCGCGTGCGATCCAGCTGGCGCCGATCGGGGACCGTCGTCGCGGCAAATCCTGACGGGACGTAATCGAAGCCGAATGGCCGGTTCATGAGGCCGGCCGGCCGGAACCAGCCGCGGCCGGCGCTCAACGGTGAGACGCCTGGACTCTCGACGGCGTTGAGCTGTCCGAGGAAGTAATCATCGCGCGTGGGCACCGCGCCCACGACGGGATCGGGTGCGAGATGCTGGATGTACACCTCGACGCGCGGATGGTACGCCGCCATGCGCGATGCCAGCGCCGACTCGGTGGCGATGAACCGATCGATCGCCTGGTCGAGCGTCACCGGGGACGCCGCGGCGGGCGGCGCCTGCTGGGCGGTTGGCGCGGCGCGCAGCGCTTGCTGGGAGGACGGCGCCAGCAGGCAGAGCAGGACGACGATCACACGGGACACACGGTGCATCAGCGGACTCTCAGGCCAGACGGAAGACAATCGTGACCGTCGCGCGCACGGTGACAGCCTCGCCATTACGTCGAGCGGGCTTGAAGCGCATTCCCTGCACGGCGCGGGTGGCCATCTCGTTGAGGCCGTGACCGAGGCCGCGGACGACGTGATGCACGCGAATCTCGCCGGTCGCGGCAAACTCGACGTCGAGCGTCACCTCTCCCTCGATCTTCAGCGCACGCGCTTCCGCGGTGTACTCCGGCGTCGGCTTGGACACGATTTCTACCGGGATCTCGATCCGCGCCTCGGCCGGTGCCTTCGCCGCAGCCGGCGGGGCGCTGGTCGCATCAAAGCCCGCAGTGACGACACGGCCGCGGGCGGCGCTGCCCGGACTCGCCGCGGTGCCCGTTCCGAATCCGGCATCCGTGACACCCATCGCTTTGCCCGTGCCTGGGGCCGTCCGCGCGGCTGCGGCGGAGTCGAACGCCCCGACCACGGCGCCGGCGCGCGCACGTTCTGAAATCCGGCCGTCGGCTCTGTCGAAGCCTGCCTGTTCCACGGTCTTCGCGTCCGTCGTCTGCGTGACCGGAACGGCCGCCGCAAAGCCACCCACCTGCACGACGGGCTTCAAGCGCTCGGCGATGGGCGGTGGCGGAAGCGGCTCCGGTTCCGGCAGCACGGGTTCGACGCGAGCTTCATCGATCGGTTCAGGAGGTGGCAATTCCTCGATGATCGGAACAGGGGCAGGCGCGTCGAGCCTGGCGAGTTCTTTTGGCGGCGGCAGACGAACAGGCTCGGGCACAGGGGGCGGTGGCCCCGGCGGCGGTACGAACGCCACGAATCTGAGCGGCCCATCTTCATCCGCTGCGGCGGGCCTCATGTTTGTGCTGACGCCTGCGATCAGAACAACCGTTGCGAGCCCTGCGTGCAGGATCGCGCTCGTCGTGACCATCGTCCAGCGGCGGCGCGGGGACGGGGCGACCGGGTGCGACGAATAAATCGCGTTCATCTGCTGAGGGCCCAGAGCACAAGCGTCATGGCGCCACCGGCGACCGCAACGGCTCCGACGACGGCAAAGCGCTCGCATGTAGAGGTGCTGTTGCCGGCTTTGCCTTTACAGGAGGACGACGCCCCGTACGCGATCATGCCGAGCCCGCCCACGACCGCCGCGGCGGAGCCGATACCAATCAGCGTCTTCGATTCATTCGTCGTCGCGACAACCTGACGCATCAGGCGCGCTTCGTGTGGCACGGCGGCCAGCGCCGACCGCAGGAGTGGACCGTGTGCGACGACGGATGGCGCCGGTACCGCGTCCGGTCCTGCCGCAAATGCGGCGCGGGACGGCAATCCGATCAGTGCCATCGTAAGAATCGTGACGAATAACAAACGCACTGCTCCACTCACGCGGGGGCCTCCTGCGGCGTCGGTCGCAATCGTGTTCAGGAATCGTTCGACCAGTTCGGACGCGCTGGGAAGCGGCGACCGATCTTCAACTTCCTGACTATCGGCCGCATCGTCCGTTTGGGTAACGGGGCGATGCGCCAAGGGTTTGGTGTGAGGCCCTAACTATAACTCAACGCTAGGCTTAGTTCAATAGACTGGCTCGGCATTCATCACGCGCGATTCAGGCCGTGCTGGCTTCGATTAGCCGCCGCTCGTCTCGCGTCCAGACGTGCGCGGGCGCATGTCTGGGGTCAGGTGGGTCCCGTCCGTGAGGATGGCTTCCCTCAGCAGTACGGCGCGGTCGCGGCGCCCGGCGGCGCCGATGACCGTGAGGGGATCGCCCACCGTAAAACGATCCATCGGGAATCCGGCCCGTTTCATCGTGTTCACGGCCCCCATTTCCACGAGCCATTCCTCTACCCGGCCGTCCGCACTCTTCACGCCGAGCCGGAAGCGGGAATGCGGGTTCATCCACCGGACCTCGGTAAGCGTGCCCTCAACCGTGATCTCCCGTGAGGAATCGAAGTTCACGACCGTCGAGTGATGCGCGCCAGCGCCGTACGCGGACCCCACGGCAATGGCGAGCACGAGCCAGAGCGTCATACGCGTTCTCCTGGGTTGTCCCGCGCTCATCGCGGCGAGACAACGGTTGCTTCGTTCGGATCGCAGCCGTAATCCATGAGGTCCCAGTCGGTCTTGCGGTAACGGACCGTCGACACCACCGGTGTCCGGTAGTTCGCCGCGTCGAGGTGCGTCGTCTCGATGACGAGGACGTCGCCGTCGCGACGCAGCCGCTCCACGGTGTGCATGCGGGGACTCTGCGGCATTCCCGCGCGTTCCGCGATGGTGGACACGTAACCTGGAGCAAAATCGATCGTGTCGATGACCAATGTGTCCCCTTCGTACCAGGCCGCTGACGCGCCGAGCGCCGGATGCCCCTTGATGCGGACCCTCCGCGGGTTGCTGCCCGTCGGAGCCGACAGCGGGATCCGGCGATCGATGTCCATCCACTCGTACTGCAGACGTACGAAATCGGTGCCCTGCGTGACGTGAATCAGGACGTTGGGGTTCAGATAGATACGAGTCCAGCTCGAGCCGACGCACCGGTACGCGGGGTCGTCGACCTTGAAGTCGTAGGCGGCGAACCGCTTCATCCCCTCCGGCGTGTACTCATACTCGTTCCACGCCGTCGGTCCGCCACCCGCGATCCAGTTGAACTCCATGAAGTCCGGCTGGCCTCTCGGCGGCTCCGGGCCCTTCCGCCCTGGCCGGCCGAGGTTCTTCTCGATCGGTTCCTGGCCCGATATCTCGCTGGGTCCGGCGAGCGCCATGCCCGCCGCGAGGAGCACGATAGCCGCACGGCGGTTCATGTGAACTAACGCGTGCCCGTGGCCGGGGCTGCTGCGTCATACACCACCCGGCCGCCGACCATCGTCAGTACCGACGTGATGTCCTTGATCTGCTCGGCCGGCACCGTCAGGTAGTCCCTGTCGATGACCACGAGATCGGCGAAGCGGCCGGGTTGAATCGACCCGAGGTCGTTTTCGCGGAAGAACAAGTACGCGTTGCTCTTCGTGTGGGCAATCAATGCCGCCTCGCGACTGACGGTGTGGGTGTTGACGACCGTGCCCCCGACCATCTTGCCCGTTACCGCGAAGTACAACATCTGGAACGGACGAAACTGATTGACCTCGAACGCGTCGGTCCCGAACCCCCACATGATGCCGCTGTCCTGGATCTCCCGCATCGGGGGCATGGCGAATCCCTTGTCGCCCTGGACCCTGAGGAGCAGTCCGCCGGATACGACCGGTCTCGGGTTCAACGCGATGAACAGGTTGAGCTTCTTCATGCGCTCGATCTGCGGGAGGGTCACGCCTTCCATGTGCATGAACGCCCAGCGGAGCGGCCTGAGGTTGACCTGCTTGTTGACCTTCTCGAGCTGGTCCAGCTGTGCATCGATGGCCTTTTCCGTGACGGTATGGAGCTGGACCGGAATGCTCGCTTTCGCGGCGGCGAGCGCGAAGCGGCCCCACGCGTCCCACACCTCCTGCGAGGCGATCGGCTCGGGGCCTGGGGCGATGACGTCGCCGCCGCCGCCGCCGGGGAACCGTTCTCCATAGTTCGAAAAGTCCATCCACTCGTCGCCATCGTGATACCGGAGTGTGGCGAGCTCGGCGATCTGCTTGTCCAGCGCGCCCGCGCCCCGTCCGCCGGTCGTCACCGTCCGGAAGCAGAAGAACCGCATACTGGCCGTCCCTTCGCGCTGGAACTGCCGATACAGGTCCTCCCACAAACACTGCCCGCCGGACGCGGTGAGGCCCGCCTTGGCGAGGTCCCTGAGCATGACCTTCTGGCTGGCGACGATGACGTCCATCGGCAGGTTGGCCCTGCCGCCATTCGGGGCGTCGAGGAACTTGGCCGCGTCCACGATCGCATTTCGGCCGGCGACGCCGGTGATGCCGGTTGCGCGGCCGTTGGTATCGCGTTCGATCCAGGGCTGGTTCATTTTTTCCAGACCGAGCGTCTCGATGGCCTTGCTGTTGAGGTACTGCTGCGAGCGGGTGAACTGAAGAAAGACCGGGTTATTCGGCGCGACCTTGTCGAGCTCGTCGCGGGTGAACGGTTTCTTGTTGTCGGTGAACTGGTCGGGCGACCAGCCGCCGAGGTTGTACACCCATTCGCCGGGCTTCTTCCCAGCGGCCTTGGCCCGGACGAGCTCGAGCGCCTGCTTGCGCGTGTCCACGCCGTCGAATCGGAGCTCGAGAGCCCAGTAGGCCCCCTCTTCCTGGAAGTGCGCGTGGTTATCGATCATCCCTGGAACGACGGTCCGGCCCCGCAGGTCGATGCGACGCGTACCAGGACCGGCCAGTCGCGTGATGTCCTGGGTGGTGCCGACAGCGACGATACGGTCGCCTCGCACGGCCACGGCCTGCGCAATGGAGAACCGATCATCGACGGTAATAATTTTCCCGTTGGTCAGGATGATGTCCGGGGCAGCCGCCTGCTGCGCGTCGAGCAGGACCGAAAGCGCTGTGGTCCCCGCGACGAGAACTGCGAGCGTCCAACGTTTCATTGTCATATCTCCGTGGAGTTTCCCGGGACCTACTAGTGGCGACGCGTATATACACCATCCCGCGCCTCACAGCTACTGCGGGCTCGAGCGATGACGCGTTGTGCGGCCTGGATGGATAGGGGCTGAACGGACTGGATTGGTGCGCCCTGCAGGATTCGAACCTGCGACCTCCTGGTTCGTAGCCAGACGCTCTATCCAGCTGAGCTAAGGGCGCG
>CANIBQ010000142.1 GCA_947465645.1 Acidobacteriota bacterium | reverse complement strand
TGGAACTGTCCTCTAAAAATGACTCCCGACCCCATTACGGTAGACTGACTGAGCGCGATGAAAACCGCAATCTTTACCTCTGAGCGCATCATCGAGACAGTCTGCCCGCTCGACTGCCCGGACTCGTGCAGCCTCGACGTGACCGTTCAGGACGGCCGCATCACGGAGATCGACGGCTCGCATCTCAATCCAGTGACCGCGGGCTACATTTGCGCCAAGGTCCGTCGCTTCACCGAGCGGCTGTATGGCCCCGATCGCCTGCTCTATCCCGCGGTCCGAAAGGGTCCAAAAGGGCTGGGCACGTTCGAGCGGGTGTCGTGGGACGACGCGCTGGCGCTTATCGCGGAACGTTTGGGCGAGGCCCGCAGCACGTGGGGCGGCGAGTCGATCCTCCCGTATTCCTACGGCGGATCCAACGGCCTGCTCACCCAGGACACGAGCGACGCAACCCTCTTCCGTCGTCTTGGGACGTCGCGCCTTGCGCGTACCGTCTGCGCCGCGCCGACCGGCGCGGCAAACATGGCGCTCTACGGAAAGATGGCGTCGGTCACCTACGACGACTATCACGACGCTCGCCTGCTGATCCTCTGGGGCGCAAACCCCTCGGCATCCGGCATCCACCTGGTGCCCTACATCCGCGAGGCGCAGCGCCGCGGGGCGACGCTGATCGTGATCGATCCGCGGACGACCGCGCTGGCGAAGCAGGCGGACATCCACCTGGCCGTGCGGCCCGGCACCGACCTGCCGGTGGCCCTCGCCATCCATCGGTACCTCTTCGAGGAAGGCCATGCGGACCAGGCGTTTCTCGCCCAGCATGCCCGCGGCGCCGATCGGCTCCGCGAGCGCGCTCGTGCATGGACGTTCGAGCGCGCGGCCGAGGAAGCCGACGTGCCCGTCGATACGCTGCGGGCCGTGGCCGAAGCGTATGCGTCCGCCAGCCCGGCGCTCATTCGATGCGGATGGGGACAGGAGCGCAACCGCAACGGCGGGAGCGCGTCGATGGCGATCCTCGCGCTCCCTGCGGTCGCCGGGAAGTTCGGCGTGCGCGGCGGCGGCTACACGATGAGCAACTCGGCGTCCTGGGGCTTCGACCGTACCACCTGGATTGGGGCACAGGAACCGGCGACGCGCCTGATCAACATGAACCATCTCGGCCGCGCGCTGCTCGACTACGACGACCCGCCGGTGAAGATGCTCTTCGTCTACAACAACAACGCGGCGGTCACCACGCCGGATCAGGGGCGCGTGCTCAAAGGGCTCGAGCGGGACGATCTGTTCACGGTGGTGTTCGACCAGGTGATGACCGACACGGCGCGCTACGCCGACGTCCTGCTGCCCAACACCACGTTCTTCGAGGGATACGACATTGCCCGCGGGTACGGTCCCCTCAGTCTTCGGCTGGCGCGGCCGGTCATCGAGGCCACGGGCGAGGCGCGTTCCAACGCCGACGTCTTCGGCGAACTGCTGGTACGCATGGGTGTTCAGACCGACGATGACCCCAGGGGCGAGCTGGAAGAGCTGCTCAACGTGCTCGTCCACCTGCCGCAGGCCATCGGCGACGAACTGCGCGACGGCGGCTCGGCGACGCCGCCGCACAACGGCCGTCCGATTCAGTTCCTGGATGTCTGGCCGCTCACGCCGGATCGCAAGGTCAACCTGTTTTCCGAAGAGCTCGATGCCCAGGCGCCGGCGGGTCTGTACGGGTATCAACCCGATCCGGGAACGTCCGAGTATCCGCTCGCACTGATCTCACCGGCCAGCGAACGGACGATCAGCTCGACGCTCTCCGAGCTGCCGCGCCCCGAGGTTCGGCTGCTGATGCATCCCGACGACGCTGACGCCCGTGGGCTGAAGGAGGGCGACGACATCCGCGTCTTCAACGCGCTTGGCGAGGTGCGATGCAAGGCGCGGGTCGGCGCCTGGATCCGCCGCGGCACCGTGTCGCTGCCGAAAGGGCTGTGGCGGAAGCACACCGCGAATGGCTACACCGCCAACGCGCTCGCGCCAGACACGCTGACCGACCTTGGCGGAGGGGCGTGCTTCAACGACGCCAGGGTGGAAGTTGTCAGTTGTCGGTAGGCAGTTGTCAGTTGTCAGAAAGCAACGAGGTGGCTCGCGGCCTCTGACAACTGACAACTGACAACCGACAACTAGAAGCTAAAGAAGAAGATCAGATCAATGCCGCCGCGCTCGATCCGGCGAAAGGTGACGCGCTGCGTGCCGCCGGCGATCTCCGCCACCGATCCCTGCAGCCTCAGGTAATCCGCAATCTGGTATTCGAGGATGAATTCGGTCGCCTGCTCGGCGCCGAATCCCTGCCGGACGCGGAAGTAGGTGCGTCCGCCGATCTGCTCGCCAAGGCTCAGCGTGGGACCGAGGCCGCGATCCCCCTGCGCCTGAATCTCGAACTCGTCCAGCCTCAGCGCGTTGCCGATTGACGCCGAGAGTCCCTGCGTGAGGTACCCCCCGGCCAGCGCCGCCGCGCGCTCCGCCAGCGACACCTGCTGCCCTTCGCCAAGCTCGTTGATCGGCGCGTTGAAGACGATGAGCGACAGGATCTCCGCCTGGTCCATCGGCGGGTTGCTGCTCAACACCAGCTCGGGCGACGTCATCGTCCCCTGCACCCGGACGATGGTTTCGACGGCGGAGATCACGCGCCGGGCGCGCAGATCGAGGATCGGGTCGATGTCTTCGCTGCCATCGAAGCGAATGCGGCCGTCGCGCAGGATCTCGAAGCGGCGACCCTGGAACGTGTAGGTGCCGCGCACCGTGTTCACTTCGCCCATCAGCCGGATCGTCCCGCCTGGCGACTTTGTGACCCGCACCGCGCCGCCGACCGTGACGTTGATGTCGCCGGCGTCGAGCGCCGTATCCACGGGCCGCAGGTTCGTGCCCCTGAGCACCAGGCTGGAGGGAACGCCGACGCCCAGATCGAGCTCGAGCGCATCCCAGAGCGCCTGGAACGGCGAGGCAACGGCCGGTGCGGCGGCCTGCGTCGAATCGGACGCGGTGGCTTCGGTCGAGTATGGATCGGCGGTGGCCTGCTCGATCAGGCGTGTCACGTCGACCGATCCGCTGTCGATGTCGAAGGATCCGACGACGCGGGGCGCGCGGAGCTCGCCGGTGACGCGGATGTCCGTATCCATGTTCACCGAGGCGAGCCTGTTGTCGATGACCTCGAAATGGCGGGACTGCACCTTGACGTCTACCGCCCCGACCGCGCGCTCGTGAACCGCCAGCGTTCCGCCGATCGTCATCAGATTGTTGTGGGCATCCATGATGCGCATCTCGCTGATGTTGACGGCATCCGTCGTCAGGTCGATACGGGTGTCGAGCCCGGTGTATCTGGTGCCGAGGTCGGGCACGGCGAAGGCGCCGCCGCGGATGTCAATCGCGCCGTTGAGATGCGGATCGCCACCCGATCCGCTCACCTTGACGTTGGCCTGCAGTGCGCCGGTGACATCGGTCACATACGAGGTGACACCCTGGATGACGCCGAGGTCGATCTGGCTGCTGGAGATCTGCAGGTCGACCTGCTCGCCGGCCGTCGGTGCCTCGTGCTCCTCGGCACCCGGCGGGTTCGGCCGAAACAGCGACACCGGCGCATACCCGGTGGCCGCGATCCACGCTGTCGGCGTCTGCTGCATCCGCACGTCCACGTTCATGCCCCGGCCGGCGTAATCCACAGTGCCGCCGAATGACTCGAACGTGAACTGACGGAAGGCGCCCTGCGTCAGCGAGAACTGGCCTTCGGCCCTGAGGGCACTCGTCAGGCCTGACACGCGTGCATCGGCCGTCAGACGTCCCGCCAGCCGCTGATCGCCGAGGAACAGTTGATCGAGCTGGGCGACGTCCACGTTCTCGGCGTGCACGCGAAGCGTCTCGTCTGGCGATCCCACCACGCCGTCGGCGTCGATGCGCTGATCGCCGCTGACGAGCCGGAGGTTGGCGACGGCGATGCGATTGGGCGCGTAGCGAATCGTCGCTTTGCTTCCCGCGGGCGTCTGCCAGCGGATCTGCTCGGACTGCAGCGCCAGGGTGCCCAGGTGGATCTCCTGGTGGTCTGGGTGGAACACCGCCGACCCTTCCGCCGACAGCGTTCGCGTGCCCTCCTGCGCCGTCGCATTGAACGTCAGTTGCGAGCCGTCATAGGTCGTATCGGCGGTCAGTCCGGTGATGCGCTGGCCACCCGCTTCCACGAACGTGGCGTCGCTCTTTGCCTGGATCGTCGCGCGCGCGGGCGTCAGGTCGGGAACCGCCAGGGAGAACTCGCTCTTCAGCGTCAGCGCTTTGCTCTCCCCGTATCCGATGTTGCTGCCCTGCAGCGTGCCAGCGGCCTCGAGCTCGGTGGCATTGCCGGTGATGGTCGTATCGATCACCACGGCCCCCTTGAGCGGCTGGCCGATGATCTCGCCGACGCGATCGAGCGACGGACTCTCGATGTGCGCCGTGAGGTTGGAGGCGCCGGTCTCGTTGAGCGCGATGGCGCCCTGTCCGGTGATGTTGATGTCGGGGCCGGCGATCGACAACTGGTCGAGCTCACCGGCACGGTTCGCATACGACCCGTCGATCACGCCGGTGTCGATCTTCAGCCTGCCCAGCGTCGAATTGGCGATGTTGATGCGACCGGACGCGTCGAACGAGTCAACGGTCACGCCGTTGGCGTAGCCGCGGATCGTCGTATCGACGTCCACGGCGCCGTCCACCATCCCCTCCAGCCTGGTGTCGGACAGCACGATGGCTGGATCGAGATTGGTGAATTGTCCGATCGCGCGCACGCGCAGGTCGCCGCCGCCAAAGTTGGTCGTGTAATCCATCCGGGGGAAGCTGGCGCCGAATATCTCCGAGTCGACCGCGGTGCCCGTCGCGTCGAGGGTGAGCGGATACGTCACGCCGCCACCGCTGCCCTTCACATCGAACGTCGTATTCAGCCGGCTGCGGAATCGCGCCTCCTGGAGCACGGCGATCGAGAACCCGCGCCCGATCTCCTGGACGTTGAGGTTGCTGACCTGACCCTGCACGCCGTACTCCGGCGCCCCGCCGCCCACCGTGAACTGCGCCGTCATGCCGGGCGCGATGGTCGCACCGGCCACCTCTGACGCCTCGAGCGTGGCGTCACCGAAGTAGACGCCGCCGCGGCCCGTCAGCGTATAGGTGAACTGCAGGTCGCTCGGCACACCAGTGACGTTAGCAAACACCGGTGGAAGATTGCGCATGTCGACGCTGGTGGCGCGGCCCTTCAGGTCGAGCGCGAGCGGCGAGATGTTGACCGTGCCGTTCGCCGTGGCGCGGGCGCCATATCCCGTCCCAGATCCATTGACGCGCACCACGCGGCCATCGATGCGGCCTTTTGCGTTGACGTCACGCGCCTCGTAGCCGGCGAAGTGCACGCGCGAGGCCTGCACGGCGTAAGTCCCGTTCAACGGCTGGCGGCTGGTCGGCAATGCGACATCGATCTGCGCCTGCCCCGTGATGTCCGTGGTCATGCGGGGCGGGCCTTCACGGCCCGCCTCGCGGACCGTAAAGGTCCGCGCCGCATTGTCGGGAATCATCCGCGCCGCATTGTCAGGGATGAGCGGTGCGACGTTGAAGTGGTTCATCGAGACGCTGCCGGCCACCCGCTTGTCCGAACCGTTCGCGTCGACGATCAGGTCACCGATCACATTGCCGAGGTTGGCCTCGCGAACGTTGAGGTCGACCTCCATCCGATCGAGCGGCCCTTTCGCGGTGATCTCGAACGCCGGCTGCATGTGGTACTCCGCGAGCGCCGGCACCAGCCTCGCGATTTCGCTCATCGTCAGCTTGTCGGAGGACGCGCGGACGTCGAGCGCTGGTTGACTGCCTTCCACGTTGTGCACGGTGCCGGTCACGCGCAGCGAGGTCTCGGCTGTCCTCAGCGAGACGTTCTCGAGCGTGACGGCGTTGGCCGTTCGCCGGACAACGCCGGAGAGATCGTTGATTTGGACATCAGACTCGGGGGCGCGAACCGACAGGTGGTTGATGGCGACCGCGAGCTCGTCTTCGTTGCTCGTGATCCCCACCGACGCGTCGAGCCGTTCGAGGCGCGAGGGGATCGCCACGCCGGAGGTGCCCACCGGCGTGTCCTCGAAGTAGATGGTGCCGTCGGTGATGCCGATCTCGCCGATCTCGAGCGTACGGCGGCTCTTCGGCTCGTCGGGATCCGGCGTCCGCGCCTTGATCAACTGTGTGATGTTCCAGCCGTCAGCGGTTCTTTCGATGTGGAGCACCGGCTGGCTGACCTGGATGTCGTCGAGCACCGCGCCACCGCCAAAGAAGGTGAACATGTTGTAGTCGACGGTAACGTCCTTGATGTCGACGACTTTTTTTCCGTTCATCGTTACGTCGACATCCTCGAGGTCGACGCCGAAGAACAGGTTGCCGTCGAGCCGCCCGATCGACAGCCGGCCGTTCACGTAGTCCTCGGCCTGGCGGACGATGAAGCCGCGGAGCCATTCCTTGAACCAGGTCGTCTGCGTGACGATGACCGCCATCGACGCGGTGCCCACGACCAGCGTGCAGATGAAGGCGACGACCTGGAGCGACCGGCGGGCGACAGACATTCAGTGGCACCCTCGCCTGGCCTGAGGAGGTGTCTCGAAACCGGACGCACGCGCTAACAGCAACACCTGTTCGACCATTTCAGAAAGATTGACCGATCGAGAAATGGACGCGCCACCGGCGCGCTTCTGGAACGCCGTTGACCTTCAGGTTTGGTATCGGATTCAACTGGTAGCCGAGGTCGACGCGCGCGGGACCGATCGGCGTCATGTAGCGAAGTCCTGGACCCACGTCATAGCGGAGGTCGCCGGGATTGAAATCCCACGACTGCGACCAGACGTTGCCGTAGTCGACAAACGCCACGCCGCCGAACTTGCCGACCAGCGGCAGCCTGACTTCGGACGCTCCCTCGAGCATCGTGTGGCCGCCGATCGGCAGCCCGAAGCCGCTCAGCGGGCTGACGTCGAGCCGTCCCCAGCCGCGGAGGCTCGAGGAGCCGCCGATGAAGTACCGCTTGTAGAACGGCACATTCGACCCGAGATCACCGAGCGCGTCGATCGTCCCCAGGCGGATGCGATTGGCGATGACGACTCGGCGGTTGACGGGCAGGTAGTGCCGGAACTCGCCAAGGGCCGACCAGTAGTCGAACGAGCCCCTCATCCACTTGCCCGCCTGCTCGAGATGGCCGTTGATCACGTATCCGGACCGCGCATCGAGGAGGCTGGTCGTGGTGTTGCGGCCGGCGTCGAACGCCAGGGCCGACAGCGTGCCGCGAAATTCGCCGTCGCGCGGATCGAGTCCGAGCGCGATCAACTCGTCACGCAGCGACAGATCGAGCAGCGCCGCATTCGAGACCGAGCTGCGCTGGTACTCGTTGATGAGTGAGACCGACCAGACGTTCTGCGTATTGGCCTGGTGCCTCAGCGTGACGCGCCCACCGAGCGTGTTGAGCGAATACGCGGGCTCGGCGGCCTGCCACGCCTGGCCGTCGAAGTTCAGCGACAAGTGGGAGGCGACGAAGAACGGCTCGCGGTACTGCATCCGCACACCGCGGTCGAGCGACGACCACTTCGCCTCGACGCCGGCCTGCTGCGCGCCGCCGAAGACGTTCAGGTGGTCCCAGCGGATCCGGGCGCGGGCCTGCTCCTCGGTCCCATAGCCGACGCCGAACGTCATTTTCTGGTGCTTGCCTTCCGCGACGGTGACCTTCACCGGCACTTCCGGCGACTGCGGCGCCCGCTCCTCCTGCCCTTCGACGTTGACGAACTCGAAGAGCTCGAGGCCATATAGCTTGCGCTGGCTCTCGCGCATTTCCCGGCGCGTGAAGAGATCGCCGGGCTTGAACGTCAACTGGCGCACGACAACGTTCTCGCCGACGCTCTTCTCACCGATGACTTCGATCGGCCCGAAATGCGCCAGTATCCCGGGCGTCGCCTTCAGCACGAGACGCTTCTGCCGGGCGCCGGCGTCTTCTTCGTCCAGGGTCACCTCGGAGTACGCGTACCCCTTGTCGCGCAGCGCGTTGACCGCGCGTTCGCGCGAGGCGATCAGCAACTGGCGATCGAGTGGGCGGTCTCGCTGCTGCGGCAGCGTGAACCTCAGCCTGCGGAGCTCGCCTTCCGCCAGCGGGGGCGCGAAGCCCTCGAACGCGACCTCGGCGACCGTGACCGGTTCGCCCTCGGTGATGTTGACGGTGACGTCGACCTTGTCTTGCGTCTCATTGAGCTTGACGTCGAAAGACGTGACGCGCGCATCGGGAAACCCGCGATCGAGGTAGAACGCCTGGATCCGCTTCAGGTCCGCTTCAAAGGCGCGGCGGTCGAAATATCTTTTTTGTCCCCAGGGAAGGATCGAGCCCTTCTTGGTCTGAAGGGCGTTGGCGAGGACACCCTTGTCCACCTGCTCGACACCGGTGAAATGCAGGCCCGAGATCGTGATGTCACCGTCCTCGCGGCACGCGACCACGGTGAATGTGACCAGGAGGAGAGAAAGGAAACATCCAGCGCGCACTCGCGGCATCGTGTCTGAGCAGTAACACAGACCGTGCCATGCGCGCGTGACGCTGTGGTTGGGCTTGAAGAGGCTATTCGCGCGTCGTGACAGCCGGCCGGCCCGACGAGACCGCGAGCATGATCCCGAGGCCGACGGCGACGATCGCGCCGATCGCGATCCAGACACCGGGGATTCTGTTGAGAACTCCTGATTGCCACAACGCCGCGACGGCGCCGATGATCAGGATGAAGTAGCCGACGAGGTAGAGCTTCATGAATTTCATGTGGAAACCTGGAGGGGGAAGGGGGAAGGGGTTAGGGGGCGAGGGGGAAGGGCTGTGCCCTGACCCCTTGCCCCCTTCC
>CANIBQ010000141.1 GCA_947465645.1 Acidobacteriota bacterium | reverse complement strand
TTCTCGTCCTTGCGGCCCAGTTCCTTCTGGATCGCCTTCATCTTCTCGTTGAGGTAGTACTCCTTCTGCGCCTTCTCCATCTGCTTCTTCACGCGAGACTGGATGCGGCGATCGACCTGGAGCTTGTCCACTTCGATTTCGAGGATGCCGGCAATG
Source organism: Acidobacteriota bacterium (assembly GCA_947465645.1). The sequence goes on along the minus strand of CANIBQ010000141.1, from coordinate 9,027 downwards.
CGGTTGAGGCGCTCGAGCGGCGAGACGATCTCGAGCAGATTCTGCTTCTCGTCGACGCCGACGAGCAGGTGCGCGGCGATCGTGTCGGCGAGCTTGCCGGGATCGTCGACGCGGACGGCGGCGATCATGGCGTCGTAGTGCAGGTTGTTCGAGAGCTTCACGTACTGCTCGAACAGCGTCACGACCCGGCCCATGGTGGCTTCGACGTCGCCGGCGGCTTCCTTCTGCTTGGCCAGGACCTTCACGACAACCCGGTAGAACCCCTTGTCTTCCTTCCACTCCACCGCACGCGCGCGGTCGACGCCCTCGACGAGCACCTTGATGTTGCCGTCGGGCAGTTTCAGGCTCTGGACGATGTTGGCGACGCAGCCCATCGTGTACACGTCATCAGGACGCGGATCGTCCACCGACGCATCGTGCTGCGCGGCGAGGAAGATGCGCTTGTCCTTCAGCAACGCGTGCTCGAGCGCACGGGTAGAGGACGGCCGTCCAATCACGAACGGCATCATCATGTGGGGGAATACGACGACGTCCCGCAGCGGGACGATGGGGAGGGTTTCGTAGACTTCCATTCAGATCCTTGGAGTTGTCAGTTGTCGGTTGTCAGTTGTCGGAAAGCTGCGATCTCGACTCGTTGCCTTCTGACAACCGACAACTGATAACTGACAACTATCCCGCCTTCTCTATCAGGGTAATCGACTTGTCCTTGGCTTCGACGATCTCGCGGGTGACTACCACCTCGCGCAGCTTCTTCTGGCCCGGGACCGAATACATCAGGTCGAGCATCAGATCCTCGATGATCATCCGCAGGCCGCGGGCGCCAATCTTGCGGGCCATCGCCGCCTCGGCGATCGCCTCGAGCGCGTCGTCGGTGAAGCGGAGCTTCACGTTCTCGTACTCGAACAGCTTCTGGTACTGACGCGTGATGGCGTTGCGCGGTTGCGTGAGGATCTGGACGAGCGCCGGCTTGTCGAGCTCGTGCAGCGTGCCGACCACGGGCAGGCGGCCGACGAACTCCGGAATGAGGCCGTACTTGATCAGGTCTTCCGGCTCGACTTCCGCGAGCGTCGCGCCCACCTCGCGCTTGCTCACCGACTTGACGTCGGCCCTGAAGCCGAGCGTCTTCTTGCCGACGCGGCGGTCGATCACCTTGTCCAGCCCGACGAACGCGCCGCCGCAGATGAACAGGATGTTGGTCGTGTCGATCTGGAAGAATTCCTGGTGCGGATGCTTGCGTCCGCCCTGCGGCGGGACGTTGGCGACCGTGCCTTCGAGGATCTTCAGAAGCGCCTGCTGGACGCCTTCACCCGACACGTCGCGGGTTATCGAAGGGTTCTCGTCCTTGCGGCAGATCTTGTCGACCTCGTCGATGTAGATGATGCCCTGCTGGCACTTCTCGATGTCGCCACCGGCGGCCTGCAGCAGCTTGAGGATGATGTTCTCGACGTCCTCGCCGACGTAACCGGCTTCGGTCAGCGTCGTCGCGTCGACGATCGTGAAGGGGACCGACAGCAGCTTGGCGAGCGTCTGCGCGAGCAGCGTCTTGCCCGTGCCGGTCGGCCCGATCAGCATGATGTTCGACTTGGAGAGCTCGACATCATTGCGGCTGCGCGGCTGCTTCTGGATCTCGATCCGCTTGTAGTGGTTGTAGACGGCAACCGCGAGCTTCTTCTTGGTGCGGTCCTGCCCGATCACGTACTCGTCGAGGAATTTCTTGATCTCGGGCGGCGAGGGAAGGGACGAACGGACACCGCGGTTCTCGAAGCGGTTGTCGTCCGCGATGATGTCGTTGCAGACCTCCACGCACTCGTCGCAGATGAACACGGTCGGACCCGCGATCAGCTTGCGGACGTCGTTCTGGTCCTTGTTGCAGAACGAGCAGCGGAGAATCTCAGTCTCGCCGTTTTTCTTGACCATAGACTGCTGGGCTTTCCTCGATGTTACACCCGTTTCCGGATGACGTCATCGATAATCCCGTATTCCTTTCCCTGATCGGCCGACATGATGTAGTCGCGTTCCGTGTCCTCCTGGATGCGCTTCACGGGCTGTCCCGTGTGGTGCACCAGGATCTCGTTGAGCCGCTCGCGCATGCGCAGGATTTCGCGCGCCGCGATGTCGATGTCCGTCGCCTGCCCAGCCAGGCCCTGCATGAGCGGCTGGTGGATCACGATCCGCGAGTTGGGGAGCGAGTACCGCTTGCCCTTGGCCCCCGCCGCGAGGAGCACCGCCGCCATCGACGCCGCCTGACCAATGCAGTAGGTCTGCACGTCGGGCTTGATGAACTGCATCGTGTCGTAAATCGCCAGCCCTGCGGTAATCGACCCGCCCGGGCTGTTCACGTAGAGGAGGATGTCCTTGTCGGGATCCTCCGCCTCGAGGAAGAGCATCTGGGCGATCACCAGGTTGGCGATCTGGTCGTCGATCGGCGATCCGATGAAGACGATGCTGTCCTTGAGTAGCCGCGAAAAAATGTCGTAAGCGCGCTCGCCGCGGTTGGTCTGCTCGACCACCATCGGCACAAGTTGAGCGCGAGGCTCGATCACGTGGCGCATATGTAAGTCTGGTCGCTTCGGATTGTCGATGAGATTAGGCGGACGGGCGAGTGAAATGGACGATCACTCGCTGGCAATCTTAGCACGCGACCTTGCCAAGTCAACCGCCTTCTCCCGACGCAAACCCGCGGAAAGACGTGCGATTCCGCCCTCCTTCTCCATCTGAGCCCGCAGCGCGGCCGGGGTGAGCCCGGCCCTGGTTGCAAACTGTTCGATCTCTTTATCGACATCTTCCGCCGCAACCGTAATCTGCTCCCGGCGGGCGATCTCATCCAGGACCAGGGTGCTGGCGACCGCCTCGCGGGCGGGCTCCCGCTGGGCTTCGCGAAACTGTCCCCAATCGATGCCAGCCTGGCGGGGGTCAATCTTCTGGGCCATGAGCTGCCGGGCCATCTCCTCGAGCCGCCGGTCGATCTCTCGCTCCACCAGGGAGCCCGGCAGTTCGAAGGTAATACGCTTCCCGAGCTGCCGCATCAGGTCGGATCGCGCCTCCCGCTTGGCGTTGTCCTCGGCCTCCTGCTGCATGTCGGTCCTGACCCGGTCCTTGAGGGCGGCGAGCGAATCGAACTCGCCCAGGTCCTTGGCGAACTCATCGTCGAGCTCGGGCAACACCTTGCGCCGAATCTCCTTCACCTTGATGGAGTAGGTGACATCACGGTCGCGGAAGTCTTCCGCCGGGTAGTCGGACGGGAAATGGATGGAGAAGGTCTTCTCGTCGCCTGGATTCAGCCCGACGAGGTTCGCGTCGAAACCGGGAGGGTTGCCTGGCGCCCCCATCTCCACGGTCACCTCGTCGTGGTGGTCGGTCTCGCCGCTGGCCTCCTGGCGATCGAGCGACACGACGACGGAGTCGCCGTCGGTGACGGGGCGTCCTTCGATCGTCTCGTGCTTGGCGGCCCGTTCCCGGATCCGCTGCAGCGTCTGATCGATGGCGTCTTCGGTGATGGTGACGCGCATGTCCTGCAGCGTGATGGACGAGAGGTCGCCCGGATCGAACGGCGGCACGGTCTCGATCGCCGCGGTGAACGTCAGCGGCTGTCCTTCTTCGAGCGCGACATCCTTGATGTTGGGTGTATCGACCGGCTCGATGCCCCGCTCCTGCAGCGCCTCCTCGACGGCGCGGGGAATCAGCCCGTGCATCACGTCGTGCAGGATCTGATCGCGGAAGCGCTGCTTGACGATTGTCGCCGGCACCTTGCCCGGGCGAAACCCGGGAATCTTGGCCTGCTTGGTGTAACCCTTCGCGATTCGATTGATCTCGGCGTCGACGACGTCGCTCGGGATCTCGATAGTGAGGGTCTTCTGTGTTTCGTTGACGTCAGTAAATTCGGTTTTCATTAGAGGTGGGTGGTGCGAAAGGAGGGACTCGAACCCCCATACCCTTTCAGGTACCAGATCCTAAGTCTGGCGCGTCTGCCAGTTCCGCCACTTTCGCTCAATGTGAGCCTACCAGATCCTGTATGACAGATCCTGTATGATTTCGGCCGTCCAATGACCGATCAATTCTTTGGCTTGTTCGAGTGGAAGCAACACGCCGCCAGTGCCGCGCGGACCTTTACGGTCCGGGAAGCGGCCAACAAGACCGTGCCCCGAGCCATCCCGTGCCCCGATACGGGCCGGATGCTGAAGGTCGCGAGCGTCGAAGTCAGCGACCGGGGGGTCTGCCCGGCCTGCGCCCAGCTCGGCGCCGGCGGCTACGTGACCTTTATTTCCGATCTCCGGCTCGCCTTCGCGTGTCCTATCTGCCAGAAGCTCGTCTGGATTGCCGGGGCCTGAGCTCCGCCTTCAGCATCGGCGATGCGGCGTCGCCTTCTGATGCCGCGCGGACCCCTGATGCGGCGCGGACCTTTACCCCTCGACCGCGCTCGGGGCGGGCGGTCCGCGAATTCGAGATAATCAGCTCATCGATCGGCCCGCGGCTGGCGGCGCGTGAGTTGATCGCCCGCCGCGCCGGCACCCGCTCAACCCGCAGTCCCGATCTCCGCGCCGCATAACCCGTGTAGGCCGCGGTGATCTGGGGCGCGCTCGAATTCGACATGACCACGGTGGCGCCGCGCGCGGCCGCGTCGACGACGGCCTGGTGCAGCCGCACGTGGTCGAGCGGCGAGAACCCGCCCGCGGTGTAGTGGGCGAACTGCGACGTCGCGCTGAGCGGGGCGTATGGCGGATCGCAGTAGACGAAATCGCCGGCGCCCGCGCGCTCGAGCGCATGGTCGAAAGGCCGGCGTTCGAGGATCACGCCGCGTCCGCGGAGCACGCGGGCCACGGCCCGGAGATGTTCCGCGTCGCAAATCCGCGGATTCTCGTAGCGTCCCGCCGGCACGTTGAAGTCGCCGCCGCGATTAAGACGGTACAAGCCGTTGAACCCGGTGCGATTGAGATAGATGAACATCGCGGCAAGCTCGGGGGTGTAGCGATCGGGGCCGTTCGACCTGCGCACCGGGTTGAAGCGGCCGTCGCGCACCTCATAGTAACAATCCGCGCCGTGCTTCTGGTGCCGCGCCGCGAGATCGTCGAGCGCCGCGATCACCTGCTCGGTGCGATCGCGGACCGCGATGTAGCAGCCGATCAGATCGGGGTTCAGGTCGAAGAGCTCGGCCCGGCGGCCGGCGAGGCGGCCGGTGTCGCAGAGATCAAAGAAGACCGCTCCGCTTCCGAGAAACGGCTCGATGTAGCGGTCGAAGGATACGGGGTAGTGAGGGCGAAGAGCGGGCAGGAGCTGTCGCTTGCCGCCGGCCCATTTCAGAAACGGTCGAATCACGGACCTTGTATCGGCTCGACGATCGCGTCGCGTAGGGATCTGCACAAAAATGCAGACTGTACGATAGAATCGGCGCGATCCGTAAGTAGGATAAGGAGTTGAAGTCGGCAACTCTACGTGATTAGCGTTCAGCACCTCACGAAGCGGTTTGGCTCATACGTCGCCGTCGACGACCTGTCTTTCGAGGTCGCGGCTGGCGAGGTGCTTGGCTTTTTGGGGCCAAACGGGGCGGGAAAGACCACGACCATGCGCATGGTCACGGGTTTTCTGCCGCCAAGCCGCGGTTCGGTCACAATCGACGGCTGCAATCTCCTCGACCGACCCATTGAGGCCAAGCGGCGCCTTGGCTACCTGCCCGAAAACCCGCCGCTGTATCCGGAGTTGACCGTCCGCCAGTACCTGAATTTCGTTGCGGAGATTAAAGATGTGCCGCGGGCGCGGCGAAGGGCCTGCGTCGATCGCGCGATCGACCGGGCGACCCTGCGAGAGGTCGCCGGCAAGCGCATCTCGGCCCTGTCGAAAGGGTTCAAGCAGCGCGTGGGCCTGGCACAGGCGATTGTGCACGAGCCGAAAGTCCTGATCCTCGACGAGCCCACGTCGAGTCTCGATCCCAAGCAACGCGTGGAGGTCCGCGACCTCCTCGTGGGTCTGCGCGGCGAGCACACCATCGTGCTGTCGACGCACATCCTTCCCGAGGTCAGCCAGATTACGGATCGCGTCGTCATCATCAACCGGGGAAAGGTGATGGCCGTCGATTCTCCGAGCAACCTGTCGCAGCGACTGCGGGGGCGCGAAGAGGTGATCGTCGAAGTCGGCGGCGCCGACGCGCAATCGGTGCGCGACGCGGTCGCGGCCATCCCGGGCGTGATTGGCGTGGACGTGTCTGACGCCGATGCAGAGCGCGTGACCGCGCGCATCCAGAGCGATCTCGGCACCGACGTGCGCGGCGACGTCGCGCGGGTGCTGGCGGCGCGCTGGCGGCTGCTGGCCCTCCGGAGCGAATCGCTGTCACTCGAGGAGATTTTTCTGAAGTTGACGAGCGACCAGGATCTGAAGTTGACGAGCGACGGCGATCTGAAGCTGACGGGAGACGGAGCCTAGCGATGCGCCACGCATACGCCATCGCGAAGCGCGAGCTACTGGCCTACTTCGTATCGCCCATCGCCTATGCGGCGCTGACGGCCTTCGTGCTGCTCTCGGGCTATTTCTTCAACAGCATGGTCGTGTACTACATCCGCCAGGGAAGCCTCGCCGACAGGCAACTCGAGGCGGCGGGGCGGTCGGCGCTCCAGCTCGACGTCCCGACGGTGATCCTTCAGAACTACTTCACGAACCAGGGCGGATTCGTCCTCCTCCTCATCCTGCCGCTGCTGACGATGGGCCTGCTGACCGACGAGCGGCGGAAGGGGACACTGGAGCTGCTGCTGACGTCACCGATCCGATCGATGGAGCTGACCCTGGGCAAGTTCTTCGGTGCGCTCACGTTGTTTCTGATGATGCTCGTCCTCACGGTGCCGTCTTTCTATTTCATGGCGCAGGGCGGGGAATGGGAGCCAGGCGTGGTGGCCGCCGGCTACGCCGGGCTCGTCCTCGTCGCCGCCGCCCAGATCGCCATCGGCCTCTTCATCTCTTCGCTGACGGAAAACATGCTCGTCTCGGCGCTCGGCACCTACGGGGTGCTGGTCGCGCTGAACTTCATCGACACCTCCGCGTCGCTGGCGCGCTCGATCTGGGTGGATTTCATCCAGTTCCTCTCATTCCACTCCCACACCGTGGAGTTCGCCCGCGGCGTGATCGCCCTGCGCGACATCACCTATTTCCTGGGCTTTCTTGCCCTCGCGCTTTTCCTGACGCAGCGGTCGATCGAGTCGATCCGGTTCAAGAGGAGCTGACGTGAAGCGCTACCTCGCGATTCCCGGCTGCCTGCTGCTCATCGCGGCGCTCATGCGCGCGACGGTGAATGCGCGATGGGACACCCCCAATATCTGGCTCGCGGCGGCCGGTGCGCTGATCCTGGCGGTCACCGTTGCCTGGAACTGGCAGGAAGTGGTCGACTGGCTCCGGGATCCGCGGGGCATCTTCGCCGTCACGACGGGGATTTCCGTCGCGGTGTTCGTGGCCATCCTGGTGATGGTCAACATCGCCGTCTGGTACAACCCCTGGAGTCTCGACCTCACCGCGTCGGGGCGCAACGAGGTGAGCGAAGACACGCGCCGCATCCTCGGGCGGCTCGAGGCGCCGGTGGAGCTGATGCAGTTCGGCCGCGACCCGGATCCCCGCGTCGAGCAGCTTCTGCGCTCGTTCGAGCGGGAAACCCAGCGCCTCCGCGTGCAGTTCGTGGATTCCGATCGTCAGGCCGATCTGGCGCGGCAGTATGGCGTGCTCAGGAACGGCACGCGCTTCGGGTTCGTCGGCGACATCGGCCGGCTGCCGAATACCCTCGCCGAACTGGCCGCGCAGAGCGGGCTCCCGTCCTACTCGACGACCAACATCCGCAGCATTGGGATGGGATGGCGCGGCCCGTACATCAACAGCGGCACCTCGGCGACCGATTACCAGAGAGACGCGTTCGGCCGCCTGTTCGTGTTGAACTCCGGCCAGGTTCGCAGCTACGGCCCGGACGGGATCGCGAACAACACGGACGACATCGTGTATCCGCCAACGGCACCCGTGGTCACCGGCACCGTCGCGATCACCGTGAAGACGATTGTCTCTGGAAAAACCGTGGTCGACCCGGCGAACTACCGGGTGGACCTGTACTACGCCAACGGCGGCACCCAGGCGGTGGTGAGCGACGCCTCGGCGCCGTTCACGTTTGCCAACGTGCCAATGGGTCTGCACGCCGCCCGCGTCATCAAGACGAACAACCCCAACAACGGCAGCACAATGGTCGAAGACACCGTGGTCGTGCGCCCTGGGACGACCAACGCCGCCGAGCTGTGGTTCTAGGCCCGCCGCGGGTCTATCTTCGCCCCGCCTTTCTCGACGCCGCGACCTGCCGCCGTGTGCGCGCGGCGATGGACGGCGCCGCCAGCGAACCCGCTGAAATTCTCGATGAGGAGATCTCGGTCGACACCGAGGCCCGCAGGGCGCTCAGCGTCGAGGTCGATGCCGATACGCTCGCGCTGGTCGAACAGGCCATTGAGTCGGAGCGCGAATTACTTTCGACGTTCTTCGCGGAAACGCTGGCGGAACGCGAAGGCGCCGGCTTTCTCAGGTACGGCCCTGGCGGTTTCTATGGGCCGCACCGCGATCGCGGAATCGTGCCGTCGTGGCCCGGCGCGGAGCGGCGAAGCATTGCGGTGGTGATCTTTCTCAACGACGGTTTTGGCGGGGGAGTCCTCCGTCTGTTCGGTGACGCCGGGGCCCGGGACATCGTCCCGCGCGAAGGCACGCTCGCGGCATTCCCCGCGGCCACGCTTCACGAGGTGGCCTCCGTGATCGACGGCACGCGTGACACGGTCGTCGACTGGTTCTACTGATCCTTGGTAGCTGGGTCGCTCGGTAGCTGGGGGGTAGCTGAGGGCCTCTAGAGCAATTTCTATTCGTACGTAGTGTCCGGCTTAGCCGGACCTTGTGGGCGTCGGCTTTTCACGACGGTCCGGCTAAAGCCGGACACGGTGGGTTCAAGCCGTCGACGCAACGCGATGAATGATCGGAGGGATCATGCAAAGCGTGCGACGATCGCGGATGAGTGCAAGCGACAAGGCAGCG
>CANIBQ010000140.1 GCA_947465645.1 Acidobacteriota bacterium | reverse complement strand
GGCCCCGGGACGGGCATCAGCACCCCGGAGACGATCAACCCGAGCGAATCGACGACGAGCCATCGGCGATGGCGCTCGTAGTCGCGCTGGAGCATCCGCTTGATCAGCGTCACGACCTGCTCGAACGACATGTCGGATGGATGGGATGCCCTGACATCGGTCTGCCGGCGGAGATTCCACAAGAGCCGCTGCTCGGCGATCCGCTCGGCAACAAAGGCGATGGTCCGTTCCTGCATACGGCCGAGCCATCCCGTCGCCTCTTGGGTCTGGTCGCCCGCGCGGTGTCGTTCCTCCGCCGCGTGCAACATGACGGTAAACCGATGCCGTAATTTCCCAATAAAGCCGGTCGGCGCAGGGTCGGCCTCGAAGCCCGTCGCATCGCCCGACATTTCGCAGTAGAGCTCGTAGCGGTCGGGCCCGGTTGGAATGACGAACACGTCCATCACATTGACGATAGCACGCGCAATGGACGTGTCCGGCCTAGAGAACCTTGCGCCGACCGCTGATCAGGTTCACAAGGAAGACCACCGCGGCGATGACGAGCAGCACGTGAATGATGCCGCCGGCGACGTCAAAGGCGAATCCGATCAGCCAGAACAGCACCAGCAGCACCATCAGAGTCCACAGCATACGTTTCCCTCCGCACCAGACAGCGGCAAGACGTGTGCCAGAAGTGGGGTCAGACCCCAGTGACGATGGGACTCAGGTTTGGGCGATGTCGGCGCGATCAGCGTTGTCTGTGGACGCGGTTCTGCGGCCCCGGAGACACCGGCGAATGCTTCGTGATGTAGGCGGCGAGCACGTCGACGTCCGTGCCGACCGTCACCGGATCGGTGGCCGACTTGACGATGGAGAAATCGTCGCCGCCATCCCAGATGAAGTCGATGGACACTACGCGGTACTTCTGTTGTGGCACCAGCGGCGCGCCGTTTATCCGGATCGAGGCGCGATCGACGCGCTGACCGACCGGACGCGATGTGTCGTAGGTGTAGGTGAACCCGCGCGACGGCTGCAGAATCCTGGCGGGCTCGGTCACAATCACGCGCCTTCCGTGGTCCTCCTCCAGCATCTGCACGAGCGCGTCGCCCGTCATCGTCTTGGCGACGACGGTGTTGCCAAACGGCAGAACCTCGAAAAGCTGCGCGTAGGTGACGGCCGTGGAAGGCGCACCGGCGGTGGCCGGGATATCGGCACGGATGCCACCCGAATTCATGAAGGCCACGTCCCCGCCGGCGCCCGGCGTGTTCTGCGCCGCCTCGAGCATCGCGTCAGCGATCACGTCGCCGAGCGCTGATTCACCTGCGTCGTTGAACGCGCGCGGAATCGCGGCGGCGACGGCGCCGACGACGCGTCCACCCACCTTTACCGCCAACGGCCGATAACGCGCGAGAAGCGCGGTCGCCGCACCGTTCGGGGCGACGTCGCGCGACACGACGACGTTGCGCGCCGACTTCGATACCAGCCGCCCGGTGCGCTTCTCAATCTCGAGGTCGATGTCGGTGACCATCCGTCCGGAGGACGAGGCGCTGGTCAGGAGCTTGCCGCCAATGGTGCAGTTATACGCCCTGTGTGTATGGCCCGAGACCACGACGTCGATGTCGTTCGACATCCGGTTGACCAGGTCGACGATGTCGCGGGACATGCCGTCACAGGAGTCGGGATCGTCGCCGCGTGGCGTTCCGCCCTCGTGCATCACGACGACGATCGCGTCGACCCCGCGGCGCCGGAGCTCCCGGGCGGCCCGGTTGGCGGCCTGCGGCTCCGGCGAGAAGGTCAGCCCCCTGGTTGAGGGCGGCGTGATGATCCTTGGCGCGCCCTGCAACGTGAGGCCGATGAAGCCGACGCGCACGCCGTCGAATTCCTTGATGGTGTACGGCGCAAACAGCGGGCGCGGCTGCGTGCCCTTGATGCCCGCGGCGGCAACCCGGGCCGGGTCGGCCTTCTTCGGATCGAGCGTGATGTTGGCGGAGAGATACGAGAACTTGGCGCCGTCGTAGGGCGTACCGTCCTGGCAGCCGTCTACCGGATGGCAGCCGCCGTTGACCATCCGGTAGAGCTCCCACCAGCCCTCGTCCAGATCGTGATTGCCGACCGTCGAGATGTCGAGCCCTGCCAGGTTCAAGGCTTCGACCGACGCCTCATCGTGGAAGAGGCTCGACAGGAGCGGTGTGCCGCCGATGTTGTCGCCGGCTGACACGATCACCGTGTTGGGGTTGGTGGCCTCCAGCCGCGCGAGATGAGCGGCGAGGTACTCAGCGCCTCCCGCGACCGTGTTCCCAATCCGCCCGTTGGCGCCTGCCGGCGGCTCGAGCGCGCCGTGGAAATCGTTGAACGCAAGGATCTGCACGTCGACGGTCGCCGACGATGCGGGTCGACCCTGTGCCGCCAGCGCCGCGACCGCCAGCGATACGGCCACCAGCGACGACGCCGAGACTCGTGCGAAGACGTTCACCACGACGATGATAGCGCGCGGCTGTAAAGTTGTTATCGCACCGTTACGATGGTCGAAGCCGAGAAACGTGCGCCGGTGGCCATGAAGCGCATGTCGGCGACGGTGACGCGGGTTCCTCCCGGCGCGGGTTGGAGCGTCCAGAAGGGAAAGCGCGACCAGACGAGAAAGGCGCGGACGTTGGGGGCCTCGCGTGCGAGGGCGACTTCTGGGCGGTCGTCGTTCTTCGGCACCGGGGCGGGGTCGAACGTCACCCGCATGGGCCACCAGGTGAACGTGCCGGAGTCGTAGTGATCGCCCGCGTCAACAATCACCGTCCGCCGGAGCGGGGTCACAGGCTGCGGTCCCACCATCAGGCGTTCGACCGTTCGTCCGTGCTCCGCCTGCCAGGCGTCGATGACGATGTTGCGCGCCAGCCGCGCACTGACGACCATCCCGCCAATGTAGAGAAGGGCGAGGAGCACCGCCCGCCGCGCGGGGGCGACCGACGCCCGTCGCCGTGCGAGCCAGATCCCGCCGGCGAGCATCAGCCACAGCCAGGGGTCGATGATGAACACCGAGTCGCCGTAGAACCAGCGCCAGGTCACCGGTGCGAGGAGGCGCACGCCGTAGGTGTTCAGCAGGTCGAGGAGGACGTGCGAATAGACCCCGATGTACGAGAGCGCGAGCACCCAACCCAGGCGGAGGGGTCGATCGCGGCCGCCCGGCCGCCAGCGCGCCGCGAGCCAGATCAGGCCCGTCAGCGCGATCGGCAGCAGCGCCTGGGCAAGGATCCCGTGCGTCCAGCCGCGCCGGAAGGCGATCGAGGGGGTGCTGGTCGCGAACACGAGCACGTCGATGTCGGGCAGGTTCGCGGCAATCATCAGCGTCGCGTTGCCGAAGCGCGTGCGTCGCTTCAATCCCGCTTCGCCCAGCGCCGCACCAAGAAGTGTGTGACATAGGTTGTCCATCAGCGCATCATTATGAGTGCCGGGTACCCGGCTTGCAGTCCCTCAACCGTATGCCTGTCCTGCGGCGTCTCATTTACCTCCTCGTCCTCGCCGGGTTCACAACCGTCGGCGCCGGCTGCGACGTGCTGGACAAGATCACGTCCCCCACGACGCCGACGCCAGGTCCAGTCGGTCCGCCGGCTGCGAACGCCGCGATTCGCTACACCGCGATCGGCGCCAGCGATGCGAACGGGGTCGGCGCCAGCGTTCCCTGCATCCCGTTCAGCGAATGCGAGAACGGCACGGGGTACGTGCCGGTGCTCGCGCGGCGCCTGCGGACGTCGCACGAAGTCACGGCAGTGAACCTCGGCATCCCTGAAGCGGTGCTCAGCCCGGCGATCCAGGCCGTCGCCCGCGCCAACGGCCGCGACGTCTTCGCCAACTTTGTCGAGCGCGAGGTGCCGTTCGTGCCGACGAACTCGACGCTGGTGACGGTGCTCGGCGGGCCGAACGACACACTCGCGCTCGTTGACGCCATCGAGAAAGGCGCCGCGGGCACCACCAATGTGCGCACTTATATCGACGCCCAGATCGCCGCATTCGGCGCTGACTACGACCGGCTCGTGAAGGGCGTGCAGGAACGCGCGCCGAGCGCATTCATCGTCATCCTCAACATGCCGAACCTGGCGGGACTGCCGTTTTCGTCGGGCTATGGAACCCCCCGGCGGCAGTTGCTGCAGGCGGTTTCGGTTGGATTCTCCCGCGAGGCGAACCGCCGCGCGGGGACGGGCGTCGTGGTCGTCGACCTGATGTGCGATCCGACCATCTACGAACGGACCCGCTATTCCTCCGATGGCTTTCACCCAAACGATGCCGGCTACGCCTACCTGGCCGAGAACAAGCTGCTGCCCGTCGTCAACGGCGGCTCGTCGTCTCCTTCGTCCTCGTGCGCGCAGATGACGCTGGTGCCGAACCTGTAAGGGCTCTGGGCTCTAGCCAGAGCCGTTCTCCCGAAACACCTGGGCCTCGAAGATCAGAATCCGCGCACCGTGGCGCCACGCGTCGGGCGGAAGCGATGCCTTGCGGCAGGCGTGATCGAGGAACGTTTCGCGATTCCAGCCGTGCTCGGTTGCCACCTGCGGCAGCAGCAACCCTCGTCGATGCCCCTGCTCGAGGATCAGGCCATGCCGGCCCATCTCGATTTCGTCGATCGAGCGCACTTCCCGTTCGGGTGTCAACACGGAGATTTCAAGAGCGATGTCCGGCAGCTCCGGCGCCGACACCGGGCTGAAGCGCGAGTCGGAGTCGGACACAGCGGCCGCCAGGTACGCGATCGTCTCGGCCAGCGGCGCGTGGACGTCCACGCGGCCCAGGCAGCCGCGCAGCTCGCCGCGATAGTGAATCGTCACGAACGCGCCGCAGGGCCAGTCGAGCGCGCCGCCATACTCGACTGCCGGAGCCTGTGTTTTTTGCACGCGCGCCTCGAGCGCGTGGCGCGCGAGCCGAAGCAGCCGCCGCTGATCGTCGATCGAGGTGTCCATTACCAGATCGCCGCAGCGGTGTATCCAACCACGGCGGACTTGTCGCCCGACACGTCGCCCGAGTCCGCGTACTGGAGGATCTCGGCGTTGACGGCGCCAAGCTGCGACGCTGCCCTCATGACCGAGACGATCGGTCCGCCGCCACAGGCATGCTTCGGCTCGCGCTCGAGCGCGTCCATGAGGCCGCCGGGGTCAAAGGCAGCCACGTGGCGCAGGACGACATCGTCCATTCGCGCGGCGGTCTCCGCGTTCTCGTAATGCGAGAGATCGCTGCTCGCGATCAGAAGCACCCCTCGCAGCTCACGGGCTTCGTATGCGGAAATCCCCCGCGCGATCGCATCGCCGAGCGCGTCGGCCGTCTCCCGCGTTTGGTATCCCATCACCAGCGGCACGATCGGGATGCCGGGCAGCAGGTGCGCGACAAACGGCATCTGCATCTCGAGGGAATGTTCACGGCCGTGCGCGACCGGATACTCGCGGATGTCGGGTGATTCGGCGGCAATCGCCGCGGCGAGATCTTCGGCCACCGCCACGGAGCCGAACGGCGTGTCCCACGTGCCACGCGGCCAGATCGAGACGCCGTGGAAGCCGACGAAATGCGACGGCCCGACCAGCACCGCGGCGGAGTACCCGCAGTGCCGAACGAGCTTATAGGCATGGGCGGCAACAGGCCCCGAGTACATGAGCCCCGCGTGCGGCACGACGAGCGCGCGTGGACACGCGGGCACACGGCTGGCGGCAACCGCCGCCAGGTGCTTCTCGATGGCAAGCGCGAGCCGTACTTTCGTTCCCGGGTACCAGGTGCCGGCAACCGCAGCGCGCCTCACGTCGGCCATCCGACCGGAATCGTAGCATTCGCGGCGCTTCACACCCCCACGGGCCACAGAGGCACAGAGACACGGAGCCCGGAATGTTGTTCTCTGTGTCTCCGTGTCTCTGTGGCCTTGTGACGATGGAAGTTGTTCGGATAGCATCGAGGTTCATGTCCACGGCTCTGACCATCGCCGACGTCGAGCGCATCGCGGCGCTCGCGCAGCTCGAGCTGACCGCGGAAGAAAAACAGCTCTTCACTCGTCAGCTCGCCGACATCCTGGCCTACGCCGAGCAGGTGCAGGCGATCGACACGAGCGGCGTTCCGGCGACGGCGCACGTCCACGCCGGTCAGTGCACGGAGCGCGACGACGAGCCGCGGCCGTCGCTGTCGGTCGAGGACGCGCTCGCCAACGCCCCGGACGCAGACCGCGTTGCCGGTCTCTTCCGCGTGCCTCGCGTCATCGGTGGCTGACGTGCTGGATCGCACCGCTGGCGAGCTGCGCGACGATGTCGCGGCAGGCCGTGTATCGGCCGTCGAGATCTGTCGCGCATCGCTCGATCGGATGGAGGCGGTCAATCCCGCGCTCAACGCGTTCAACCATATCGCGCGCGAGCGCGCGCTGGCGCGCGCCGGGGAGATCGACCGCCAGCGCGCCTCCGGGGCCGCCCTGGGCCCGCTGGCCGGCGTCCCGATCGCGCTCAAAGACAACATGTGCGTGAAGGGCATGAGGACCACCGCCTCCTCGCGGATCCTCGCCGACTTCATCCCACCCTACGATGCGACCGTCGTGAGACGGCTCGACGCGGCCGGCGCGGTCATCGTCGCCAAGACCAACTGCGACGAGTTCGCCATGGGGTCGTCCAACGAGAACTCGGCCTACGGGCCCGTGAAGAATCCGTGGGCCACCGACCGCACGCCCGGCGGCTCGAGCGGCGGCTCGGCGGCAGCCGTCGCCGCGCGGTGCGTGCCGCTGGCGCTTGGCTCCGATACCGGCGGATCGATTCGCCAGCCAGGCTCCTTCTGCGGCGTGGTCGGTTTCAAGCCGACGTACGGGCGCGTCTCCCGATACGGCCTGCTGGCGTTCGCCTCGTCGCTGGATCAGATCGGTCCGTTCGGACGGACGGCCGCGGATGCGGCGCTGGCGATGTCGGTGCTGGCAGGGCCGGATCCATCCGACGCCACGACCGCCACGGAGCCCGTGCCTGATTTCATGGGAGCGCTGACCGGCAGCGTGAAAGGCGTCCGGATCGGGGTGCCTCGTGCCTTTGTCAGCGAGGGCGTCGACGCGGAGGTGCGACGCGCGTTCGACGAGGCGCTCGAGACGCTGCGCGGGGCGGGTGCGACGCTGGTCGACATCGAGCTGCCGCACGCGAAGTACGCGATTCCGGTGTATTACCTGGTGGCCACCGCCGAGGCGAGCTCGAACCTGGCGCGCTACGACGGGGTGAAGTACGGGTACCGCTCGCCGAACGGCAAGGACAGCCTGAAGGCCCTGTATAGCCGTACGCGCGACGAGGGCTTCGGCGCCGAGGTCAAGCGGCGCATCATGCTCGGCACCTACGTGCTCAGCGCAGGCTATTACGACGCGTTCTACCTGAAGGCGCAGCAGGTGCGCACGCTGCTGCGGCGCGACTACGACGAGGCGTTCAAGAAAGTCGACGTCGTCGCCATGCCGACGAGCCCGACACCGCCCTTCAAGCTTGGCGAGAAGACCGACGATCCGCTGCAGATGTACCTCGCGGACGTCTTTACCGTGAGCGCGAACCTGACCGGCGCGCCCGGCGTCAGCATCCCGTGCGGCTTCGCCACGGGACGGCTACCCGTCGGACTCCAGCTCACCGGCAGGATGTTCGACGAATCCACGCTGCTCCGAATCGCGGACGCCTACGAGCGCCTGACGGACTGGAACAAGCAGAGTCCGACGCTGTAACCCCTCGCGTAACCCCTCGTACGTAGTGTCCGCCTTCAGGCGGACCGTGATCGGTACGTAGTGTCCGCCTTCAGGCGGACTTTGATCGGCGGACCTGTCGCCGATTCATCAAGCGCGCGAAACAGTTCGCGGGGTTCCACTACGAGAAGACCTACGGCGAGATGCTGTGGCAACGATATGGGTTTGAACGGACCTTGCGGGCCGAGGACGAGACGCTCAGCGTTGCACGTTACATTGTCGGGAACCCGCTGAGGGCGCGACTCGAGGAACGGGCGGCCGACGACCCGTTCCTCGGGTCCAGCCTCTATTCCGTCGAACAAATACTGGAGGCGGAGACGGTCCGGCTAAAGCCGGACACTACGTACGTCGTTCTACGAGCACGTCGTTCTATGAGCACGTTGTTCTATGAGCACGTTGTTCTACCGGAACCAGGCTTTCAGCGTCTCGAGCAGGTGAGGTTCGGTTTCGCCGAGCTTCATGGGCGTCACCGAGACGTAGCCGTTTTCCACGGCCCAGATGTCCGTACCCTGCGGCGCCGTGATGCCGCCTTCCTTGTACACATTCCAATACAGCGTGCGTCCATTCCCGGGGTGCCTGGTTTCCGCGAAGCTTTCCACGCCCCCGTCCAGAAGCGCTTGCGACGTCACCATGTATCCCTTGTAACCACCGGCCGGCACCGCCGGGAGGTTGACGTTGACGAACGTGTGGGGCGGCAGGCCGTACTGCTTGATGCGCCACGCCACGCCGTACACCTCCTGGGCGGCGGCGACGAAATCCTGCGGTGCCCCCGCCTCGGCGAGCGAGGCGGCGATCGCCGGCACGCCGTGCATGGCGGCCTCACGGGCTGCGCCGACGGTGCCTGAAACATACGCCGAATACCCCAGGTTGTACCCGCGGTTGATTCCCGACACCACGAGGTCGGGCTTCGGCATCAGGATGTTGCTGATTGCGACGTTGACCGTGCTCGCCGGCGTGGCCGTGAGGCCGATTGCGTGCAACCCGTTTGGCAGCGTCAGGTCCTCACGGACGATCGGCTCGCTGATGGTGATTGAATGACCCTTGCCGCTCTGGTTGTCGGAAGGCGCGACGATGGTGACGTCGCCGATTCCCTGGAGCCGCTGCGCCATCGCGGCAATCCCTGGCGCGCGGACCCCGTCGTCGTTGCTGACCAGGATGCGGTACGGTGGCGGCTGACGGAACTGCTGCGCGCCGAGAGGCGCGAGCAGCGATACCGCTATCAGTAATGGAAGGAGTGCGCGGCACTTGGTCATGGGGCGAGATTATCACCCCCGGCGGCCGCGGCGGATCACTTACCGGGGCGGCGGTTCTCCGCGAACCTCGCCGGGTTTCAGCACCGCAGGCACCTCATAGAGGACGAGGCCCCGCCGCACTTCTTCCATCGCGACGCGCTCCGCTTTGTGAGGCACGGCCCGGTGGACCTCGTGCATCACGTCATCGTCATCCAGCCGCGGCAGCGCGCCGCGCCGAAGCTGCTTCGCCATCATGGCGGCGACGTCCACGTACAGGAAGCGATTGAAGATGGGGGCAG
>CANIBQ010000139.1 GCA_947465645.1 Acidobacteriota bacterium | reverse complement strand
GGCATCTGCACGTCGAGAAACACGAGATCCGGCGACTGCTCCTGGATGGCCGCCACCGCCTGGCCGCCGTCGCTGCACTCGCCCACCACCTCGACATCGACCTCCTGCTGGAGCAGCGTCAGCACGCGCTCGCGCGCCAGCGCCTCGTCGTCCACGACCAGGGTGCGTATCTTCGTCACGCGACACTCTCCATGTCGGTATCGGTATCACGATCGGGCCGCGATTCCGGATGCAGCGCGAATGGAATCGAGATCTTCACGGCCAGCCCGCCGCCGGCCGGCTGCTGAAACTCGAAGCGGTGGCGGTCGCCGAACAGGTGCTGCAGCCGCGACCGGGTGTTGGTCAGCCCGACGCCCGTGTCGAGCGCGGCGCGCGTGTCGGGAGACAGCCCGGGACCGGTGTCGCGGACGACCAGGCACAGCTCGTCACCCTCGCGCGTGGCGGAGATCTCCACGCGGCCGCCGCCAATCTTCTGCGCGATGCCGTGGCGCACGGCGTTTTCGACGAGCGGCTGCAGGAGAAGGTTCGGCACCGCCGCATCGAGCGTGTCCGGATGGACGTTGAGTTGAATCTGCAGGCGGTCGCCGAAGCGCGTCTGCTCGATTTCGAGGTACTTCTCGAGGAAGTCGAGCTCCTCCTTGAGCGCGACATCCTGTGTGCCGACGCGCTCGAGCGTCAGCCGGAGCAGATCGCTGAGCTGCGCCAGCATCGCGTCGGCCGCCTCGATATCGCGGTGCATCAGCGCCGAGATGGTGTGCAGCGTGTTGAAGAGGAAATGCGGGTGCAGTTGCCGCTGCAGCGACTGCAGGCTGGCTTCCGCGAGCCGCGTCTGGAGCTGCGCGGTGGTGAGCTCCCGCTCCTGCGCCTCGTTGTGGAAATGGATCGCATGGCTGAGGCCGACGACGGCCCAGTAGGTCATCATTTCCCAGTCGAAGTAGAGGAAGAACAGCTCCTGAAAGCCCATCGCGAAGCTCGCCGGACGGCCGAAGAACTCCTGGATCGGCACGCGCATCCCGATCGTGAGGACGGCGTGCATGAACGTAAACGCGATCACGCCGAGCGCGTGCATCGCCGCGGCGCGCGGCCACGTGTGGCGCCCGAACCGGTAATGCCGCGCCATCCAGAGCATGCCGGGGACGAGTGCGGCCCACGCGTACCAGTACGTGACGTTGAGGCTCAGGAGCATCGGGAACGACGGCTCCCGCTCCGTGAACAGCGACACGTAGTTGTACGCCTGAAACGTCGAGAACACGCCGAGCGCCGTCGTGACTCCGACGATCACCTTCGGGCTGACGCGCCGGCTTTCAGACCCCACTACCGCACTATCAGGGGTGAACCGCGCAGCGTCAAGCGCTCGCCACCACCGGTAAGCGGCGTCCGGACGTCACCATCGAGCGGTTCGTCACCGGGTACAGATGGTTGGCCCCTTTTTAGGCACCCTCTGTTCCCACGCGCCTCGGCAGGTGCATGGTGAACGTGGTGCCGCTGGCTGCTGACGATTCAACACGAATGGTTCCGCCGTGGGCCATGACGATCCTCTCCGTGATGTAGAGCCCGAGGCCCAGGTTCTCGCGTGGTGCAGCGGGCTTGCCGCCGTCGATGCGGTACATGGGATCGAAGATCCTGTCCACCTCATTCGCGGGGATGACCGGACCCTGGTTCTGAACCGACAGTCGCACTTCATCGACGTCGCCCCGTATCGTGACGTTGATGGGCGTCTTGTCCGATCCGTGCTGAACGGCATTGTTCACCACGTTCGAGAGCGCCTGGCTGATACGGGCTCTGTCCCATTGGCCCCGAAGGTCGCCGCTCGCTTCGACATTCACGGCGCGTTGCGGATGCAAGGCCACGATTTCGTCGACCGTTTGCCGGCCGGCCTTCCCGAGATCCATGTCAGCGCGGACGATCGGGATGCCATGGCCCAGCCGGCTTCGCGTGAAGTCGAGGAGATCGCCGACCAACGCATTCATGCGCTGGCCACTGTTCAGAATAAGGGAAGCGCTCTTGCGCAGCCCCTCGGGAAGCTCTTTCGCGTTCACCATGACGTGCGCCGAGCCGATGATGGCGCCGAGCGGCGTACGCAGATCGTGACCCAGCATCGCGAGAAAGATCTCCTTCGACTGATCCAGATCCTGCGTGAACCGCGTCGTCGATTCAGCGAGGGCTTGATCGATCGCCTCGTTGAACCGGACCAGGTCGTCGAGGTCCTTGCGAGTCAGCTCACCCGCTGTGTCGATCCACAGGCGGATGACGCTGGCGCGCAGCGCACGGTACTCCGACACCATTTGCTCGACGGTAAAACCGCTGTCGGCGCGAGCGGCCCCGTGCTCCTGGGCTGCGGTATCGGGAGTCTCGGGATCCGGGTCTGCGTCGCTCTTTCCCTCGGATTTGTCGGCCTGCTCCGACTTGCTTTGCGGAGTATTCAAATCCGCCGCGATCGTGTCGAGCATCTCTCCGGCGTGGTCGCGAAGCATGTCCAGATCCATGCCCTCTGCGCCGATGAAACAGGATCGCGCGAACTCGATCCATTCGAACAGGATCTGTTCGCGGTGGCTCAACATGAATTCTGACAGTCGCATCACGTTCTCCAGGAGCGTCGCTTCAAGGTCCGTAGTGTACGTCGAAGTCATTCCGCCCAAGCTGAGCCGTTCGGAGAAGGCAGTAGCATCTGGCGGTGCCGGTTCTTACGATCGACGCCGCGGACGATGCGCGGCTGGCTGACTATCAGAATATCCCCGACGCGGCGCTCGTGGAACGGCGCGGGCTCTTCGTGGCGGAAGGCCGCCTCGTCGTCCGGCGGCTGCTGGAGGAGAGCCGGCTGGTCGCGCGCTCCGTCATGGTGACCGACGCCGCGTTTGCGTCGATCGCGGACGCGCTCGCCGCGCGGCCCGAGCTCCCCGTCTATCGCGTGTCGCAAACCGTGATGAACGGCGTGACGGGCTTCAACATCCATCGCGGCTGCCTGGCCATGGGCGAACGGCCCGCGGATGCGCCGTGGACCGTAATTGCCGGGCGGGCGCGGACGATACTCGTGCTCGAACGCATTGCCAACCCGGATAACGTCGGCGGGATCTTCCGCAATGCGATCGCGTTCGGCGTGGACGCCGTGCTACTCGGACCAGCGTGCGCCGACCCGCTCTATCGAAAAGCCATCCGGACGTCGATGGGCGCGGCGCTGCTCGTGCCGTTCGCGAACGCCGAGCCGTGGCCGGATGCGCTGCGGCAGCTCCGCTCTCTGGGATTCGCCGTGGTCGCGCTCACCCCCTCCGCTGACGCCCCGCTGCTCCACCAGGCGGTGGCGCGGTGCGCGGACCGGCGTGTCCCGAGCGGAGCCGAGG
Source organism: Acidobacteriota bacterium (assembly GCA_947465645.1). The sequence continues at coordinate 6,415 of CANIBQ010000139.1, read as the reverse complement.
GGCCGATCGCGGTCGTCCTCGGGCATGAAGGCGAAGGGCTGACGGCCGAAGCGCTCGAGGCGTGCGAGCATCGCGCACGCATTCCCATGGGGCTCGGGAGGGCGGCCACGTTCGACTCGCTGAATGTCGCCGTCGCGGCGGCGATTGCGTTGTATGAATTGAGAAGGCATCAATGACCCGATGGGACGCGATCGGTGTGGGCGCCAACTCGGTGGACTACGTGTATCGGCTGCCCGGCTACCCGCTGCCCGACAGCCCCACCGCGAAGATGCGGATCGACAGCCACCTCGTGTCGTACGGCGGGCAGACGGCCACGGTTCTGAGCACGTGCGCGGCGATGGGACTGCGGGCGAAGTACGTCGGCGCCTTTGGGAGCGATGACAACGGCCGCCGGATGCGCGACGAGCTGACGCGCCGGCGGGTGGACCTCTCCGGTGCCGTGACACGCGACGGGCCGAACCGGTTTGCCGTGATCCTGCTGGACCAGACCGTCGGCGAACGGATCGTGCTCTGGGATCGCGATGCGCGGCTGTCGCTCAGCGACAGCGAACTGACCGCAGCAATCTCCAGCACGCGGCTGGTCCACGTCGATGACGAGGATCAGGAGGCGGCCATCCGGGCCGCGACCATCGGGCGGGACGCCGGTGTGCCGGTGACCAGCGATATCGAGCGGATGACGGAGCGCACCGAGGAACTGGTCGCGAAGGTGACCGTGCCGATTTTCGCCGAGCACCTGCTTCAGCAGCTCACGGGCGAATCAGACTTCGAGCGTGCGCTGCGGAAGGTTCGCCGCAGCCACGACGGCATGCTGTGCGTAACGCTCGGCGCGCGCGGGGCGATGCTGCTCGACGGAGACACGCTGCATCACGAGCCTGCCCGGCCGGTGAAGGCGGTGGACACGACTGGCGCCGGCGACGTCTTTCGCGGCGCGTTCATCTACGCGCTCCTCCGCGGCGACACGCCCGCCGCCGATATTCTCCGGTTCGCGAACGCAGCAGCCGCAGTCAGCTGCACCCGCGTGGGGGCGATGGCGTCGGCACCGACGCTCGCAGACGTCGAACTGTAGAGTACGGCGCGGCTAGACGACCGCTGGAGGCAATTTCTCTTTCATCATCGAGTGGAATGGTGAATACGTGCGCTGCACCCTTGCTTCGAGCGCAGCTCGTCCGGTCGCCGGTTTTGCCGCAATCCGCGCGAGCAGGTTCTTCCGCTTGTTCACCCGATGTTGACGCAGATGTATCTCGGTGGAGCGATGGCTTGCACTCATGATTCTGTTCCTCCGAGCAAGCATATCTCGCCGATGTTCCCGTCAGATGTTCACAAGTGCACACTGAACCTACCGATTCTCTCGGAGATTATGGGCAGGAAACGGTGGTTTTCCATGTGGTACACTCGCCGGAATTTGCGACATTTTTCTCCTCTCCTGCTCGTATTCCTGGCCGCCTCATGCGCGGCTCCGCGGCCCGTAGTCCAGGCTCCGACGGCGGCGCCCCCTGCACCTGCCGCGGCTGCGCCCAGGCCGGCCGCCGATGCGCGCGCGATCCCGCGGACGCCTGACGGCAAACCGAACCTCGAGGGGATCTGGCAGGTTCGCAACCGCGCGGCGTACGACCTGCAAGACCATCACGCCCGCTACCTCATGCCGCCGGGCGCCGGTGTCGTGCAGGGGGGCGAGATCCCGTACCTGCCCGCGGCGCTGAAACAGCGCGAGGAGAACTTCGCCAATCGCTACGAAGCCGACCCGCTCGCCAACTGCTACATGCCCGGCGTGCCGCGCATCATGTACCTGGAGCATCCGTTCCAGATCTTCCAGACCAACGAGATGGTCGCAATGACCTTCGAATGGTCGCTCGCCCACCGGATGATCCATACCGACGGCAGCAAGCCGCACGAGGGCATCGAGTTCTGGATGGGCGACTCGCGCGGCCGCTGGGAGGGCGACACGCTGGTCGTCAACGTCACCAACCACAACGACCGCACCTGGTTCGACATGTCCGGCAATTTCCACAGCGAGGCGCTGCAGCTTGTCGAGCGCTACACCATGCGCGACGCCAATACGATCCAGTACGACGTCACCGTCACCGATCCGAAAGTCTTCACCAAGCCATGGACGATCAGCATGCCCTTCTACCGGCACACCGACATGCCGCGACTGCTCGAGTATCACTGCCAGGCGGAGAAGGAAGAGTTCAACGGCGCCTTCGAGCGCGAGCCGCGCACGTGGTATCCGCGATGACCCGCCTGCAGCTACGGCGCGGCAAGGATCTGATTCTTGTTCTTGCGGCGCTGACGACGCTCGCGACCGGCCTCGCCAGCGCGCAGGAAGCGCCGCCGCGCAAGCCCGCGGGGCCGATCGCCAGAACCGCCGACGGAAAGCCCAACCTGCAGGGACACTTCCTGGGCGATCACGGCGGCGCCAACTGGGGACTCGAGGCTCGCCCCGGGTCGCCCCTCCTGCAGGCCGGCCGCGGCGTGATCATCGATCCGCCGGACAAGAAGCTGCCGCTGCAGCCGTGGGCGGAAACGGAGCGGCAGTCCCGGCGTCAGCCGGAGCGCGGCTACGACGACCCGACCGCGCACTGTTTCGTGGCAGCCGGCGCGCCGCGTGGGTTCTACGTCCCGTCGCCGGTGCAGATCCTCCAGACCCCGACCCACGTCGTGTTCCTCTTCGAACGGATGGCCTGGCGCATCGTCCCGCTCGACGGCCGCACGCACATCCCCGATGCCGTCCGCCTGTGGCAGGGCGATTCAGTCGGCCGCTGGGATGGCGACACGCTGGTCGTGGAGACGACGAATTTCAATGGCAAGACCTGGCTCAACGAAGTTGGCGACCCGATCAGCCACGCCGAGCATGTCGTCGAGCGCTTCACGCCCGTTGACGCTGATACCATCAGGTACCGCGCGACGGTGACCGATCCTCTCGTCTACACGCGGCCGTGGACGCTGGAGATACCTCTCAGACGCCAGCAGGGCGAAATCCTCGAGGTCGCCTGTCACGAAGACAACCAGGACCTGCAGCACCTGAAAGACATCAAGGATGCGGCGCGGGCCAAGGCGAATGCCGAGCAGGGGAAATAGCGTGATGAGAACAACGATCTTCGCGGCAACCATTGCCCTGGCCGCCCTGACCGCGACGGCGCCGGTCGCCGCCCATCATTCGTTTGCCGCGGAGTTCGACGAGAACAAGCCGGTCAAGCACACCGGCAAGGTCACCAGCATGCGGTGGTCCAATCCGCACGCCTGGATCTACGTGGACGTCACCGGTCCTGACGGCAAGGTCGTGAACTGGGCCTGCGAATTGAACGCGGTCAACAACCTGTACCGGAGAGGCTGGAGAAAAGAAGATCTCCCCGCGGGTACCGTGCTCATCCTGGAAGGCTTTCAGGCGCGCAACGGGACGCCGACCATGAACACGGAGAGCATCCTGCTGCCCGACGGCCGCCGCCTGTTCGCGGGCTCGCGGGAAGCGAACGAAAACGCGCGCTGACACGTCGCGCGTGGTTATGCTTTTTTCAGGAGTACGAACCCGAGCGGCGGGACGGTCAGCGTCAGCGAGTAATCGAACCCGTGCATCGGCCCCCGCTCGGCATTCACGCCTCCGGCGTTGCCGACGTTCCCGCCTCCGTACATCGCCCCATCGCTGTTGAGTAACTCCCGGTACCAGCCTCCCTCCGGCACGCCGATGCAGTAGGCCTCGCGGGGCACCGGCGTGAGGTTGGCGGCGGCCACGGTGAAATCCTTCGGGTCGCGCGCGCGGCGCACGAACGAGACGAGGCTGTTCTCGTTGTCGTTGCAGTCGATCCAGCGGAAGCCGGCGGGCTCGAAGTCCACTTCGTGCAGCGACCGCTCGCACTGGTAGATGCGGTTCAGGTCCTGCACCCACCGCCGCAGACCCGCGTGCATCGTGTCGTCGAGCAGGTGCCAGTCGAGGCTGTCGTCGTAGTTCCACTCGCGCCACTGGCCGAACTCGCATCCCATGAACATCAGCTTCTTGCCGGGGTGGCCGAACATGAAGCCGTAGAGCGCGCGCAGCGTCGCGTGCTTCTGCCAGAGATCGCCGGGCATCTTGTCGAGCATCGATCGCTTGCCGTGCACGACCTCGTCATGCGAGAACGGCAGGATGAAGTTCTCCGTGAAGGCGTACAACAGCGAGAACGTGAGCTGGCCGTGATGCCATCGGCGGTGCACCGGATCCTGCTGGAAGTACTCGAGGATGTCGTGCATCCATCCCATGTTCCACTTGTAGCTGAAGCCAAGGCCGCCGACATAGACCGGACGGCTGACCGCCGGCCACGCGGTTGACTCCTCGGCGACCGTGATCGTGCCGGCGACGCGGCCGTGGGTGAGCGTGTTCAGTTGCTGGAAGAAGGCCACCGCGTCGAGGTTCTCGCGGCCGCCGTACTGATTGGGAATCCACTGCCCTTCCGTGCGCGAGTAGTCGAGATAGAGCATCGAGGCGACGGCATCCACGCGAAGTCCGTCGATGTGGAATTCATCGAGCCAGAACAGCGCATTGCTGAACAGGAACGTGCGCACCTCGTCGCGGCCGTAGTTGAAGATCAGCGTGCCCCAGTCCTGGTGCTCACCCTTCCGCGGATCGGCGTGCTCGTACAGCGCGGTGCCGTCGAAGCGCGCGAGACCGTGGCTGTCCTTGGGAAAATGCCCGGGCACCCAGTCGAGGATGACGCCGAGGCCGTAGCGATGGCACTCGTCCACGAAATACCGGAAGTCGTCCGGGGTGCCGAACCGGCTGGTGGGCGCATAGAACCCGATCACCTGGTAGCCCCACGATCCCGAGAACGGGTGCTCCATGATCGGCATCAGCTCGATGTGCGTGTAGCCCATCTCGCGGACGTACGGGACCAGGGTGGCGGCAAGCTCGCGATAGGTGAGGTAGCGGTTGCCTTCCTCCGGCACCCGCTTCCACGATCCGGGATGGATTTCGTACACCGACATCGGCCGATCGTGCCAGGCGTTGAACGAGGCGCGATCGCGCATCCAGTCGTCGTCGCGCCACTGGTACCGGCCGTCGCTCCACGTGATCGAGGCGGTGTTGGGTGGCACCTCGAACTGCCGCGCGTAGGGATCCACCTTCTGCAGGAGGTCGCCGGCCGGCGTCCGGATTTCGAATTTGTAACAGGCGCCGTCGGTCAGCTCTGGGACGAAGATCTCCCAGATGCCGGCCGGCACCAGCCGGCGCATGACGTGCGCGCGGCCGTCCCACCGGTTGAAGTCGCCGATCACGCTGACGCGCTGGGCATTCGGCGCCCAGACCGCGAAATGGACGCCGGCCACGCCGCCAATCTCGCGCCGGTGCGCACCGAGCTTCTCCCAGGCGCGGTAGTGGGTGCCTTCGGCGATCAGGTGCAGGTCGAAATCGGTGAGGACCTGGCCGAACTGGAAGGGATCGATGACGTCGCGGGTGCGGCCGCCCTCGTGCAGGCGGAACCGGTAGGCGAACTCCTCGGCCCGCGCGCCGCCTAATGGGATGGCGTCCAATGGAAGGGTGACCTCAAAGACGCCTTCGGGACGCCGACGCTTCATGACGAACGCCCCCTCCGGAGTGACCAACTCGACAGAGTCGGCGGATGGCTGGATCGTCCGGAAAAGGAGGGCGGGGCGGCCGCGGTCGACGATTTCGTGGCGGCCGAGCACCGCGAACGGATCGTCGTGGGTCCCGAGCGCCAGCGCGTCGAGCGCCTCATCCTCTGCCGTTCGAGTGCCGAGGGTCATCCCGCGATTGTACAGCGGCGGCAGTGGTATCCTCTTGACCTCAGAGACCTCACGACCGTCGTCCACAAGGAGAGAGAACGTTGCCGGGAGTCTACGCCAAGTTCGTCACCAGCGAGGGAAACTTCACCGTACGCCTGTACGACCAGGAAGCGCCTCTCACCGTCGAGAATTTTGTCGGCCTCGCGGAAGGCACGAAAGAATGGATGGATCCACGCACCAACGAGAAGGTGCAGAAGCCGTACTACGACAACGTGATCTTTCATCGCGTGATCAAGGGCTTCATGATCCAGGGGGGCGACCCGCTGGGACAGGGGATCGGCGGGCCAGGCTATACCTTCGCGGACGAGTTTCATCCGAAGGCGCGGCACAACAAGGCAGGCATCCTCTCGATGGCCAACCGCGGGCCCAACACCAACGGCGGGCAGTTCTTCATCACGCTCGGTGCCACGCCGCATCTCGACGATCGCCACAGCGTGTTTGGCGAGGTCGTCGAGGGCATGGACGTCATCGAGAAGATCGGGACCACGGCCACCAACGAGCGCGACCGTCCGCTCACCGACGTCACCATCCAGACAATCACGATCGAACGACGCTGAAAAATGGGGTCGGGAGTCATTTTTCGAGCTGTCCACGAAAAATGACTCCCGACCCCATTTCAGAGCCGCCGCGGGCTACGTCAGGG
>CANIBQ010000138.1 GCA_947465645.1 Acidobacteriota bacterium | reverse complement strand
GCACAACTGAAGATCGCCGACACGATCGGCGTCAACGTCGCCACCCGTCACATTTTTCTCTGCGCCGAGCAGACGACGCCGAAGTGCTGTGACAAGGAGCGGGGCGTCGCCGCGTGGGACTACCTGAAGCGGCGGCTGAAGGAGCTGAAGCTCTCGGACCAGGGCGGCGTGCTGCGCACGAAGGCGAACTGCCTGCGCATCTGCGAGGGCGGGCCGATCGCGGTCGTCTACCCCGAGGGGGTCTGGTACGGCGAGTGCGATCCGCCGGTGCTCGAGCGGATCATCCAGGAGCACCTGATCGGCGGCCGGCCGGTCGCCGATCACGTCATCACGCAGCGTCTACTCGGCTGAGGAAAGGGCCGGCTGAAGCCGGCCCCCACGAACCTCCCGTAGGGTCCGGCCTCCCGTGGGGTCCGGCTTCAGCCGGACCTTATCGGAAGCGCGCCTGCAGCTTCTGGAGCTCGGCGCCACTCGGCCAGATGTTCGAGCGAGCGGTACGGGACGCCGCGCCTGCCCGCGAGCGCCGACACCAGGATCGTCGTCAGCCCGCTGCCGCATTCGAGAATCGGGCCAGATGCGGACGCGGCTCGACGGGCGACTTCATGCAGGTAGTCGGTGCGGCCACCGTAGCCGCGGTGGTCCCACGCCTCCTGCGGGTCCTCGAGGAGCGCCGTCTAGGAAGTCCGCCAAGGTGGAGTCAGTGGCGGTCGCGAGCCCGCTGAGCGTCTTCGAGGGTGCGGAACTTGAAGACGCCGCGCGGATAGGTCTTCGGGGCGATGGCCCAGTAGCGGGCGCAGTGGCGCAGAAAGCGCTCGAAGTCTGACAGCCGGGTGTCGGAAGGCGGGGCCCCGTCCATTTCCTCGACCGAGCGGAACTTCAGCACCGGCATGTCAGCCCTCGTCTTTCAAATCGAACCGTTGTCGGAGTGCGGCCGCGTCCTGGTGATCCTTCGCCCGGAGCGTGCCTTTCTTAAGACGATAGAGCGCGGCTGGAGTCGCGATCGTGACCCGGGTGCCATCGACGTCTCGCGTTTCGGCGTCGACAGTTTCGAAACGGGCGAACTCGCCCAGCCGCGTCAGGACATCGAAATACAAGTCTCCGGTCGGCGGGTAGTAGCGCACGGCCGGGTACTCTCCGAGGAGGTCGGCCGCTGTGATCTCTTCGATGTGCGGGTCGCTCGCGTATGCGTCGCGCAGGCCGGCGCGAAGCCGCTCGACGTTCTCGGGCGTCGCGCGAATGACGATGTCCACGTCCTCGGTGGCTCGCACGACGCCGTGAAACCCCATCGCCGCCGCGCCGATGAGCACGTACTCGAGGCCCGACGCCTCGAACGCGCGCAGCACCCGCAGAATCTCGTCCCGGTCCACCGGCACATGATAGCGCGTCCAAATCGGATGCAGCTTGCTGAGGCGTTCGAGCGCGGCGAGCGAACCGCGAAGTCTCTACAACTGCGAATCGTCGTGGGGCGACGCGTACCATTCACTGAAGCCGAAGTCCTCGCCTCGAAGAACGCGGGGGGATGACGGCCATGGTGATGGAACTGGCCGAGGGCGACGATCGGTTGCAACGCATCGCGCGTGGGCCATTCCCGTCGCTGAGGCGCTGCTGATAGCCAGGCAGATTGCCGAGGCGCCCGAAGCGGCGCACGAGCAGGGGATCATTCATCTGACGATGATCGACTGTGGCCTGGCGAAAGCGATGGAGCCCGCCTCCGCGCGACGCGTTTCGTCGAGGCAAGCCCTGTCGGTGTCGCCAACGATCACCACGCCAACCATGCCGATGGTTCAGCTCACCGTGTGCACGGCACCCCGAGCCGCGGTCTTGGGCTCGGTGAGCGTCACGATGTGTCGATCCAGGGTCGCCAGGACGCCGCCGTGGTGAAGGGCGAGGCCCAGCAGATAGGCGTCGGTCACCTGTTGATGTCCGATCAGGCGGACACCGGCAAATGCCACTGCCTCCGCGAAGGCCAGATCGTCGGCCCACAACACATGATTCTTGGCGGCAGTGTTCGCGGCCAGCACCTGGATGGCGTCCCGTGGCTGTACCGCGTCGCGTGAGAAAGCGGGGTTCGAGACAATGCGGACGAAACCGGCCTGTGTAAAGGGAGACGTCGCCCAGCCCCGGCTGCGGTGACGGGCGAACCACGACACTGCCCGTTCGTGCTGTTCGTGGCTGGGCCAGAGCAGGGCGATCAGCAGGTTCGTGTCGAGCAGGTACCCGGTCACACGCCCTCGGCTTCGATCCGCCGCACTTCCTTGGTCGTGACGGTCGGTGAATCCCCGGGCAGCTGAAACATCACGAGGCCGTTGCGGTCCAGCGAGGCCGTCGGCGCGCTCAATCCACGCCGAACGAGATCCGAAATAGTCTTGCCCAGCGAAACCCCCCGCAGCTTGGCATGCCGGGCGACGACCTCGACGATGTCATCATCGATGGTGATTGTAGTCCTCATGTATAAATGATGCGTAATATGTAAAATGATGTCAAGACACCAACAAAGGCATCAGCGTGTGTCTATGTGAGTTGGACCACAGCACCTGAGCACCACAGCACCCGAGGTCCCAGCCCCCGGTGAAGCGCTGGCACGGCGCTCAGTCCCGCTGGCGCCGGGTGCAGACTGGCGGCGGCGGCGAACATCCGTCGGCCAATGCTGCCGCAAACGGGGCGGATTTCTCGGCGCGCCCGCGGGCGCGCGCGTGCCTCATAGACGGGAGATGGTTGCGCGGATTGTCGAAGGTTCCCGCCAATGCTGCCGGGCGGGCGATCAGATTCTGCGTACGGCTGGTCGCGGGCGTCCGGGGGTTCCTGCGTACGCGAAGTCTCCGCCTCTGTGGCTCGCGATCAGCGGAATCGCGCCTGCAGCTTCTGCAGCTCGGCATCACCCGGGCACAGCTGTGCGTACGGGAGCTGGGTCAGCGGCGCCGCGACGGTGTTGTTCTGCTCGTGCAGGTCGCTCGAGTCGGGCTGGATATACAGGAGCCCGGTGAGTACCTCGCCTGCCTTCTGCCGCTCGCGGATGTAGGCGTAGGAGCGGTCGCGATCGGTTGCGTCGTAATCCTCCGCGGTCTTCCGCAGGCGCACCCAGCTGCCGTCGTGCAGCATCACGTTCCGGAGCGAGCCTGGCTCGTACTCGGTGGTGATGGCGCTGGCCGGCGGGACGAAATCAGCGGCAACGACCTCGACGTTGTGATCACGCGTGTAGGCGTAGCTCTTGGTCGACCCCTCGTGGTCGTTGAAGGTGACGCACGGCGAGATGATGTCGATGAAGGCGAACCCCTTGTGCGTGAGCCCGGCCTTGAGCAGGGGCACGAGCTGCGCCTTGTCGCCGGAGAAGCTCCGCGCGACGAACGTGGCGCCGAGCGTCAGCGCAAGCAGCGCCCCGTCGATCGCTTCCATCGTGTTCGCCTCGCCCTTCTTGCTGGTCGAGCCGGGATCGGCCGATGCGGAGAACTGCCCCTTGGTCAGCCCATAGACGCCGTTGTTCTCGAGCACGTAGAGGACGTTGACGTTGCGGCGGATGGCGTGACAGAGCTGGCCGAGACCGATCGACAGCGAGTCGCCGTCGCCCGAGACGCCGATGTAGATGATCTCGCTGTTGGCGGCGTTGGCGCCGGTCACGATCGCCGGCATGCGGCCGTGCACGCTGTTGAAGCCGTGCGCCTCGCGCAGGAAGTAGGTCGGCGTCTTCGACGAGCAGCCGATGCCCGAGAGCTTGGCGACCTTGTGCGGCGCAATCGACAGCTCCCAGAACGCCTGGATGATGGCGGCGGTGATCGAGTCGTGGCCGCAGCCGGCGCAGAGCGTCGTGATGGCGCCCTCGTAGTCGCGGCGCGTCAGGCCGATGGCGTTCTTCTGCAGCGCCGGATGATGAACTCGTGGCTTGGCGATGTATGTCATGTTCGTCCGGCGGACCTGACAAGGTCCGCCCTACACAAATTGGGTACGTGGGTCAGAGCTTCAGCTCTGGCCTATGCTGCCTTTTCTAGCTTCGCTTTCACACCTGAAATCACGTGGTGCGCACTCATCGGGAACCCGGCGTAGTAGCGCACCGACTCGAGCTTCTCCACCGCCACGCCTGTTTCGAGCATCAGCATGTTGCGCAGCTGCCCGTCGCGGTTCTGCTCGACGATGAAGTTGACGTCGTGCGACTCGAGGAACTTGGTGACCTCCTCGCCAAACGGGAAGCCGCGTACGCGCATGTAGTCGATGACGAGCCCTTCCTTCGCCAGCAGATCCAGCGCCTCGACGCAGCCGGCGTGGCAGCCGACAACGGTGACCAGTCCGAGCTTCGCGCCCGGGGTCGTCTTGACGATGGGAGCCGGGACGAACCGCGCCGCGCGCTGGATCTTCCTGTCGATCCGGTCCATCACCTCCTTGTACTCTTCGCCGTCTTCGGTATAGCCGCCGAACTTGTTGTGGCCTGAACCGCGCGTGAAGTACGCCCCCTTCGGGTGCACGCCGGGAAGCGTCCGGTACGGAATGCCGTCGCCGTCACTGTCGAGATAGCGGTGGAACGTCGCCACCTGCTCGAGTTCCTCGGCCGAGAGCACCTTGCCGCGATCGGGCACGTAACTGTCATCCCAGGTGAGCTTCGGGATCATCCAGTCGTTCATGCCTATGTCGAGGTCGCTCAGCACGAACACCGGCGTCTGGAACCGCTCGGCCAGGTCGAACGCCTTCACAGAGAATTCAAACGCCTCGCGCGGATCCGAGGGATAGATGCAGATGTGGCGCGTGTCGCCGTGCGACGCGTAGGCGCACATCATCAGGTCGCCCTGCTGCGTGCGCGTCGGCATCCCGGTCGAGGGTCCGGTGCGCTGCACATCAAAGATCACGGCCGGCACTTCGGCGTAGTAGGCGAGGCCGATGAATTCGTTCATCAGCGAGATGCCGGGGCCAGCCGTCGGCGTAAACGCGCGGGCACCCGCCCACGACGCGCCGATGACCATGCCGATGGCGGCGAGCTCGTCCTCGGCCTGCAGGATCGCAAACTTGTTCCGCCCGCTCTCCTTGTCGACACGGAACTTCCTGCAGAAGCCCTGGAACGCCTCCATCAATGATGTCGCCGGCGTGATCGGGTACCAGGCGCCGACCGTGGCCCCGGCATAGACAGCGCCGAGCCCGGCGGCGGTGTTGCCGTCGATCAGGATCGAGTCCTTCGTCTTGTCCATCGGCTCGAGGCGAATCGGCAGCGGGCAGTCGAAGTTCGACTTGGCGAAGTCGTAGCCGACGCCGACCGCCTTCTCGTTGGACTCCATCAGCGACTGCTTCTTCGAGTACTTTTCCTTCAGCAGCTCCTGAATGATCGCCGTGTCCATGCCGAGCAGCGCCGCCAGCGCGCCGGCATAGGCAATGTTCTTCATCAGGATTCGCTCGCGGACTCCCTTGAAGGCGGCGTTGCACATCTCGGCGAGCGGAATCCCGAGCAGGGTGACATCGGACCGGCGCAGCTTCGGGTCAAGCGGCCACGTGGCGTCGTACATCAGCCAGCCGCCGGCCCTGACTTCGGCGACGTCTTTCTGATAGGTCGCGGCGTTGAGCGCGACCATCAGGTCAAAATGCGGCGTGCGCGCGGTGTAGCCGTCCTTGTTGACCCGGATCTCGTACCAGGTCGGCAATCCCTGGATGTTCGAAGGAAAGACGTTCTTGCCGGTGACGGGAATCCCCATCCGGAAGATCGCCTGCATGATGAGGCCGTTGGCCGACGCCGATCCTGTCCCGTTCGCCGTCGCGATCTTGAAGGCGAAGTCGTTGGTCCGATCCATGAGTCCCTTTTTAGTTGGGCAAAGCTGAAGCTTTGCCCCACGTACGCACTAAAACACGCACACGCTTAAACCGCCGTTAACTGAATGACATTCCCCGAAGCGTGCGGAATGTGAATGACCGACATCCGCATGTCCCAGGCGTAGGTCGGGCAGCGCTCGGCGCACAGCCCGCAGTGCACGCAGACGTTCTCGTCCTTCACCATCACCCGCTTGGTCTGCTTGAGCGGACCCGAGACGAACAGCGGCTGGCTGAGCTCGGTGGCCGGCGCGCTCAGGTGCGTGCGCAGCTCGGGCTCCTCCATCACCGGCACCATCGTCAGGCAGTCGGTCGGACAGATGTCGATGCAGGCGTCACACTCGATGCAGAGCGAATCGGTGAAGTGCGTCTGCACATCGCAGTTCAGGCAACGCTCCACCTCGGCCTTCGTCTGTTCGGGCGTGAAGCCTTCCTCTACTTCCGTTGTCATGTTCTGGAAGCGGAGCGGCATGTCGACGTGCTTCATCTTCTGCCGCGCCACCGGGTTGTAGTTGTTGCTGTAGGCCCACTCGTGTAGCCCCATCTTGGTGCTGGTGAGCGTGACACCACGCGGCGGGCGGTCGGTAATCGCGATCCCCTGGCAGTAGTTGTGGATCGAAATCGCCGCCTGGTGCCCATGCTCGACGGCCCAGATGATGTTGGCCGGGCCGAAGGCGGCATCGCCGCCGAAGAACACACCGGGACGCGTCGACATGTGCGTCGTCTTGTCGACAACCGGCATGTCCCACTTACCGAACTCGAGCCCGATGTTCCGTTCGATCCAGGGGAACGCATTGTCCTGGCCGATCGCGAGGACGACCGTATCGCACGGCAGGATTTCGCGACCGATCACTTCCTGCTTGAGGCCGGTTGGCGTCTCCTCCGACTTGTAGCGGTCGAACTCCATCCCGGTCAGCGTGCCGTTCTCGACGACGAAGCGGACCGGCTGGAGGTTTTCGAGGATGTCGACCGCTTCCTCCTCGGCGTCCTCGAGCTCCCAGGGAGAGGCCTTGAAGTACTTGCGGGTCTTGCGGGCGATGACCTTGACGTCGGTCGCGCCGAGGCGCTTGGCGGAGCGGCAGCAGTCCATCGCGGTGTTGCCGACGCCGATGATGATGACTTTCTTACCGACCGATTCGACGTGACCGAAGTGAATCGACTCGAGCCATTCGATGCCGATGAAGACCTGGTCGGAGGCCTCCTTGCGCCCGGGAATGTCGAGCTCTTTCCCCTTCGGTGCACCACTCCCGACGAACACGGAGTGAAATTCACCGCTGTCGAGGAGCGCCTTGAGGCTCGCGACCGGCGAGTTGTAGCGCACGTCGACGCCCATATCGGTGATGTAGCCGATCTCCTCGTCGAGGACGTGCTCGGGAAGGCGGAACGACGGAATGTTGATGCGCATGAGGCCGCCGGGGCGCGGCAGCTTCTCGAAGATCGTGACCTCGTAGCCGAGCGGCATCAGGTCGTTGGCCACCGTGAGCGACGCGGGCCCGGCGCCGATGAGCGCGACCTTCTTGCCGTTCTTCTGTGCCGGCGCCGTCGGGATGAGGTGCTTGACCTCGTCGCGGTTGTCGGCGGCCACGCGCTTCAGGCGGCAGATCGCGACCGGCTTGCCATCGACGCGCGTGCGGCGGCACGCCGGCTCGCACGGCCGATCACAGGTGCGGCCGAGAATGCCCGGAAAGACGTTGGAATCGCGGTTGACGAGGTACGCCTCGGTGAAACGACCCTGCGCGATCAGCCGGATGTATTCGGGAACATTTGTGTGCGCCGGGCACGCCCATTGGCAGTCGACGACGCGATGGTAGTAGTCCGGGTCTCCGACGTTGGTTGGGGCCATTTGGCGAGAATTATAGGGCACGAGAGAGGTCAGAGGTCAGAGGTTAGAGGTCAGAGGTTAGAGGTCAAGGGTCAGAGGTAGGACTTGGTAGGCCTGACCCTGTCAGGTCCGGCGCTGTCAGGACAGGGCGCGGGTGAAGGCGTCCAGGAGCTGCGGCGCGGTCGTACGCGCCAGGGTCTCGTTCACCGCGATGGTGAAGCCGCCGGTCGCTGAGGGAGCGCCCAACCGGATGCCGTCGCGCGTCAGGCGCTCGCGCATGGCGGCGGCACGCGCGGCGGGTACGCGGAGTCCGAACAGGTTGGTGCCGGGTGTGATGCGCTGGACGGTCACACCCTCGAGCCGCTGCAGGCCGGTCGTCAGGGCGTCAGACACGGGGATGGCTTTGCGCAGGCGATCGGTGAACCCGTCCATGTAGTGAAGTGCCACCGCCGCGAACGGCCACGCCTGATAAAGGCCGCCGCCGAACATCCGCCGGGTGTGGAACATGTCCTTCAGCAGGTCGCGCGGGCCGGCGAGGATCGCCCCGGACGCGGCGTTGAAATACTTGTAGAGCGAGACATACACGGTGTCGAACGGCGCCGTGTACTCCGTGATGTCGCGACCGGCGTACGCCGCTTCGATGAACAGGCGGGCGCCGTCCAGATGCGTCCTGATGCCGGCGGTCCGCGCCACCTCGAGCACCCTGGCCAGCTCGGCGCGATCGAAGGTCTCCCCCGTCCGCCGCCGCACCGGTGATTCAATCGACAGGACGGACACGCGGTTGGCGACACGGCCGGTCCGCGTCTGGTCGAGGAGCTGCTGCAGGTCAGCGCCGGTGAAGGTCGCGCGCCCGGGCGCGAGCGGCATCAGCGTGATGTTGCTGAGCGTCTGCACGCAGTCGCCGCTGTCCTGGTAGATATGGCTGTCTGCCTGCACGACGGCGCGCGACGGACCGTCAGCCAGCGCCCGGATCGCCAGGTGATTCGCCAGGGTCCCGGTGGGGACAAAGACCGCTGCCTCTTTGCCGACGAGGCGCGCGAAGCGCGTCTCCAGTTCCTCGACGACCCCGCCGAGGATGTAGTTGTCGGCGGCCACGCCCTGCTCGTCGGTGATGCGGGCGAGAAGCCGCGCGTACTGCGTGGGAGAGTGTGGAATGCCGTCGCCGGTCAGGGTGACGGTCTGGTCGGTAGCTGGGTCGCCGCTGCGCGGCGTCTGGGTCTGCTGGGCGGCTGCTGAACCTGGAAGCGCCAGGCCCGCTACCCGGCCGAGGGTGCCGAGTTCGAGGAACTGTCGCCGGTTGAGGGACATGCGCGACCTCCGCGCGGATTATACGCGTCCCGCGTGCAGCGCGGCAATGGCGGCAAACACGGCGGCAAAGCCGCTCAGCACCAGCGTCGGCGCCACCGCATTGCCGATGCCGAGGCCTCGCCAGGTCATGGCGTCAAACCCGTCGATCGCCCACCGGACCGGGACAACGCGCGTGGCTTCCTGGAGCCAGGCCGGGAAGACGAACGTGGGAACCCACGCGCCGCCGAGCATCACCATCAGCAGCACCGCGAGGGTGGTGACGCCGCGGGCGGTCGCGGGCGTGTTGCCGACGGCGGCGACGAGCAGCCCGAAGGTCGATGCCATGAGCGCGCACGCCAGGGAAATCGCCAGGAAGCCAACGATGCTCCCCTGGATGCGGACGCTGAAGACAACGATGGCGAAGGCGAAGGAGACGAGCAGGATGAGGAGCGAGATGATCGTTCCGCTCGCCGCCTTGCCGGCGAGCAGGGTCAGCTTCGACACCGGCGCGCTGCGCAACCGCTTCCAGAGCCCGCGCCGCCGCTCGAGCAGCATCTCGACGCCGAGGTTGGCCATCGCAAAGAGCAGAAACTGCACGGCCATCCCGGCAAACGAATGGGCGTAACCGTTGTACGCGGCGTTAGTGCCGCCGGTGGACTCGGCGCGGACGACGTACGGGATCGCCATGTCCCGTACCGAGTCGCCGAGCACGTCGCGCGTGACCGCCTGCATCACGTGCTGCGTCAGCAGGCCGCGCACCACCGTCTGCTCGATGTTGTCCGACGGGTCGAACACCAGGTCGACTGGAGGCCGCTCGCCATCGCCGAACAGCGCCGCACCGGCGGCGGCTCCGAACCCTGCCGGGATGATGATCGCGGCGGGCAGCTCCCCGTTTGCGATCGCGTCCCTTGCCGCCTGCTCGGTCGGCCGCGTCACGCTCAGGTTGCGATCGCCTTCGAGACCCGCCACCACCGCGCGCGAGATCGGGCTGGCGTCGTGATCGACCACCGCGACGGGAATGCGTGCCGGCTCGGCCGACTCACCGGTCGTCCCGGAGAACACGGCGCCGAAGAACGAGGCGATCACGATCGGTGCGACGAAGCTGATGATCACCGACCGGCGATCGCTGAAGAACAGCAGCAGGTCTTTCCGGACCATCGCGAG
>CANIBQ010000137.1 GCA_947465645.1 Acidobacteriota bacterium | reverse complement strand
CGTCGAGCGAGAGGTTCCGCTGCCTTAGACTCAAGAACGCGCGTCGCGTCGGCTCGAAGCCCCAGTCGGCAGGCAGCTCGCGTTCGAGCGAATACAGCGCCCAGTCGTTTGCAACTTTGTACGCGGACGACTGCAGGGAGACAAGAGTGCCGGCCGCACGCGTGCTCCAGAGGACGGACGCGCACACAAGTGCCAACGCCGCCACGACGTGGGCATTCCGGCGTTCCCGTACGCGATCCCCGAGGCCGGCCAGGACTGCAAAGGCGCCCCCGGCATAGAACGCGACGCCGACGCTCAGTACTTCGTCCTTCACGTAGCCGAAGCTCAGCACGCTGTTGGCGCCCACGAGGGCGAACGCCAGCAGCACGAAGCGATCGCGGTCGGCGAGTACTCCGCGGCGCCAACGTCCCAGTGCCGGCAGGAGGGCTATCAACATCGCGCCGGTGACGATCGCGCTCGACGTGATGTGGATCATCATCCAGGGCTGCACGTTGGCGTCCAGTACATGCCGCACGACCGAGAAGGACCCGCCGCGCGGTTCAGAGAACAGCACGCCGACCAGCGCGGCCATGACGTTGTAGGCGTAGAAGGGCAGGGGGCGTGCCGCAAACCGCTCCGCGAGCTCACGGGCCTCGAGTCGCGACAGCCACCATCCACTCGCGCGCTCGTCGAGGTGCGGAGAGGGAATGTCGAGCAGGCCGAACCGAACCCAGAAGTACGCCGCAAGGAGGATCGCCATGGCCGCGACTCCACGACCGGAGATACCCCGCCATCCAATCATCCAGCACGCCACGGCCGCGACGCCGATCAACATGCCTGACTCGAGGGTGAGGGCACCGACCACCAGGATCACGGGCGCGAGCACATCCTTCCACCAACGAGGCTCCCCGCGCGCCATCAGTGCGATCGTCAGTGTCAGGGCCACGATCTCGAGAAAGTGATTGATTGGATACGCCTCGCTGAAGAGGACGAAGAACGAGTGGTGGCCGGCCAGGATCATGAGCGCGATCGCAGCGGCGGTGAATTCCGGCATCGACCCCGGTCGAAGCCATGCGGCGAATACCAGGAACGTGGCCAGCGTCAGGCCGACGTGGATGGCCTTGAACGCGAGGGTGGGATCCGCCGAAGAGGCGTCGACGACCAGTTTGATTTGCGTCAGCCGCACCGGACGCCAGTAGCCGGCCGAATGCCACGCACCCTCGAACACATCGGCGACGCTCTCGGCGCGAACGGAGTCGAGAATCGGTCCAAGGCCGTCGTAGAGCGTGAGCGGAGACCGGGCGATGCACCACGACAGGCCGAGCGCCAGCGACATCGCGAGCGCGGCGGTGGACCAGGCCCACGGGTACGCCCGTACCGTTGTCATGTTGGCTGGTGCGACCGGCGGGTCTCCAAGTCGTAGCGCCCAAGCAAGTCGTTCCAGCGGATCTCGAGAATCTGGAGAAAGGCGATGAGCCCGGTCAGGACACGGACCCGGCTCCCGGGACGGTACGACCACGTGACCGGAACCTCGCGGATCCGCAAGCCCGCCTGTCGCGCCAGGTACAGCAGCTCGACATCGAAGGCGAATCCATTCAATCTGGCGATTGGAAAGAGCTGCTGTACGGCACGAGCCGTGAATAGCTTGTAGCCGCACTGAGTGTCGTTGATGCCGGGGACGGCGACCAGCCGCACGAAGAGATTGAACACGCGGCCGATGGCATGGCGCGACCAGGGTTCACCGATCCGCCGAGCGCCCGGGGCTTCGCGCGAGGCGATGGCCACGTCGGCATCCGCGGCGAAGAAGCGCGGCAGTTGATCCAGATCCATCGACAGATCGGCATCGGCGAAGAAGCACCACTGACCTCGCGCCGCCAGCATGCCGCGGCGTACCGCGGCTCCCTTCCCGCCGTGCGCCGCCGCGATCAGTCGCACGCGCGCGTCGCGTTCCGCCACGCGCGCGACAATGTCACGCGTGTCGTCATGGCTCCCGTCGTCGACCACGATGAGCTCCCAGCTTGGAACGCATTCCCGCAGGCGTGCGCTGCAGCGCTGGAGGGTATCCAGCACCCGGCGGGACTCGTTGTACGCGGGGATGACAACCGACAGGTACGGTGTTTCCATGTGGACGGGCGCGCCGGGAGAGGATAGCACGCGCGGGTGGGCATCGCGGTCGCCCGCCATGTCATGATTATCCTTCCATGAAGTTCCTGCTCGTCGCGAAGCAGCAGAGAAACGCCTCGGCGTTTCTCGAGGCGCTGCAAGGCCTCGTCGCGCGCGGCCACGATGTCACGGTCGCCGTGCAGGAGCGCGATGACGCTCGCGATCGGCGGCTGGCGCAGCAGGTCGCTTCGGAGCGGTTCCGGGTCGTGCCCTGTCCGTCGGCCCGCATTGATGAATGGGGCGCGGTGGCGCCGGTCGAGCGACGCCTGCGCGACTGCCTCCATATCCTTCAGCCGCCCTTCGCGGGTTCATCCGCGCTGCAGGTGCGCATCTTCGACAAGCTGCGCCAGGAGCTCGGACTCGCGCAGTCGGCCGAGGCGTTGCTCGAGGCGTTCCGCGCGATTCCTGCCGCGCAGGTTGGCCGGATCGAGGCGGTGCTGAGGCTGGCGGAGGGCAGCATCCCGACGTCGACCCTCTTCGACGAGTTCCTGGCATCCGAGAAGCCGGACGTCCTCTTGATCTCGCCGCTCGTCCACTTCGGATCCGCGCAGGCTGATGTGGCGGCGAGCGCTCGACGCCTTGGGATCCGGACCTGGATGCTCCTGTTCAGTTGGGACAATCTCAGTACCAAGGGCTGCATGCACGTGGAGCCCGACCTGATGTTCGTGTGGAACGAGCGTCAACGGGTGGAAGCCCAGGAGCTGCACCGCTTCCCACCCTCCAGGGTCATCGTCGTCGGCGCGGCCAGGTTCGATCCGTTCTTCGAGCTTCGCCCCACGCTGGCGCGCGAGGAGTTTCACGAGTCCCTTGGCCTCGACCCGTCCAGGCCGACACTCCTGTATCTCTGTTCGTCCCGGCTGATTGCGCCGCAGGAGATGCCCTTCATCCAGCGGTGGCTCGCGGCGCTCCGCGCGTCGTCGTCCGAGGCCGTGCGCGGATGCAACGTCGTGGTCCGGCCGCATCCCGACCTCGCACTGCTGGCTGAGGGCGTGACGTTCGAGGGCCACAGATGGTCAACGTGCCCAGAAATCGACGCTCACATCGCCAGGCCGTTCGACGATCCCCGTGCCGTCGTCCTGCGGACGTCGTACAAGGATCCGACCGGCCTCTACGAGTCGCTGTGGCAGAGCGCGGCGGTGGTGGGCCTGAACACCACCGCCGAGCTCGAAGCGGGCATCGTCGGTCGCCCTGTGTTCACCATCCAGCCCGACTCGAGCGACGGCGACGGCGCCCGCGCGACCGTGCACTTCCATTACCTCACCCGCGAACAGGGCGGGTTCGTGTCGACCGCCTCAGGCATGGAAGAGCACGTCGCCCAACTGGCGGACGCGCTCGAACACGGCGCAGATCCGGCGCCCATTCGGTCCTTCATCGAGTCGTTTCTGCGACCGCACGGGATCGATCGGCCGGTGTCGCCGCTGTTGGCGGATGCGCTCGTACAACACGCCGGAACGGCGCACGCCGTGGCGATGCCGGCCGCGCCGCCAGTGTCATTCGATCCACGGGCGCTGTCGCCACGCGAGCAGGCTGTCGTGCCTCTGTCGTACAAGGGGGCGCAGATCTTCGTGCACGCGACGCCGGAGGCGATGCGGCACGCCGACGCGGATGCTGTTCGCGTCGATCGTGCGACGGTGAAATGGCTCGAGCGGTGGGTCAGGATCGGCGACGTCGTCTATGACGTGAACGCGGGGTTCGGCCCCTATGTGCTCGTGGCCGCGCGGCAGCGCGGAGCGGTGGTCGTGGCGTTCGAGCCTGGGTATCACGCGTACGCGGCACTGTGCGACAACATTCTGTTGAACGGCTGTCAGGGTTCCGTGATTCCGGTGCCACTGGCACTGGGGAGCCACGACGCGGTGGCGAATATCAAGTACGGCCGCGGCCTGGCTGGCGCCGAGCACCATTCCATACAGTGGACGCGCTGGCGCGTGAAGTCCGCGGAGGCGGTCGAGACACACGTGCACCCGGTCTGCGCGACGCGGCTGGATACCGCCGTGGAGTGCTACGGCCTGCCGCTGCCCAACCACATACGACTGTCCCCCTCCGGTCCCGCGGCGGACGTGCTGCAGGGGGCCGAGCGCACGCTGGCGCAGCCGTCGCTGCGGAGCGTGTGGGTGCAGGTTGCAACCGACGCGGAGGACGGGCTCGTGACCGCCCTCGGCGCTCTGGGGTTGAGTGTGGCGACGCGCCGGGCCCGGCGAAACTCCGTTCAGGTCATCTTCAGCAGGGGTGGTGTCGAGGAACCGGCGCCATGAAGATCCTCAGGCGTGCGCCGCGCCCGCCCGATACGGACGGCACGGCGGCCGCGAGCGATGCGGAAGCCGTCGCGGCGCTGCGCCGGGAGCTCACGGAGGTGCGCGAGGCGGTGAGCGCGTTGCGCGTCCAGGCCGCCGACGCGAGCCGGCAGACGGAGCAGTTGCTGGCGGCCGAGCGTGGGCGCGTCAACGACCGCGCATCACTCGCCGGCCTGCCGGGGGCCAGGCTCCTCTCGACGTCCATCGCGCTTGAAGGTCCCGCCGCGGCGCGCATGCGCGTCCGGCGCGTGAGTGTCGGCGAACTGGTGGAGCGGCCATTCAGCCGGTCGTTCGGCATCACGCGTTGTGCCACCGAAAGCGCGGACGTCAGGGAGCTGTGGGAGCGGCTGCTCGCGTTCGAGGCCGCGTGCGGGGAAGACGTGCTGCGCGGCCTGCCCAGCACGGTGCTGGACGTGGCCGATGCCACCGTGTCGGTTGCCGATGGCGCGGCGCTTCGCATCTCGCTTGGTGGCGTACATCAGCCGTCCGCGCCGGTGGTGGCCGTCCCCAGGTTCACCTACGATTACCCGGCGCGGAAGGCCAATAACTTTGGGCACTGGCTGCTCGATTGCGTGCCTCAGGTCGCGGTGCTGGCGAAGATGGCACCCGAGGCCCTGTTCCTCCTGCCGCACCGATACAAGGCGTTTCAGCACGCGACCCTGTCGCTCCTGGGCCTCGAGCACCGCCAGTTCATCCCGTGGGATGGTTCCCCTGTTGAATGCAGCAGGTTGCTCGCGCTCGAAAGCGATGGCCGGACCGGCGGGGGCCGGCCGTTCTCGCCCCTGATGGAGGTGCGCCGCCGCCTTGCCGCTCGAGCGGAGGACGCATCCGCCGGAGGTCATCGCCGCCTCTATGTGTCACGACGCGATGCGGGAGCCGGCCGCCAGTGGGTCACGAACGAGTCTGACGTGGAAGCCCTGTTCCTGAGTCGCGGATTTGAAGTCGTCGTGATGGGCGAGTGTTCGCTCGACCAACAGGTGCGCATGTTTCGCGAGGCCGAGGTTGTCGCGGGCGTCAGCGGGGCAGGTCTCACCGACATCGTGTTTTCGTCGCGCGGCACCCACGTGATCGTGCTTCTGAGCGATGCGCTCATCAGGTGGTATGCGGATGAGGACGGCGCGCGCTCGCTGTGGTCCGGAGCCAGGGGCAACAAAGGCAAGCAGCTGGCGGCGTTTGGAGATTCCCCGCGTTTCTATGCCCACCTGACCGCGGGGTTCGAGCAGGTGTGCCACTCGTTTGTCGCCGGCGACCAGATGCCCCTCGGCCAGCTCTCCGGCTTCCTCGATGACGTGCTCGCGGAAGTGAATCGCGGGTGACATCACCAGAGACGTCGCTCGACGGAGTGCGCCGGGAGCTTGGAGCCCTGCGGGAGGAACTGTCGGGACTCACGGCGCACCTTCGCACGCTGCAGCGGCAGGCCGACCAGCTGGCCGCACTGCACGCGGAGGAGCCGGACGCAGCAGCGAAGGTGGAAAGGCTCGAACGCGTACTGACGTTCGAAAAGGTGGCGGCCCATTTTCGCGACGCGGTCGCGCAGGCGCCGTTGATCCAGGACCCGGTTCCCCATCTCTGGGTATCGCAGCTACTGCCGCCCGACGTATACCAGGCGGTGATCGATGCGATTCCGGCGCGCGCGTTCTTCGACGACCGCGCCGCCGACGCGAACGAGCTGCGCGTGCCACCACGAGTCGCGCCAACCCATTCGATCGTCACGTGGGCGTTTCTCACGGACGTCGTGCTCCGCGCGCTGAGCTCCGCGTTGGTCGCGCGTTTCCACGAGCCGCTCGCCGCCTTCACGAGCGCGCGGTTCCCCACGTTGCCGCCATTCGGCGAATGGGACGTCGAGGTGACGCTGTCGCAAGGTCGAATCGTGCTGAGAGGCCCTGGCTATGTTGGCGCCCCGCTTCCGGATCGGCCGTGGGATTTCCTGACCACTGTTGTGTGTCTGGCCCGGCCCGATGATGACGAGGCATTCGGCAGTCGGCTGCACGGGAACGCCTTTCCATTTCGCGCGAATTCAGCGCTGACGTTCCTCGGTCCGGCGCAGGCGCACGAGTACCTGTCGATCCCGCACGGCGAGGCACGCGCGACGGACCGGTACACCTACGAATTCGGGGTCGGCCCGACGAGGGAGGGAAGGCGCACGTTGACGGCGATGATGAAGAACGACCCCGCGCCGGCCGCCTCGGCTTTCGATTTATACTGACAGACCAGACATGCCCTCAGCACGAGTCTTGGTGACCGGCGCCGGTGGTTTCATCGGTCACCATCTGGTCACGTATCTGAAGACACTCGGCTATTGGGTGCGCGGTGTCGATCTGAAACGCCCGGAATACCGTGCGACGAGCGCGGATGAATTCCTCGTGCTCGATCTCCGGGAGGCCGTCGACGCGCGCACGGCCGTCGCGGGCGCCGACGAGGTGTATGCGCTCGCGGCCGACATGGGCGGCATGGGCTTCATCTCGTCCCATCACGCGCAGATCGTCCACAACAATTCGCTCATCGACCTGAACACGATCGAGGCCGCCCGTCTCGGCGGCGTCAAGCGGCTGCTCTACACCTCCTCGGCGTGCGTCTACAACGAAACGCTGCAGGACCGCGCGGAGGTGAGGCCGCTCAAGGAAGAAGACGCCTACCCGGCGCTTCCACAGGACGGCTACGGCTGGCAGAAGCTGATGACGGAGCGCCTGTGCCTGTACTACCGCGAGGAGTACGACCTGGAGACACGCGTCGTACGCTTCCACAACATCTTCGGGCCGCTGGGCACGTGGGACGGCGGACGCGAAAAAGCTCCGGCGGCGATGTGCCGCAAGGTGGCGATCGCGAAGCTCACCGGCCATCTCGAGGTGGAGATCTGGGGTGATGGAGAACAGACGCGCTCGTTCTGCTATATCGACGACTGCGTCGTCGGCATGCACCGGCTGATGCGATCTGACTATCCGCATCCCCTCAATCTCGGTCAGGATCGCCTGATCACGATCAACGACCTGGCCGATCTCGTCGCACGCATCGCGGGCGTCACCGTCCGCCGGCGCCATGTGAGCGGCCCTCAGGGCGTCCGCGGCCGGAACTCCGATAACTCGCGGCTCCGTGAGGTGCTCGAGTGGGAACCATCGATCTCGCTTGAAGACGGCCTCGCGCGAACCTACGCGTGGATTGAGCATCAGGTGCGGCAACAGCTGGCGGCCCCCCCATCCGGCTCACGGGTCGCCGCGGGCGCCTGAGCGCACGCCCGTCACCCCCTCCCAATCCTCGTGGCCACTACTTACTCGGTCGTCGGTCTCGGAAAGCTGGGCGCCTGCATGGCCGCAGCCATCGCCAGCCGCGGCTTCGATGTCATCGGCGTCGATCTCCGCGCCGAGGCCGTGGATGCGATCAACGCCGGACGTGCCCCGGTCAAGGAACCGGGGCTGGCGGAACTCATAGAGGCCAATCGCACGCGCCTGAGGGCGACGACGAGCTGTCGGGAGGCCGTCCATGCCTCGGACGTGACCTTTGTCGTGGTGCCGACGCCCAGCGAGGCTGGGGGCGGCTTCTCTCTGGTCCATGCCTCCAGCGCGTTCGCCGACATCGGTCTCGCGTTGAGCGACAAGCAGGGCTACCACCTCGTGGTCCTCGCGAGCACCGTCCTGCCTGGCTCGATGCGCGATCGGCTGCTCCCTGTCCTCGAGTCCCGTTCCGGGAAGCGATGCGGGCGGGACTTCGGCCTGTGCTACAGCCCGGAGTTCATCGCGCTCGGGACCGTGATCCGCGATTTCCTGCATCCCGACTTCACGCTGGCTGGTGAATTCGATGCGCGTTCAGGTGAGCAACTGGAAGCGTGCTACGCCGACATCGTGATGAACGCAGCGACGTGCCGGCGCATGAGCCTCGAGAACGCCGAACTGACCAAGATCGCGCTGAATAGCTTCGTCACGACCAAGATCACCTTCGCCAACATGATTGCGGAGCTGTGTGAGCGGATCCCGGGCGGCGATGTCGATACCGTCACTCGCGCGCTCGGGCTGGATCGCCGCATCGGAGGGGCCTATCTGACCGGCTCGCTCGGCTACGGCGGTCCGTGCTTTCCGCGCGACAACGACGCGCTCGCGAGCTTTGCGGATTCGGTCGGCGTGGACGCCAGTTTGCCGCGAGCCACCGACCGGCGCAACCGGCAGGTGGCCGCGGGACTCATGGAGCGGCTTGGCATCCAGGTGGGGCCGTCCACGACTGTGGCCGTGCTGGGAATCGCCTACAAGCCAGGCACCACGGTCATCGAGGAGTCACAGTCGGTGCATCTGGCCAAGGCGTTGAGAGCGGCCGGAGCCCGCGTGCTCGCCCACGACCCGATGGCCGACGCCGACACCGCGCGACAGTTGGACGGCATCGCGCAGCTCGAGACGCTGCAGAATTGCCTGAAGGAAGCCGACGTCGTGGTGGTCGCGACCGCAGATCCCGCCTACCGGACCCTCGACGCCGCGGCCTTTGTCACGCAGGACAGGCCCATGATCGTGGTGGATTGCTGGCGTCTGCTGGCGGGGAAGCTCGATGGCTGTGCCCAGGTGCGCTACGTGCCGCTCGGAAGGGGACTCACCACCCCGGGAGTGTAGTCAGTCGGGCCACTTCGGGAAACCTGTGGCCTGCCGTTCTCTGAACAGCTTCTTCGCCTCCTCGTAACCCGACTTCTGGCGCAGGTAGACCTCGTCCATCGGCGCGAGGCCGCGGTCGGGGTGCCGGTGCTCGAAGACGATGTGCCGTGCCGATCTCACCACGCCGTCCCGCCGGGCCTGTTCACTGAACTCATTGTCCGAACACAGCGCGCGATACCCGGGATAGAAGATGTAACCGTACCGCTCGTAATAGGCTCGAGTCAGGAAGGAAAAGGGGAGGAGCCAGGTGCTGCCATCCGAGTTCTCGACGTCGAGCACCACCTGGTCGCGGACGTCTGGAATCGCGCGGCGGATGGCGTCGTCCCACCCCGCCGGCGGAAAGTAGTCGTCGGCCATGGTGACGAGAATGTCGCCGTGCGAGACCTTCGCGGCGGCGTTGTGGCCGGAGACAGAGCTCGTCACGCCTCTCTTGACCAGCGCCGAAGCACCCCATCCCGCCAACTCGTCTGGCGACACCGAGAAGTCCCGGTCTTCGTCGATGGCGAGGATGTACTCGACGTTGCTCGGATCCGCGGCGTTGGCGAGAAACGCCTCCATCGCGGGCCGCCACCCATCGGGCAGCCGCGCGGTGGAATGGAGCAGCGAAATCATCGGTTCCGGGCCTGCCCGCCGATGCGCAACAAGGGGGGGCGCCAAAGGAACAGGACGCTTGCCAGTGTTCCCGCCACGGAGGTTGAACAGGACCAGGTTGGCGGCACGACGCTGGTGCATGAGCGCCCCGAACACCAGCCCGACTTCCGAGGCAGGGCGCCAGGGTCCGCTCCACCAGCGACCGAGTTCCTTGACGTGCGTGAAGTGGGCCGCTATGCCCACCGAGAGATCCGTGATCGTGCCGGCGGCGGCCCGCATCAAGGCCGGGCTCGCCTCGAGTTGCCAGACAATATGGCGTCGTCTCAGCAGATGTGCGGCCCCGTCGAGCACGTCCAGGTTCCAGTCCTGCAGGGCGACCCTGACAAATCGGATGTCGTCGGCCGCGATCCCGAGGCGCTTCACCCATTCGTCAACCGTCAAAGACGGCACGTCCTCGACTTGGCCTCCCGCCGACTGAAGCCTCACCGT
>CANIBQ010000136.1 GCA_947465645.1 Acidobacteriota bacterium | reverse complement strand
GGTGGGGCGCTCGGCGGCAGCCAGAAGGCAATGGCGGGTGTCGACGGGATGGCCGCCGAGCACCTGTCGGCTTTCTGCAACCGTTGGACGACACAGATGAACGTAGATCGACTTAACTAAACCGTCCACCGAATCGGATCAAGCCCAGACCACGGTGTCCAACGAAGCCGGCGCCTTCTCGCTACTGAGTCTGCCGCTCGGGCCGTACAGTGTGGAAATGGAGCTCGCCGGCTTCGGCAAGTTCGCCCAGACGGGCATCATCCTGCAAGTCGGTGCCAACGCCGTCGTGAACGCGGTGCTGGCCGTCGGTGAGCTTTCGTCGGTGGTGCAGGTGACGGCCGCGGCGCCGATGGTGGACACCAAAACGGTGGGCGTCAGCACGGTCGTCGAGAGTCAGCGCATCGTCGAGTTGCCGCTCAATGCGCGACAGGTAACGCAGCTGATTACGCTGTCCGGCGTGGCCGTGCAAACGGCGGTTGCGGGTTCCTTTGCCATGCAAACCGGTGCGAAGATTGCCGTGGCGGGCGGGAGTGACAACGGCGTCTCGTATTACCTCGACGGCGCGCCGCACATCAACACGGTGGACGGCACCGGCCTGCACCTGCCCTTTCCCGACGCGCTGCAGGAATTCCGGTTGACCACCGGCTCGCAGGACCCGGGCGCGAACATTCGCGCGGCGGCCTCGGTGTCGGCAGTGACCAAGTCAGGCACCAACGTGCTGCACGGCGACGCCTTCGAATTCCTGCGCGACGCCCGCTTCAACAGCCCCGACCCCTTCTCCGGCAAGACCGACGCGCTGAAGCGCAATCAGTTCGGCGGCACGCTGGGCGGAGCGATCATGAGGGACAAGTTGTTCTTCTTCGCCGGTGTGCAGGCCACGACGACGCGGCAGAATCCAATCAATCAAACCTCGTTCGTCCCCACCGCGGCGATGCGAGCCGGCGACTTCACCACCTTTGCCTCCCCCGCGTGCAACAACGGGCGGCAGCTCACGCTCGGCGGCGGCTTCGTGAACAACCGAATCGCCCCGAGCCTCCTCAGCCCGGCGGCGCTCAATATCGCGGCGCGGCTGCCCACGCCGAGCGACGAGTGCGGGAAGGTGTTGTGGGGGGAGCCCAACAACCGGAACGAGTACCAGGTGCCGGTCCGCTTCGACTACCAGGCGAATAACACGCACGCCTTCGTCATGCGGTACATGCTGACGACGGACGACCGGAACGTGCCGTTCGAAGACGCCGGCGACAACCTGCTCGCGACGTTCAATGGGGGGGCGGCCGACCGGGCGCACAGCCTCGCCGGCGGCCACACGTGGGTACTCAACTCGGCGATGGTGAACTCGTTCCGCGTGTTCGGCAACACCATCGACGCGAGCAAGACCGCCGCGGAGTTCTTCTCGCCGAGGGACGTCGGCATCAACGCCCACACCTACCTCCCCGGGTTGACGTTTGTCACGGTGCAAGGCAATTTCATCGTAGGCCAGGGCGCGTTCAACATGGGCAGCTACTCGAAGCTGCGCAGCGGAGGGGTGAGCAACAATTTCACGGTGGTCAAGGGCGCGCACCAGTTGGGCTTCGGCGGCACCTACCTGCGGAACACGAGCGAGACGCAGATCATCGCCTTTGGCGTCGGCAATTACGCCTTCAACGGAGCGGTTTCTGGCAACTCGATGTCCGACTTCATGCTGGGGAGGGTGTCGCAACTGAGAGCGGCGACGCCAAGCCTGACAAAGCTGCGTCAGCCGATTGCGTCGCTGTTCGCGTCAGACTCATGGAAGTTGAAGAACCTGACGCTCAACTACGGCGTCGTGTGGAACCCGTTCCTGCCGCCGGAGGCTCTTGACGGATCCGGTTATACGTTCGACCGCGACGCCTTCCTGGCCGGCACCAGGAGCAGGGTCATTCCCTTCGCCCCGCCCGGATTCGCCTACCCTGGCGACCCTGGATTCTCCGGCTCCTCGGGGGTCAAGAGCCATCTCAACGGATGGGATCCACGCGTCGGGTTCGCGTGGGACGTGACCGGCGACGGCCGGACCGCGCTGCGTGGCGGGGCGGGAGTGTCCCACGAATATCTGTCGCACGCGACCTACTTCAACAACTCGAATGTCTCGCCGAACGGGTTGATTCTCAGCCTGTCTGGCATCAGTCTCGACAATCCGTGGGCAAGCTACCCGGGCGGAAACCCGTTCCCCTACACGTTCAGCCCGAACAATACGGCGGCGGCTTTCCCGGCGTACACGTCGTTCCTGCCGTTTCCGACCGACCTGACGCCGACGCGGCAGTACTCGTGGAATATCGCGATCCAGCGGGAGATCACCTCCCGGTGGTCAGCAGCGGCGACCTATATCGGCAACCGGCTCGTCAACACGCAGGTCGCAATCGAGCAGAACCCGGGGCTGAACCTGGGGTTCGGACCCTGCACGTTGTATGACGCGACGATCGCTGGCCCGCGCGCCTACCCGGTCTGCACGGTGGCGGCGAACGTCAACCAGCGGCGGGCGCTCAATCTCAATCCGGCCAATCCGCTGATTCCGAATACGACCGGCACCGCGCTCGGCTACCTCACGCAGTACAGCGACGCCGGCTATCAGCGTTACCACGGGATGCTGCTGTCCACGCGCTTGGACGCCGCGAATTTCTGGAATCTGAACGCGAACTATACGCGGTCGTCGTGCGTCGGCCTGCTGCAGCCAGTCACCCTCAACCTGGGGGCAAGCCTCATGCACACGCCTTTCGAGAACAATGACGCGTTTGCGGGCGACCTCACGAAGGACGAGGGACCCTGTGTGGCGGATCGGCGGCATCTCTTCAACCTGACGTCCGTGTTGCGTTCGCCGAATCTCAGTGGCGGAATCCTTGCCAAATTGGTATCGAACTGGTCGGCGTCGAGTGTGCTCCAGGTGCGGAGCGGCGCGCGGATCAACGTGACGGGCGGCACCGATGCGGCCCTCAACGGGATTACCGACAGCGCGGCGACGCAGCGGCCGAACGTCGTTCAGGGGGTGGACCCTTACGGCGACACCAGCTCGCTGACGAATTACCTCAACATCGCCGCCTTCAGCCAGCCGGCCCCAGGTGCCTACGGCAACTCGGGGTTCAACTCACTCGTGGGCCCCGGCTTCTTGCAGTGGGACCAGTCGTTCGTGCGCGGATTTGGTTTGCCGAATCAGCAGCGGCTCGAAATCCGGGTGGAAGCGATCAACCTGACCAACCGTGCGAACTACGCCAACCCGGCGTCGGCGCTCAACAACGCGGGGACCTTCGGGCGGATCACCTCGGTGGTCGGAACGCCGCGCGTCTGGCAGTTCGCGCTCAAGTACTCGTTCTAGCAACCTCACTGATCGACATGCTCGTGCTGCTCAACAGGCAGCACGAGCATGTGCGAGCGTCGGCGAAAGCGCGACAGGCTCGATCGGCGGTGAATAGGTCCCCGAATTCCGTTCTGACGATTCACGGGAGATAATGGCCAGGTCGATGAGGAAACATATCGTGCCTCTTGTGGTTGGCCTGTTGTTGGTGATGGGCGCCGCAGCCCTGGCGCATCATTCTACGGTTGCCTACGCGCCGACGACCATCACGCTCTCGAATGCGACGGTGAAGAAGCTCACCTGGGCCAATCCTCACACGGTGCTGTCGTTTGATGTGAAGGACGCGCGCGGAAAAGTCGTGACCTGGGGCGCGGAAAGTGGCAGCCCCTCGGCGCTCACGCGCGTCGGCTGGCATCGCAATTCCCTCAAGTCCGGAGACGTCGTCACGGTGGAGCTTTTTCCCTCAAAGAACGGCGCACCCGTCGGCCGTCTCGCGAGAGTCATCCTTCCCGACGGTCGTGAACTCCTTGACAGCGTCTACAAGGCGTCGCCATTTGACACTATCCAGAAGAAGTAGACATCGCCTCGCCGCGGCGGCGATCGCTTCGTCGCTGGCCATCGGCTGCTCGAGCCCCCAGCCGGCGCCTCAGGCGACCGGCGAGACGAGTAATGCCGAAGCCGCGCCACAGCGGGATCTGAGCGGCGTGTGGGCCGGCCCGCCGCTGCCGACGCTGCAGCCGCCACCACCGTTGACCCCCGAGGGTCAGGCGCGTTTCGACGCCAACAGGCCGACCTGGGGCCCGCGAGCCGTGGGTCTCGGTGATTCAAACGACCCGCTGGTGACATGCGACCCGCTCGGGTTCCCGCGCAGCATGCTGTACGAGACTCGAGGGTTCGAATTCGTGCACCTGCCCACGAAGACCATCCAGTTGATGCAGTACCAGCGCGTCTGGCGCGAAATCTGGACCGACGGCCGGTCGCTCCCGACCGATGTCGGGGGAACCAGTGCCACCTCACCGGATGTGCGTTGGTACGGATACTCGGTGGGCAGGTGGATTGACGACCACACGTTTGTGGTTGAAAGCACCGGGAGCGACGATCGCACGTGGCTCGAGTATTACGGCCACCCGCATAGCGTCGCCGCCGTGTTCGAGGAACGGTACCGGCGAGTGGATCGCGACACGCTCGAGGTCACGATGACCGTCACGGATCCACTGACCTATACGCAGCCGTTCGTGGCGATGAAACAGACGTTCGAGCGCGCCGCCAAGCAGGAGCTCGAGGAGCAGCTCTGCGTCCCGTCAGAGGCGCTCGAGTACTTCAAGACGATCGCCGCACCCGCGGCGCTCGGCAAGTGACCGCGGCCAGGCTCGCGATCACCTGGCTCGGTCACTCGACGTTCGTCATCAGGACGCCGGGTGGCACACGCGTCATGTTCGACCCGTGGCTGGCGCAGAACCCCTCCTGCCCGGACGCACTCAGGAAGCCTCCCAAGGTCGATCTCGTGCTGGTGTCGCACGGCCACCGCGATCACATTGACGACCTCGTCGCCGTCGCCCGCGAGAGCGGTGCGCCGGTGGTGGCCGTGCCCGAGCTCTGCGACTGGCTCGCACGCAAGGGCATCGCGAACCTGCTGCCGATGAACAAGGGCGGGTCGCAGCAGGTGGCGGGCCTGCACGTGACGATGACGGATGCGCTGCACAGCAGCGGCTACGTGGACAACGGGCAGATGATCTACATGGGCGAGCCGGCCGGGTATGTCGTTCGCCTCGAGGACGGCGTCGCGCTGTACTTTGCCGGCGACACGGCTCTGTTCGGCGACATGCGGCTGATCGGCGAGATGCACAAGCCAGACATCGCCTTTCTGCCGATTGGCGATCGCTTCACGATGGGCCCGGCCGCGGCCGCGCGTGCCTGTGAATTTCTCGGCGTGAAGCAGGTGGTGCCGATGCACTGGGGCACCTTCCCGATGCTCACCGGAACGCCCGAGGAGTTGAAACGCCTCGTCGAACCCCGAGGTATCCAGGTGCTGGAGCTCGCGCCCGGAGAGACCGCCGAGTGAGCCGACGGTTATCAGTTGTCAGTTGTCAGAAGGCAACGAGCCGCCCCGACGCTTGCCGGCAACTGACAACCGACAACCGACAACCGACAACTGACCACCGACAGCCGACCACTACTGAATCGTGATCGTTCCCTGGAGATTCTGGTTCGAATCCTGATTGTGATCGTGGTACCCGCACGTCCTGCGCGTGTTCAGGTTGCCGGTCAGCTTGGTCTGCCCAGGCGCGAGAAACCCGACCTGGTCAATCTCCGGGCAATCCCCGTGAAAGGGATGCGGGTTCGAGTTCATTTCGTGGTTGCGCGTGTTGTTGTTCACGAACGTGACGCGCGTACCCGCCGCGACGGTGAGCGTCTTCGGTGAGACAACGCCAGCCGAGCTGATCGTGATCGTCGTTCCGCCGCTCGGTGCCGGCGTCGGCGTCGGGGCCGGAGCTGGAGCCGGCGCGGGTGCCGGAGCAGGCGCCGGTGAGGGACTCGGAGACGGTGACGTCGGATTGCTTCCGCCGCCACCGCATGCCGCCACTGTCAGCGCGAGGGCGAGAGCGATGCCAACGCACCAGAACAGATATCGCGTCATTGAAAGAATTTCCTCGAGATATTGAAGCCCAGGTACCAATCGTCGTTCGAGAAGCCGCCGCGCGCGATCTGGCCCATTGTCGTCGCGAAGCCGTTCGAGAAGTTCATCTGGAACATGTGGCCGCCGGCGCGCTTCTCGATGCCGAACGTGGCGTGATTGGCGCCGGGCGTGAACCCGGTCCGCGGCACGATCTCTCCCACCAGATACACCGTCGGACGCACACGAATCCGCGCGCCGATGCCGAGCAGCGTCGTGTTGTTGTTATCGGTGAGCGCGGTCGGCAGCGGATTGCTGTTGTTCACCCAGATGGGTTCGAAGTACACGGCGCCCCGCCGTCCGAGCTCGCGTGAGATCACCACACCCACCGCGGGCGCATAGCGGTCCCGGAAGTTGTTGGTGCCGTCAACCGATGCCGTGACGCTCAGTCCGATCGGCCGCGACGCGCCCTGCCGCAGCACGTTGTAGTCACCGAAGAAGGCGATCGTCTTGCCGCTCGTGCGGTGAATGCCGACCTGCGCGCCCCTGATGGGCGCGAATCGGTACTCGAGGCCGACGACGGAGCCGGAGTCGAGGCCAAACAGATCGCCGGCCAGATCGCCGAAGTCGCCCGCACCCAGCGGACGCCCGAACCGGTGCGTCACCCGGAACGCGCTCTTGTAGCGCGGCAGGCGGAGCGTGGTCGGCAGCGCCACGATGGTGAACTCGGGCTGCGAGAAATTGAGGTTGCGGTCGGGATCGCGCGGAGGCGGTGCCGCCGCCGGCGCCTGCCCGGCAAAAGCCGCACCCTGCAGCAGCAGCTGCGCGACCACTATTGCAACCAGCCATCGATACACCGTCATTCAGTTACTCCTTAGTCGTTCTTGGCGCCGAGCTCGATCCAGCGCTTGATCACGAGAATTTGGCCGTCGGAGAGGTACGGGCCGCCATTAGGCATCCGCGTGCCGGCAATGTCGCTGCGTCCCTCTATCTTGTGAATGATATAGCTCGCATCGGGCTGTCCGGGCACCACGCGCATCACGCCGGGCTTTCGGCTCGGCACGTTCACGAGACTGGCATACGCGGTGTCGCCGCGAAGCACCAGGCCGGCGGCCGCGGTCCTGCCCACATCATTGTGGCATCGGGTGCACGCCGGCCGGCCCGAGGAGTCAGCAGCGCCGAAGATATCCTGCTGAATGCTCGAAAACGTGGGCCGGAGGTCTGGGGTGGGACCGGTGAGCTCCGAGAGGCGTTCGTCGCACGCGGTGACGGCGAGAATTCCGGCGATCATGATCAACTTCAGACGGGTGCTTCGCATGTAGGTATTTGTCCTGTCGTGGCTCATGGGGGAGGATGAGCAGAGGCCGCTGGCCCTGGGGCACAGCAAGAGGAATGCCGGTCGAATCGGCCGGGCACATGACAAAACACGGTGAAAACGAAGGCGCATGGGTCCGCAGGATTACTTGTCCGGTAATCCGGAGACGATAAGCGAAACCGCGAGAGGACGGTCGATCAATCGATCCGGTACTTCGCCAGATAATAACTCAGCGCACGCTGGCTGATTCCCATGGCCTCGGCGGCGTCCTTCTTGATACCGCCTGATTGTTCGAGCGCCCGCCTGATCGTCTCGCGTTCGACCCATTCGATGTTCTGGTGCAGCCGGAGCGACGGCAGCCCGCTCGTCGGGGCGGCCGAGGCGCCGAGCAGGCTGATGGATTCAGGCGTGAGCACCGGCCCGGTCGCCAGCACCACCGCACGCTCGATCGAGTTTTCGAGCTCGCGCACGTTGCCCGGCCAGTCGTACCGCTGCAGGGCCTTCACGACCTCCTCGTCCACGGCGTCGACGCGCTTGCCGGTGCGTTGCCGATGCTTCTCGACGAAGTGCTCGATCAGCACCGGAATGTCCTCGCGGCGCTCGCGCAGCGGCGGAATGACGATCGGGATGACGTTGAGACGGTAGTACAAGTCCTCCTGGAACTTGCTCTCGGTCACCATCTGCTTCAGATCGCGATTGGTGGCGGCGATCACCCTGACGTCCACCTTCTGGGTCCGCTCGGCGCCCAGCGGCTCGAACTCGCGCTCCTGCAGCACGCGCAGGAGCTTGGCCTGGATGGCGGTCGTCAGCGTGCCGATTTCGTCGAGGAAGATGGAGCCCCCGTCGGCGAGCGCGAACTTGCCCCGCTTGGTCATCGTCGCGCCGGTAAACGCGCCGCGGACGTGGCCGAAGAGCTCTGATTCGAGCAGCGTCTCGGGGATCGCGGCGCAGTTGACCTTGATGAGCGGCATCTCGCGCTGCGCGCTCCGGTGATGGATCAGCCGTGCCACCATCTCCTTGCCGGTGCCCGTCTCGCCGGTGATGAGCACCGTGCTCTTGGTCTGGGCCACGAGCTCCGCGCGATCGATCACCTGCTCCATCGCCTTGCTGCGGCCGACGATGCCGTAGTAGTTGAATTCGGCGTCGCGCTCGTTGATCAGGTACTGGCGCTCGGTCTGCAGGCGCAGGCTCTTCACGCCGCGCCGTGCCAGGGCGAGCAGCTCGTCAACCTCGAACGGCTTCTCCAGGAAGTCTTCAACGCCCAGTTTGAACGCCTCGCGTACCAACTGCGTCGATCCGTGTGCCGTCATCATCACGATCTGCGGCCGCTCGGCCGCCGGCATCGTCTGCGCCAGCTCGCGGATGAAGTCGAGCCCCGTCATCCCTGGCATCACGTTGTCGACGACCATCAGGTCGAAGGCCCGCTGCGCGAGCTGTTGCTGCGCCTCGCGGATCGTGGTCGCTTCGACGACCTCGTGCCCTTCGTCGCGAAGCGAGCGACCGAGCCGCTTGAGAATCTTTTCCTCGTCGTCCACCAGCAGGATCGAGCCGTTCGACGACGTCATGCCGCCGCTCCCGGCGCGAGTGGAAGGTCGATGCTGATCTCGGTGCCTTTTCCGGGCTCGCTGGAAATCGAGAGGGCGCCGCCGAGTCCTTCGATGATGTTCTTCGCGATTGGAAGGCCGAGGCCGGTGCCTGCCCGGCGGGTGGTGAAGTAGGGGTCGAAGATGCGAGCCATATCCTCAGGGGTGATGCCGACGCCACGGTCCTCGATCGTGACCGTCACGTGGCCGTTGTCGCGACGCGTGCGAAGCACGACGGGATCGAGCCGCGGCGATGCCTGTGCCGCGTGCCGTGCATTCGCCAGGATGTTCACCAGCGCGGTGCGGAGCCGTTCCGCATCGGTGACGACGCCGGGAATCGCATCATCGAGATCCAGCCGCACGCGCGGGTCTGGGTCGCCGGCCCAGGCGGCGGCTGCCGATTCGCGGCAGATGTCGTTGAGCCCCGCTTCAGCCATGTCGAAGCGGATCGGCTTGGCGAAGTCGAGCACCTCGGTGACGATGCGATTGAGCCGGGCGATCTCGCCGTCGATGTCCACGACCGCCTCGCGCAACTCGGACGGCTTGACGCGGTCGCCCCGGAGCGTCGCCAGCGAGGCCTTGATGATCATCAGCGGGTTGCGGATCTCGTGCGCGATCACGGTGGACAGCCGCCCGAGCGACGACAGCCGCTCCTTTTGCGCCGCATCGCGCTGAAAGCGGGCGATCGATTCCGTCAGGGCGTTGAACGTCGTCGCCAGCATCCGCGCGTCCTCGTCGTCCCACGGACGATTGCGGAGCATGACCTTGCGGGTCAGGTCGCCCGTATCGGCGACCTCGCGCATCGCCGACGTCACCGCCGCGAGCGGCCGCGTCATGGTTCGCGCCACCGCGTAGCTGAAGATCGTTGCCAGCAGCACGGTGACGATGAGCACACCCGCCAGGCCGGTGCGGATCGTGTTGAGCAGCCGCAGGCGCTGGGTGCGCGACCTCAGGATGAGCGCCACCGGAGCGCTGCTCCCAGCGGTGCCCAGGCCGGCTGTCGGCGATGTCGCCGGAAGCAGCGGCTGGGCGAGCGCGAGGAATTCTTCGTCGCCGATAGTGACCGAGGCGATATCCGAGGTGCCGATCGCCGCCGCGAGCGGCGGGCGCGCCTCGGCCGGCAGCGTCGAGGCGAGGATCCGCCCTTGCGCCCCGAACGCGATCTCGCTGCCCGTCAGTCCCTTGAACTGCCGGGCGAGGCGATCGTCGAGAAAGAACCCGACCGTCAGCCGGCCCAGGTCTTCCGGCAGTTCGCCGCCGACGAACACGGGGACGCTCACCATCTCCAGCACCCCGCGTTCGTGCGGCCAGAAGGTCGAGAATTCACCCTCGGACGGCGCCCGGCGAACCGCGGGCGGCAGCGCCGACGCGTCGGCACCGGCCGCACCGAGCACGCGGCC
>CANIBQ010000135.1 GCA_947465645.1 Acidobacteriota bacterium | reverse complement strand
TTCAGTATCCGAGAAATCATCTTAGTCCAAGCGGAAGTCGGTCCCCAGATAAATCCGGCGCACTTCCTCGTCTGCGGCGAGTGACCCCGGCGTGCCGCTCTTAAAGATAACGCCGTCGTGCACGATGTATGCCCGGTCGGTGATGCGCAGCGTCTCGCGTACGTTGTGATCCGTGACGAGCACACCGATGCCGCGCTCTTTCAAGTGGAAGATGATGTTTTGAATATCGGTGACCGCGATCGGGTCGATCCCGGCGAACGGTTCGTCGAGCAGGATGAAGCGCGGAGAGACCACCAGCGCGCGCGTGATCTCGGCGCGGCGCCGCTCGCCGCCCGAGAGTGTGTAAGCGGGTGCCTTCGCGAGTGGCGTCAGGTTCAACTCCGCGAGCAGCTCGCGCAGCCGCTCGCGGCGGGCGGCGCGATCGAGGTCCATCGTCTCGAGGATCGCGAGGATGTTCTGCTCGACGGTCAGGCCGCGGAAGATCGAGGGCTCCTGCGGCAGGTAGCCGATCCCCTTCCGCGCCCGGATGTACATCGGGTCGTCGGTCACGTCCTCGCCGTCGAGGATGACGCGGCCCGAATCGGGCGCCGTCAGGCCGACGGTCATGTAGAACGTGGTGGTCTTGCCGGCGCCGTTGGGCCCGAGCAGGCCCACGACTTCGCCCGACGCCACTTCCAGGCTGACGCCGCGCACCACGGTGCGGCCGCTGTAGGACTTGGTGAGCAGGTTGGTGGTGAGAGTGGACATCAGCGAGCGGGAGGCGGTGCGGAGCACGGCGCGCTCGATGGGGATGCCGCGGTCGTGCTCTTGGTCTGGGTGCGAAGCTCGTCGAGGCCGTCGACGATGATCCGGTCGCTGTTCTTGAAGAAGGTCAGGGTCTTCCCCCTCGTTTCGCGGCATCCGTCCACGACTTGCACGCCGACATTCTGCGCGCCCGAGAGCAGGTAGCGTCCCTCCTCCGAAAAATATGTCAGCCGGGCAGCGGTGGCCACTCGCGTGTCTACGCGGACGTTGACGTTGGTGTAGGCCTCGAGCCGTTCCGCCTTGCTCTCCCCCTTCGCCATGATGACCTCGATCCGGTCCGCGCGCACGTCGCCCTGCGGTCCGCTCAATTGCGACTGCGCCGCGGGCGGAACCACCACCGGTGCAGCAACGACCGGTGCGGGCACCCCGGTCGCGCCCGCCACTGCCGGTGGCGCACCCGGCGGGGGCGCGACAACCGCCGGTGGAACCGGCACGACCGGCACGGCCGCGACGGGTACCGGGGTGTCGTAGGTAATCGTCCGGGTCGCATCCTCGTAACGGATCTCGATCGCCCGGCCGATCGACGGCGTGGTGTCGAGGATGACGGTGGACGAGGCCCGATCGAGGAGTGTCCCTGTCGCCACCAGATCGCCGCTCGTCTGGTCGATGGTGATGACGTCGCCGCGGATCGCCGTTTCGCCCTGCCAGAGCGCCGCCTTGCCGGAGTAGACGGCCTTCCCCGCCGCTCCCTC
Source organism: Acidobacteriota bacterium (assembly GCA_947465645.1). The sequence continues at coordinate 8,840 of CANIBQ010000135.1, read as the reverse complement.
GTAGACGAGCGCGTTGCCGTTGACGTTGGCGGGCTGGCCCTCCTGGAGCAGGCCCGGCAGCCGGCCGTCATTGGGCGCCGTGCCCTTGCGCGCCGCGGCCGCCGTCCTGGGCCGCAGCGTGGTCTTGACGTTGCCCGTGGCCTGCATCGACCGGCCCTGGAGGGCAATGTCGATCGCGTCAGCTTCGATGTTGATCTGCGTGTCGGCGACCCGGGGACCGCCGCCGGCATCGACGCCAGACAGCTTCAAGGTGCCCTTGACCGGGTCGTATGCCGCCTGCGCGCCAGACGCCTGCAGTCCCTGCTCGTCGAATTTCACGCTCCCGGTGAACAGGGCGCTGCTGATCGCGTCCTGCGCCAGCGTCACGGTCAGGGCGCGCGACCTGGCGACCCGCGGCATGCCGCCCTTCGCGGCTTCCTCGCGATACTCGACGTTCTCCGTGAATCGCGCGCTGGTCAGCCCCTTGACCGGCTCGCCGTCCGCATCGAACGCGCTCGCGCTCACCTTCCGCGCCGGCGCGTTGGGAGCGCCCGGAAGATCGACGCGCACGTTCTGGCGGCCGATCGCCTTGGTCAGCGTGGCATCCGGCGCAAACGCCAGGTCAAGCGTCTCGCCGAGGAACTGCCTCCCCGCGGCCCCGTTCTCCCCCTTCATCGCGATCGCGCCCTTGCCGGTCAGCACCACCCGCTCGAGCCCCTGGCCGTCATCGGCGTAGTCGAGATCGATGTCGCCGGCCGACATCGAATCGAACGCGCCGCCGCCCACCACGCGCGCGTTACCGCGCAGTTCCATGAAGGTGATCCGCTCCTCGTTCTCGGTGAGGCTGGCGGTCGCCTTGTCGGCGTCGATCACCTGCTCGCCCCGAAGGGCGTGCACGCTGCCTTCGAGCGTCAGCGTGTTCTCACGCCGCGCCAGGATCGCGACGCCCGACGTGAACTCCGCCGTGACCTCGTCGGCGTCGTTCTTCACCAGGACGTGGGCCATGTCGGTGAGCGACAACACGTCGTTGTTGTTGTCGTAGGTCATGCCGACGCCGGACCCGCTCATCCGCCCCTTCTGGAACGACACCGGACCGGGGGCGGCGACCGTGCCGTTGGCCTCGTCGAACATCGCGCTCTCGGCGCTCACCTCGAAACCGTCGTTGGACGCGAGCTTCACGTCGCCGGTGAGCTGCAGCACTTTCTGGTCGGGCCCGGCGGAGGCCTCGCGGCCCGAGATGAGGAACGTGCGCCCCTGGCGCTCCGGCACGCGGATGCGAACGCCTATGAGCTTGGTGCTGCCATCCTCGTAGGTGAGCTGCCGGTCGGCCTCGATGACGAAGTCCTGCTTCGCGAGGCGAAGCTGCTGCACCTTGCTGCCGATGCTCTCCAGGATGGCGCGCGGGTCCAGCCGCGTCGGGCGCGCCGCGGTGGCAGACGACTGGCGCTCGCCGATGGCGAAATACACCACCGCGGCAAAGACGATCCCGAAGATCGCCACGCCAAAACGCGCCTTTTTCTGCCAGCGAGCCACTGGAGGGATCTTACCTTGTCGTTGGACCCTGATGGCCTCGCTGAGGCCCGAGGCCAGGGCCCTGGGCCCTGTCTCAGCGGGGCGGGGGCGGAATAAATGGTGTGCCCAGCGGCGTGAAGTTGGGCTTATCGGTGCCGTTGGTGATGCAGGTCAGGCCCGGCGCCGACGAGCCAGGGTCGCCGAGCGCAACCCATCCGCAGCAGTACCGCTTGCACCGATCCTGGGTGATGAACGTCTCCGGGTTCAACTTCTTCCGGTATTCCGGATAGAGCGTCTCCGGGTAGCCCAGCACCGCCTCGCGAGGGATGCGATAGCGCTCCGTGAGCTCGTTGACGTCCGGGTTCTTCCCCGGCAGGTGATGCGGCACGGCGCCGATCTCTTCGACCCGGGCCAGCTCGGACACGGGCACGCATGGGGCGGCCGTGGGCGCCTGGGCGGACCGCGGGTCGAGTGCCCATGTTCGCGAAACGACGTCGGCCTCGGCGAGATAGATCGGGTCGTTGATGATCACCATGATCGTCAGGTAGTCGCCGTGCCGGAAGAAGCGCCAGTCCGCGGTCGCCCTGTCGCTGCTTGCCGCGCCGTTGCGGCGGAGATACCCGGCCTTGATGTGGGTGGTGCGGGCCACGAGGACGTCGCCTTCCCAGCGCCCGGACGTAAAACCGGAGAAGGGATAGAAGGCGTTCTCCGAGGGACGCGGGCGCCCGTCCATCCAGATGGTCACGATATCCCGGTCCACGGCGCCGCTGATCTTCCACGCGACGACGTTGCCGCGCACCGGGTCTGACTCGCTCCAGATGCGAAGGCCCTGCGGACCCCAGATCACGTACTGCGGCTGATACAAGCGGCACTGCCGCTCGAGCATCGCGTAAAGCGCGTAGGTGTACGACAGCGACTTCGCCCGCCCGGCGTCGTTGAGTGCGAGCCCCGTGTAGTCCACCGGATCCGAGCCGGGCCCCTTCTCCACCCAGTCTTCATGCTGGAGCTGCTGCCATCCGCCGTTGAGGTCCACCTGCGCGGATGCCGGAGCGCTCGCGAATGCCATGAGCAGCGCGGCGAGGACGATGACGGAGCACCCGCGGCCTACCATCGCGCGGAACATGGAGTCGGATCCCACTTTGCGCCGTCTCCTTCCTTCTTGAAGTGGAGGGATGTGGTGAATGGCACCAGGAGGTTCCTCGGGTCGTGCACGATGCTGGTGAGGACAATCCAGCGCGTCCCATTCGGCTCGGCCACGTGATCCCAGAATTCGCTCAGCCGCGCGTTCGCGCTGTAGGGCACGCCGTTCTTGCGCAGGTAGCCCGGTCGCAGTCGGCCGGTGGTCACGGTCAGGCTTCCCGTCTTCGGCCCGTCCGCCGGCCCGCGAACCTCCCACCTCGCCACGGAATGTCCCTGCCACGTCGCCGGGCCGGTTGGAGGCGTCGGGTTGCCGAAATGAAGCAGCCGGGTCTGCATGCCGTAGTCGGACTCCACTTTCAGCGTGGCGGCATCCAGCCAACTGACGCGAAGCCGAATCGGCCCGCGCATCAGCCCGGGCGCGCCGTAAGACCGGCACTGCTCGCCGGCGGCCTCGTCCCTGGCCGGATCCCAGGTGTCGGCCATCTTCAGGCCTTCGGGCGTCAACGGGATGCTGGCGTAGTCTCCCTTTGCCGGCGTGATCATCCGCCAGCGCCAGTCTTCCGAGATGACCGCCACCCAGTAGCCCGTGAGATCGAACGGGGCCATCGCCTGTGCGGTCTGCGCCTCGATCCGCGTGGCGAGCGCCCCTGAAACCGCGATGACCGCCATGGCCAGCCGTACCGCTCTGACCAGCGCCGCTCTAGCCAGCGCCGCTCTAGCCGGTTCTGCGCGGGCCCGTGAGCTCATCGACGCGGTCCCAGGCTCGTGTGCACGGCCTCGACGAACATCCTCGTCGTCCATGGACCGGCATCGGCGCCATACCGAGCGCGATACGGCAGCGTGGGATCCGCCTGGTGGATCTGCTCGAGCGTCAGGCCGCTCTTCATCATCTCGGCGATGACGTCGCGAACATAGGTGACCATGTCGCGGTATTCCACCAGGTCTGCCTGATCCGTCACCCGGCCGCGCGCCGGGATCACGTAGGTGCGACCCTCGCGCCAGACGTGAGGGATCGGCGGGATCGCCAGATCCACCAGGCGGTTCAGCGCGTCGATCACGCCCTGCACGCTGCCCCCCTTCGCGACGTCGATGAGCGGGAACCGCGTCATGTCGAAGACCTCGCCCGCCATGATCACGTCCGCGCGCCGGAACGTCACGATGCTGTCGCCGTCGGAATACGCCGCTGGCTGGTTCACGAGCTGGATGCCGTCGTCGTTGAGATAGTAGGAGCGCAGGCGCCCGGTGTAGCCCTCGGTCGGCCACGCGGCGACAGGAAAGGCGTCGCCCATCCGCTGTGTGACGTTGTCGTGGCCGAGAATCGCCGCTCCGCCCGAGTTGGCGGTCACGCCGGCAAGGCCGGCGCCCCCCGGAAACATCGAAAGCCCCGCCCTCGAGAGCTTCTCGTTTCCCCCGACGTGATCCGGGTGCGCGCTGGTGTTGAAGATGTACCGGATTCTCGGCCGGACCTCGACGCCCTGCACCGTCGTCGCGTAGCGATCACCCAGCTTGTTGATCGCCGCCAGGACCTTGTCCGCCGCGCCCGCGTTGCCGGTGTCGACGACGATGAAGCCGTCGGGCCCGGCGAGCACGCCGATGTTGGCACCGGCGCCGGCGAGCATGTAGAAGTGTGGCCGGACGGGAATGATCTCGATGTCGCCCGGCGCCGGCTGTTGGGCCCCTGGGCGCGTCGTCCACGCACTGATGATCAGGACGCCGACGAGGACGCTGACTCTCATGCGGCTCTCATGCGCCTTCGGGTGCGCGGAAGTCCGCTACCGACAACTGCAGGTAGCGCTCGCCGTTCCAGACGTCCTGCTCCAGCGAGAAGGCGAGGTCGATCGCGGAGCGGTGCTCGGCGACGAAGCCTTCCCGCTCCGACGCGCGCCACGCGATGCCGCGCATCACCCGTCCGTCCTGGCGGAACGACATCTTGAGGTGACGCTCCTTGAGCACCCGCGGGCCGTCGACCACCTCGACCCGGCTGGTCCGGAAGACGGGACACGGGTTGCCGGCGCCAAACGGCGCGAGCGCGGTGAGCTCGGACGCGACCTGCGCGCTCATCGACCGGAACCCGAGCGTCCCGTCGATCCAGAGCCGCGGCCGGAGATCGTCAGGCTGCAGCAGGCCGTCGGCGTGGTCGTTGATCTGGGCGCGCAGCTCGCGGATCCGCGACGCCTCGAGCGTCAGGCCCGCAGCCTGCTTGTGGCCGCCGAACTTCTTCAACAGCCCGGCGCACGACTCGAGCGCCGCCAGCATGTTGAACGACTTGATGCTGCGGCACGACCCGTGGGCCACGTCGCCGTCGATCGACAGCACGATCGCCGGACGATGGAAGGCGTCCACGAGCTTGGAGGCCACGATCCCGATCACCCCCCGGTGCCAGCCCTCGCCGGCGACGACGATGATCGTGCGCGAGCCGATCTCGAGGTCGGTCTCGACCAGCTTTTTCGCCTGCGTGACGATCTCGGCTTCTTCCTGCTGCCGGCGGATGTTCTCGGAGTTGAGCTGCTCCGCCAGGACTTTGGCCTCGTCCGCCATCGTCTCGTCGGCGGCGAGCAGCAGCCGCGCGGCGATGTCCGGACTGCTCATGCGGCCCGCGGCGTTGACCCGGGGCGCCAGCACGAATCCGATGTGGTAGCTGTCGATCGTCTTCCCGGTGAGGCCGCAGACATCGAGCAGCGAGCGCAGGCCGATCTTGTGGGGGCCCGCCGACAGCAGTTCCAGCCCGAGCTTGGCGATGATGCGGTTTTCCCCCACCAGCGGCACGACGTCAGCCAGGGTGCCGATCGCGGCGATCTTCACGAACGCGGGCAGCCAGCTCGCGCGCCCGGACCGCGTGCAGAGCGCCTGCACCAGCTTCAGCGCCACGCCGACCCCCGCCAGGTTCTTGTCCGGGTAGGTGCAGTCGTGGCGTTTCGGGTTGATGACGGCGAGCGCCTCGGGGAGCGAGGTGTCCGGCTCGTGGTGGTCGGTGATGATCAGGTCGAGGCCGAGCGCCTTCGCGCGCTGCGCGGCTTCGTCGGCCCGGATCCCGCAGTCAACGGAAATGACCAGGCGAACGCCGTCGGCGTGGAGCCGCTCGAGCGCCGCGGGCTGGAGGCCGTATCCGTCCCGAAGCCGTTCGGGAATGAAATGAATGACGTCGGCGCCCAGCAGCTCGAGCGCCCGCCGGAGAATGACGGTCGAGGTGACGCCATCCACGTCGTAGTCGCCGTGAATCGCGATCCGCTCGTGGCGCGCGATGGCGCCAAGGATCCGCTCGACGGCGGGCACCATGTCGGCCAGTGCGAACGGGTCGTGCAGGTCCGCCAGTGAGGGCGAGAGGAACTTCTGTGCCTGTTCCGGCTCGGCCAGCCCGCGCATGCACAGCAGCCGCGCCGTGATCGGCGAGACCTGCAGCTCCGCGCCCAGCCGCGCTGCCGCCGCATCGTCACACGGCGCTTCATGCCAGATCAGGGGTGCTTTCATTGCTCCGTAAAGCCGACGTTTCCCATCGCGCGAAACTTCTGGTAGCGCGCTTCGAGGCGTGTGGCCGGGTCCATTGCCGAGACCGACGCGAGCGTGCGCTCGAGCGCCGTGTCGAGCAGCGCGGCCGCGAGCTCGTGGTTGGTGTGCGCGCCGCCGGTCGGCTCGGGGACGATCTCGTCGATGATGCCGAAGCCAAGCAGGTCGGGAGCGGTCAGCTTGAGCGCCTTTGCCGCCTCCACCTTGCGGTTCGAATCGCGCCACAGAATCGCCGCGCACCCTTCGGGCGGAATCACGCTGTAGATCGAGAACTCGTGCATCAGGATGCGATCGCCGATGGCGATGCCGAGCGCGCCGCCGCTCCCCCCTTCGCCGTGGATGACGATCACGATCGGCGTGTCGAGCGCCGCCATCTCGCGCAGGTTGAAGGCGATCGCCTCGGAGATGCCGCGTTCCTCTGACTCGACGCCGGGATAGGCCGCGGGCGTGTCGATGAACGCGATCACCGGACGACGGAACTTCTCCGCCAGCTTCATCGCGCGCAGCGCCTTGCGATACCCCTCGGGCTTCGCGTAGCCGAAATTCCTGAACACCTTCTGCTTCGTGTCGCCCCCGCTTCCCTTGTGGTGCCCGACGATCAGCACCGGCTCGTCCTTGTAGCGGGCAAACCCGGCGACCATCGCGTGGTCGTCCGCAAACCGCCGGTCGCCGGCGATCTCCGTGAACTCGGTGAACAGCCGGTTGACGTAGTCGAGCACCGACGGCCGGTTGGTGTGCCGCGCCACGAGCACGCGCTGCCACGGCGTCAGCCGCGAGTAGATCTCGGCCCGGATCGACTCGATCCGGAGATACAGGCCGTCGATCGACTGCTGCCGCTCGGGCGTCTGCGGCATCATCGACAGCGCCTCGATCTCCTTCAGCAGGACGGCGACCGGGCCCTCAAATTCGAGCGTATCAGGCGGCATGGACAGCCCAGGTCATACCCAACTCCCAACTCCCAACTCCGCAACTCCCAAGGCCCTTGTTTGGGCGTTGGGCGTTGGCCTTTGGGAGTTTACGCGAGGCGAGGTCATCTCAAGCTCACCGAGCCCGCACCGCATATCTTCTCGACCTCGGCGACCAGGCGCTCCGATGGACGCACCTTGATCTGGGCGTTGATGTCGATTTTCACGCGCAGGTGGAGGTCCCCGTCCTGGAGCTCGATCGCGACCCGCCGGTCGCCCTTGTGCTGCATCAGGACATCCCAGAGCTTCACGAACGTATCCCGGCCGTGCTGGGGCGCCGACATCCGGATCGCGACCGACTTGGCCAGGCGCTCGCGCACCATGTCGATCGGCCCCATTTCCGTCGCCAGCAGCCGCACCGATTCGTCGTCGCGCTCGAAGCGTCCCTTGACGAGCACCATCTGGCCGTTCTCCGCGAGGTGCCCGCACTGCTTGAACGCCTCCGGGAACACCACCACCTCGATGCTCCCATGCGCATCGTCGAGCATGAACACGCACATGCGGTCGCCCTTGCGCGTCTTCAGCGGCCGGAGCCCGGCGACGATCCCGCCGATGGACACCTCTTCCCCGCCGCGCTTGTCGCGCCAGTTCGCGCCGCCGTTGTCCTGCGGGGGAGGCGGAGGAGGAGGAGCGATGGCGAGGTCGGCCGTCGACTTTGCCCCGTACTCGCGCAGGTCGTCCGCGTAGCGGTCCATCGGGTGGCCGCTCCAGTAGAGACCGAGCGTCTCCTTCTCGTACTGCAGCTGCTCGAGGTCATTCCAGGGCGGCACGCCGGGCAGCGCCAGCGGCGCCGCGAACTGTTCGGGCCCGCCGCCGAAGAGATCGGTCTGACCGAGATCCTTGTCGCGCTGCGTCCGGTTGCCGTGCTCGCACGCGCCGTCGATCTGCGCAAACAGCTGCGCACGCGTTGCCGTAGTGGGGCGAGCCCTGTGTGGCGCGGACCTTGTCAGGTCCGCGTTCGACTGCTCCACAAGCGAATCACACGCGCCTGACTTCACCAGCGCCTCGAACACCCGCTTGTTGGCGAGCCGCATGTCGAGGATCTCGCAGAGCGCGTGCAGCGACAGGATCTTCCCGCCCAGCGCCGTCCTGGCTTCGATGATCGAATTGATCGCGCCCTCGCCGAGTCCCTTGATCGCGGTCAGCCCGAAGCGGACGCCGCGGCCATGCTCCACCGAGAAGTTCAACTGGCTCTCGTTGATGTCCGGCGGCAGCACCGGGATGCCCCGCTCACGCGCCTCGGCGAGGTAGACCGCCAGCTTGTCGGTGTTCTGCGCCTCGATGGTGAAGAGCGCCGCGGCGAAGTGCCACGGGTAGTTCGCCTTGAGGTACCCGGTCTGGTACGCGAGCAGCGCGTAGGCGGTCGAGTGCGACTTGTTGAAGCCGTAGCCCGCGAAAAATTCGATCAGCTCGAACAGCTTGATCGCCTTCTTCTCGTTGACGCCCTTCGCTTTCGCGCCGTCGAGGAACGCCTCGCGCTGCTTGGCCATGACCTTGGGATCCTTCTTGCCCATGGCCTTGCGCAGCACGTCCGCCTGTCCGAGGGTGAAGCCCGCCACCGCCTGCGCGATCCGCATCACCTGTTCCTGGTAGGCGATGACGCCGTAGGTGTCGCCCAGGATCGGCTCGAGCTGCGGCAGCTCGTACTTGAACTCCCGCCTCCCCTGCTTCCGCTCGACCCAGTCGTCCACCATGCCGCTCTTGAGCGGGCCGGGACGATAGAGCGCGTTGAGCGCAATC
>CANIBQ010000134.1 GCA_947465645.1 Acidobacteriota bacterium | reverse complement strand
GCACTTCTCGATCAGCGACTCCGCGCGCGCCCGCGCGTAACTGGTCATCACCGAAAACACCATCGCCAGCGCGGCCACCATCACGTAATCGGGTCGTCCCAGGTCCGCGTACAGGTAGATCAGGCCGAGAAACAGCGCGAGGTCCGAGAGGCGGTCAAGCGTCGAATCCCAGAACGCGCCGAACTGTGACGAGGTGTTCGTGAGGTGCGCCACCTTGCCGTCGATGAAGTCGAAGATGTTGGCGACGATCATGATGATGCCGGCCAGGAGGAACCGGTCGACCGCCAGCGCCCAGGCGGCGCCGGCGTTGATGAGCACGCCGACGAGCGTCAGGACGTTGGGATGGATGCGCATCGCGACGCAGGCCGCGATGATGGCGCGGAGCGGGAACATACACACGGTTCCCACGAGCCCGGTAAAGGTCATGTGGCTTGTTATAATGAGGGGTTTCGGTGGCTCAGACTAGAGTCGCCATAGTAGCCCATGCCCATTTACGACCTCAAGGAGCAGATCGCGCGGTTGCCCGAGCAGCCCGGCGTGTATCTGTGGCGCAACGCCGCCGGCGAGACGATTTACGTCGGCAAGGCGCGTGCCCTGAGGGATCGCGTGCGCAGCTACATGGGCGCCGCCGGCGTCAGTCCCCGCCACGATGCCCTCCTCGAGGAGATCACGGCGGTGGAAGTGATCGTCACTGACTCGGTGATGGAGGCGCTCGCCCTCGAAAACAACCTGATCAAGCAGCGCCGGCCGAAGTACAACATCCTGCTCCGGGACGACAAGAACTACCCGTATCTCCAGGTCACGACCACCGAGGCATTTCCCCGAGTGCTGGTCGCGCGCCGCGTCGAGAAAGGGGGCGATTTCTACGCGGGCCCCTTCCTGCCCGCCAAGCTCGCGCGGCGGACGATGGGGCTGTCGCACCGGTTGTTCGGCATCCGGTCGTGCAACGAAGTCATCACCGGACAGCGGGGCAGGCCCTGCCTCGAATACGACATCAAGCGGTGCATCGCGCCCTGCGTGGCCGAAATCTGCACGGAGGAGCGCTATGGCGTGGCGGTGACGAGCACGAAACTGCTGATGGAAGGGCGGAACGACGAGCTGATTGAGACACTGCGCGACCGGATGGCGCAGGCAGCCGAGGGGGAGCGCTTCGAGGAAGCTGCGCAGATGCGCGATGCCCTGCGCACGGTGCAGACGCTGCGTGACCGCCAGCAGAAAGTGGCGACGCCGCAGCTGGGCGATCGCGACGTGTTCGGCCTGAAGGTCGGGCCGAGCGGCGGCGCCATGCAGGTCTTCGCGATGCGCGGCGGCCGCGTCGTCGAGCGCGTCGAGTTGAGCACCGAGCCTGGCGGTGTCGCACAGCGGGACGCGGAGGTGCTGCAGGCGGCGCTGCAGCAGTTTTATGAGGACCGGGTGCCGCCGGCCGAGATCCATCTGCCGCTGGACATCGACGACGCCGAGCCCATCGAGGCGTGGCTGTCCGCGCGAGCCGGCCGGCGGGTCCGCATCTCGGTACCGCAGCGTGGCGACAAGCGCGCGCTGGTCGATCTCGCCACGCGCAACGCGGAACTCGCCTACCGTACGAAGTTCAACGAGGCCACCGCCGCGCACTTCGACGCGCTGGAGTCCCTGCGCGAGGCGCTCGCCCTGCCCGCGATTCCGCGCCGGATCGAATGCTTCGATATCTCCACCATCCAGGGGAGCGAGACGGTGGCGTCGATGGTGGTGTGTGAAGACGGGCGGATGAAGCGGTCGGAGTATCGGAAGTACCGCATTCGAGGGATCGGGGATCAGGGGTCAGGGGTCAGGGATCAGGGGTCAGGGATCGGAAGGAAGGGAAAGGTCCCGATCCCCGATCCCCGATCCCCGATCCCGGATGACTTCGCCGCCATGCGCGAGGTCGTGCAGCGGCGCTACCGAAAGGTCATGGAAGACGGCGGACCGTTCCCCGACCTGGTCGTGATTGACGGCGGAAAAGGGCAGCTGTCAGCCGCCTACGATGCGCTCGAGTCGATCGGGTTGGGCAATCTCGTCGCGGTCGGACTGGCGAAGAAGGAGGAGCTGCTGTTCCTCCGGGATCGCGGCGAGCCGGTCGCGCTCGGCACCAGCGAGCCGTCGTTGCTGCTGCTGCAGCGGATCCGTGACGAAGCCCATCGCTTTGCGGTGACGTTCCACCGGAAGGCGCGGTCGATGCGGGATTTGCGGTCGGAGCTGGATAGCGTTGCCGGGATTGGCCCGCGGCGGCGGCGGGCGCTGCTGACGGCGTTCGGGAGTCTGGCGGGGGTGCGGCGCGCGACGCGGGAAGAGCTCGACGCGGTGGTCGGCCCGAAGACCGCCACCGCTGTCATCGATTATTTCGCCAGGAGCGTCTAGAAGGCGACGATGCCTTCGAGCATCATCCCGTTGAACTTGCCGCCGTTGCGGATGTTCGTCGCGGGGAAGTCCGTGTATTCCTGGCTGACGTATTCACCCTTGACCAGGAGGTTGCGCGTGACGAACCAGCCGCCGCCGAGCTGCCACCGGTTCACGGTGACCTCGTTCGGAATGCCCGCGAGCCTGCCGTTCACGCTGTTGTAGCGGACGCCGGCGTACACCTGCTCCCGCGGAAGGAAGCGATACACCACGTCGGCCGCGACCTGGCTGAACGTCCGATCCGCGGCTTCCGTGACGGCCCGTCCCTTGGCCCGCTCCACCACGCCGAAGATTTCGAGGCCGCCGGCCTTCACGAACGGATTGAGCTGCATGGCCGTTACTTCGTTCCGGAAGCCCGGGTTGATCAGGCCCGACGTGAAATTGGCGGATTCCGTCGCAGCCGTGTTCTCCAGCACGAAGTAGTAGCGCGAGCCCGCGCGGTCGCCGCCATACAGCGTGCTGCTGAGCGCCTTGTTCGTGTGGTACACGGATCCGGTGACGCGGGCGCGGAGATTCGGACGCACCTGGCGGTCGACTCCCACCTTGCCGATGAACGTCGGTCCCCGTTTCCCGGGCGTCAGCACCGTGCCGCGGATCTCACCGCCGGTGATGGCGCCCATGGCGATAATCCCGTTGGATCGGAGGTATACCTCACCGCCGATCTCGGTCGTGAAGGCGTCCAGGATGTAGTTGCCGACGAACGGATTGAACATCGCGTTGCCGTTGTCGCTGCGGCGGAAGTGCGCATCGCCGTAGTTGATCTCCATGTGCCCCACGCGGATCGTCGCGTACTCCATCAGCGCGTTCAGCGGTCCGGCGTTGACCGGCAGCTTGTCGATCAGGATGAAGCCGTCCTTGACCCAGGTCTCGTTGTGATGGCGTGACGACAGGTAGCTTGTGAGCTGCACCCGGATGCCGTCCGCGAGCTGGGCGTGCAGGTAGACATTGGCCGTCGAGTTGTTGAACCCGAAGCCGATGTCCGCGAGCTCGTTGGCGTTGACACCGCTGACCATGTTCGGCAGAGCCGTGTTCGAGTGCTCCAGCGACTGCACCTGCGACGTGAACGCGGCCCCGAAGTCGACCTTGAACCCGGTGTACTCGACGCCCGGCGCCTTCGGCGTTTCGAACATGTTCAGGCCGCGCTGATCGTTCGGCTTGAAATGCTGCATGACGATGCGGCGCCCCTCGTCGGGTACCGCGGCGCTGTCCTGCGGCGCCGCCGCGGGGGCACTGGTGGCCGGCTCTGCCGGCGGTGCCTGCGCGGCCAGCGGCGCGGCCGTCAGTAGGAGGGCGGCGAGTGCGGCGGCGATGCGAAATGTCGGTCTCATGGCGTCTTGTTCCTCCGGTTGCGAATTCAGTCGGGTGCGTTGCCTCTGCAGAGGGCAACCGCCATGCCGTGTGGTTTTCCGCCTGTTTTCGCTGATTTCATGAAAACCACCCCCGATCCGCCTGGTGCCGCCGCGGAAAATTTCCCTTTCGCCGGGAAAACCCGCAGGGGAGCCGCGATCCCCGCGGCGATAACCGGAGCTTTCTCAGGGATTTCTCTGATTCTGCCCGCGGCATGGCGGTTGCCCCAGGTATCGGGAAAGAGAGGTTTCCCATGCGATTGAGTCCATTCGAGGGCGACGTCCGACGGCGGGCTGAAGTCGGTGGGCACGAGAATGCGAGTGAACATGCGGCCTCCAGAGAGATGGACGGTGTCGAAGGCCTGAGAGCAGACGGCGTACCAGGAAGGCGGGCCGCGCGATTCGCGGGGAATTCAGGCCAAAGTCGAGCCCCGTGCGCCAGCGGGGGCGGCTGCGTCGGCGAGCCCGGTGGGGAAAATCCAGCGGTCATCGGGAGAATCCCCGGCCAGTCGCGCGGTCGGGCGAGCGGCACTCCTGACGTGTGAAGAAATCCTGAGTGTTCGCGCGTGGCGCGATCACGCGCCGGGTGGCACTGCCGTTGCCTCATCGGACGGCATGACGACGACCTCCAAGCGATTTCTGACGACTGGCGCCACGCGACCGATGCTGCGCTGGGTCTTCACCCGCAATGGCCGCGCGCTGACGTGTGAACTCGACGCCAGAGCGGGCCACGCCTTCGACGTCAGCCTGATTCCGCACTGGAATATTTCGGCGAGCGTCGTCGAGCGGTTCGGCGATGCCGTCACCGCGATGGAGCGCCATGCCGCACTCGCGCGTGCGTTGCGCGACGCGGGCTGGACGGTCGTGGACCACGCCGCTGCCGGCGATCTGCGGGCGGCGGCATGACCCGGGCGGCCATGCGGCCGCGGCTCACACACTCGGAGGGTACACCCATGCGTCGACTTGCCTGCTTCTGCCTTGTTGCTGCCGCGGTCACCACCGCGGGATGCGCGGCGACCATGAACGTCAGCTCGTACGTGGAGCGGGGCACCGACTTCACGCAGTTCCGGACGTACGACTGGGGGCCGGCCGACGCGCTCCCGACCGGAGACCCCCGGCTCGACGACGATCCGTTCTTCCTGGATCACTTTGAAGGGGCGGTCGAAGTCGGGATGGCGGGCAAAGGGTACCGCCGTGCCGAGAAGGGCATGCCGGATCTGCTCATTCACTACCACGCCGCCATCAGGCCGCGCACCGACATCAACCGCCTCGATCGCGAGAGCGGGTACTGCTACGACGGCGACTGCCGCGTCCGGACGATCGAGTCCGAGACCGGCACGCTGGTCATTGACGTCATCGACACGCGCACCAACAAGCTGATCTGGCGCGGGTGGGCGCAGCACGGCGTCGTGGACATCCTGAACAACCGCGACCGCATGGAAACGCGGATCGACCAGGCGGTGGCGCGCATGCTCGAGCAACTTCCGTCCGCTCAACTGGGAGCAAACTGATGACCCCTCGTCGCGTCGTCCCGCTGGCTGCACTGGTCCTCACGGCGGCGCTCGCGGCCGCCTGCGCCGCCATCAACGTCGGATCGTTCGTTGAGCGCGGCTTCGACATGTCGGTGGTGCGCACGTTCGAATGGGCGCCGGCGGAGCATCTCTCGACGGGCGACCCGCGCCTCGACAACAACGAGTTCTTCCAGCGCTACCTCAAGGGGGCGGTGGAGCGCGAGTTCATGACCCGCGGCATCGAGCGGAGTGAGGCGGGGATGGCCGACGTGGTGGTGCACTACCACGCGAGCGTCACGCAGCGCGTGGATACGGCGGGTGCCGACGAAAAATACGGCCTGTGCGAAGACTGCCGTCCATCGGTGTTCGATGCGGGCTCGTTGACTCTCGACCTCGTCGACGGCGGCACGAACAAGCTGGTATGGCGCGGATGGGCGGAGCGCAGCATCGAAGGGGTGCTGGAGCACCAGGAGGCGATGGAGCGCGATGTGGATCAGGCCGTCGCGACCATCTTCGAACGGCTCCCTCGATTCTGAACGGGGAGGTCGATGACACGTTCCTTACGGAACCTCGCGGGCGCCGGAATCGGCGCGGTGCTGGCCCTGGCGGCCGGCATCGCGTCCGCACAGATCCCTGCCGCCGGTCCCGCCAACAGCTTCACCGCGTCCGACGAGGCCCGGCTTGGCCAGGAAGCCGCGGCGGCGGTTCGACAGCATCTTAAAGTCGTCAGCGACCCTCACGTCGTACGGTTAATGGCGGCGATGAAGGGGCGCCTCAGCAACGCGGTGCCGCGCCGGGAGCGGCAGCCGTCGTTCCGTTACGAGTTCTCGGTTCTCAACGTCCGCGAGGTGACGAGCTTCAGCCTGCCGGGCGGACCGGTTTTCGTCTCGGCGCCGCTGATTGGTCTTCTACCTGGCGACGATGCGCTGGCCGGCATCCTGGCGCATGAACTCGCGCACGTGGTGTTGAGGCACGCCACGCGGCAGGCGACGGCGGGCGAACAGTTCCAGATCGGGGCCGTCAGCGGCCGTCAGCTTGGACTGGCGGCCGCGGTGCCCGCCACGGGCGTGCTCGAACAGGGAGCGGCGTTCAGTATTGCGACCTATTTTCTGAGCTTCGATGCGGCGCACGAGGTCCAGGCCGAGTCTATGGGGCTACGAATCATGGCGGCCGCGGGGTACAAACCGGCAGGCTTCGCGGCGTTCGTCGCCGCCATGAGACTGGAAGGCGCCGAGTGGCTGGGGCGGCATCCCAACGCCCGTCCAAAAACGGAAACCGGACCTGCCCGGGTGTCGGCGGGCTTCACACTGGCACAGACACAACTGCGAAGCATGGGACGATCCGCCTCGAAGACCGGCAACACGGCGAGCCGGGCCGTCTCCGCCGGTCGCGCCGGCTTTGGGGTGGCGCCCCCTGATGGCGTGTATCGCGACGTCACGGCGGGCGACCGGCTCCGGTTCGTCGTCCCGGAAAGCTGGCGCCGGGTGTTGTCGGGAAACACCGTGACGTTCATTCCGGACGGAGGAGGAATGTCGCTCCCGGATGGCCCCTCGGCGATCACGCACGGGATCGAAGTCGGCGTCGCCCGCGGAAAGCCCGGCAGCATCGATGCTGATGCGATACGCCTCCTGTCTGCGCTGGGACGCCACGATCCGAAGTTGATCTGGACGCCGGCGTTCCGAACGTCGCGCATCGCGGGCCGGCACACCAGGAGCACGACGATGAGCCACGTCTGCGGAGTCACGGGCGAGTTCGAGACGGTGATGCTCACCGCGATGCACCTGGATGACGGCAGCCTGCTGTTTTTCCTGGGCGTGTCGCCTGAGGCGGAGACCGCACTCTATCGCGGGGTCTTTGAGCAGATTGTGCAGTCGCTCCAGATCATCCGGTAATTACTTCGTGGTACGCTGCCCCGCGCGTGCCGAACATCGATCTGACCCAGCTTCTGACCGGTTTCATCGTCCTCGTGATGTCACTGACGGTGCACGAGGCGGCGCACGCGTGGTCGGCGGATCGGCTGGGTGATGCGACCGCGCGCCTGCTCGGGCGGCTCTCTCTCAATCCCGCGGTGCACGTCGATCCGATCGGGACGATCCTGTTCCCGTTGATTGCCTTGATCACCAACCTGCCGCTCATCGGGTGGGCGAAGCCGGTTCCCGTGAACCCCGCGAACCTGCGTCCGCACTGGCGTCAGAAGTTCATGTGGATTGCCGCGGCCGGACCGGCCAGCAACCTCGTGCTGGCCGTCATCGCGTCGATCGCGCTGGCCGTGGTTGCGCCTGTCGAGTCCTCGGGCGATGTGATTGCGGGCCCGCTGGCCGCCCGGATGGAGTACCTGCTTCAGACGGCGGTGGTCGTGAACGTCCTGCTCGCGCTGTTCAACATGGTGCCGATTCCGCCGCTCGACGGCGGAAACGTCCTCGCAGGACTCCTCACCGGCTCGATGGCAGATACCTACGACCGGCTGCGCCCGTACGGCTTCATCATCCTGTATGGCTTGATGCTGACGGGGATACTCTCGACGATCATCGAGCCGCCCGCCGCGTTCCTGCTGCGCCTGCTGCTGTAGGGGCCGACCTTAAGGTCGGCCCCTACGATTTATCGGCCCCTACGATTTACAGTCCGTATCCCATCTTCATCGCGTCGCGCACTTGAACCAGCGTCGCGTCGGCCACGCGATTGGCTGTCGCGATGCCAGGGCGCAGCGTATCGCGGATCACGTCCGCGGCGTGGGCGGCAAGCTGCGTGCGCCGGGTCCGGATGGGCGCAAGGGCGTCGTTCAGGGCGTCGGTCACGACCTTCTTCAGCGAGCCGCTGCCGCCGTCACCGATCCGCTGGGCGATGGCCTCTGGTGCCTCACTGGTACAGAGCGAGGCCAGCAACAGCAGATTCGCGACTTCGGGCCGCTGCGTCGGGTCGTACGTGATATTGCGGTCGGTGTCGGTCTTGGCCTTCTTCACGAGCGCTGCCGTTTCGTCTGCCGTCGCGCGCAGCACGACGGCGTTGTTCCGGCTCTTGCTCATCTTCTGCGAGCCATCCAGGCCGAGAATCTTCGGCGCGTTCGAGAGCAGCGCTTCGGGCTCCGGAAACACCGGCCGATCGTCGGCGCAGAAATGCTGGTTGAAGCGGCGGGCGATCTTTCGCGTGAGCTCGAGATGGGGCAGCTGATCCCTGCCGACGGGAACGACATTGCCCTTGCAGAACAGAATGTCCGCGGCCTGGTGCACCGGATACGTGTACATCGCCGCATTGACCGTCGTCAGACCCGCTGCGTCGATCTCTTCCTTGACGGTCGGGTTCCGATCGAGCTCACCCATGCCGACCAGTGTCAGGAACGGAATCAGCAGCTGATTGAGCGCGGGGACGTGGCTATGGCAGAAAATGTGCGTGTGGCCGCTCGACGGGTCGAGCCCCACGGAGAGATAGTCGAGCACGAGCTCGCGCACGTTGTCGGGAATGCTGTCGACCGAATCCCGATCCGTCAGCACCTGGTAATCGGCAATGACGATGAACGTCTCGATGCCGAGCTGCTGGAGCTCGACCCGGTTCCGCAGCGATCCGAAGTAGTGGCCGATGTGGAGCGGGCCGGTAGGGCGGTCGCCCGTCAGGACGCGGTAGCGCGCCGGGTTCTTGAGGAAATCCGCGCGGAGCGCCTGGGACCGGCGGACCGCCTCGTCAAAGGTGCCGCCGCCGTACTCCTGTGTGGCGTCGCTCATCGACTACTATCATATGCACGCCGTGACGGAACACGCAGATTTCGAGTCGTCTCCGGACGCCTATCACGTCAAGCTCGATGCCTTCGAGGGGCCGCTCGATCTTCTCCTCCATCTGATTCGCAAGAGCGAGCTGAATGTCTATGACATCCCGATTGCGCTCATCACGAAGCAGTATCTCGACTACGTCGAGTTGATGCAGGAGATGAACCTGGACGTGGCGGGGGAGTTCCTCGTCATGGCGTCCACGCTGATTCACATCAAGTCACGGATGCTGCTGCCGCGGCCCGATCCCTCGCAGGAAGACGGCGGGCCCGAGGAGGATCCGCGCGAGGCGCTCGTCCGGCGCCTGCTCGAGCACGAGAAATTCAAGGCGGCCGCCGACCTGCTCCACGATCGCGAGACCCTGCGCGGCGCCCAGTACACGCGCGCCGATGCGAGCGTGGCGGCGGCCGCCGGAGAACCGTTCGAGCCGGAGCTCGAAGTCGATCTCTTTACGCTCCTCTCGGCATTCCGGGGCGTCCTCGAGCGCGCCAACCGGCGGCCGAGGATGGTGCTGCCGCCCGATCAGCTCTCGATCGAGGACCGGATCCAGCAGCTGCTCGCGCGCCTGTCGGAGACCGAGGCGTGCGGCTTCGAGGACCTCTTCGCCGACGGCGACGGGTCGCGTCCCTTCATGATTGTCACGTTCCTGGCCCTGCTCGAGATGATCCGGCTGAAGATGATTCGCGCGTTTCAGAGCGCCGGCTTCGGAGAGATTCGCGTCTACAAGCGCGCGCGACCGACTGACGCACCGCACCCGATCGGCGATCCCACACAGTGAATCGAAGACTGGAAATGACAGACGAGACCACACAGACAGGTACGGCATCCGCGGAGCTGAAGGCGATTGTGGAAGCGCTGATCTTTGCGTCACCAGAGCCGGTGACGATGAAGATGATCTACAAGCTCCTCTCCGAGGAGCCAAAGGAAGACGTCCTGGCCGCCGTGAGGGCACTGGCGGCCGACTACGAGCAGAGGCCCGGGCTCCAGGTGGTGGAAGTCGCCGGCGGCTACCAGATCGTCACGCGCCCGGAGCTGCACGAGTGGGTGCGACGGCTCTTCCACGAGCGGTCGACGCAGAAGCTCACCGTGCAGGGACTGGAGACGCTCGCGGTCATTGCGTACAAGCAGCCGGTGACCACCGCCGAGATCTCCGACATTCGCGGCGTCAATACCTCGGGCGTGCTGTCAACGCTGCTCGAGCGTCACCTGATCAAGATCGTCGGCCGCAAGAACGTCGTCGGCCGCCCGTTCCTGTACTCGACGACGAAGGAATTCCTCATCCGGTTCGGACTGAACGATCTGACCGACCTGCCGAAGGTCGAGGACATGGCGGAGGCGCTCGGGTTCGAGCCGCCG
>CANIBQ010000133.1 GCA_947465645.1 Acidobacteriota bacterium | reverse complement strand
GCGCTGACCGTCAGCTTCTCGCCGACAATGTCATGGTTCAGATCCAGAAGTACAACGGCCGTCCCATCGGCCTGCAGTTCCCGCCGCACGTCGAGCTGACTGTCACTCACACCGAACCGGCTGTTCGGGGTGACACGGCGAGCGGCGGCGTGACCAAGGCGGCCACGCTGGAGACGGGACTCGAGATCCGGGTCCCGTTGTTCGTGAAGGAGGGCGAGCGGGTCAAGGTTCACACCGAGACCCGCGAGTTCGCCGGCCGCGCCTAGCCCCAGAGCCCCAAAGCCCAACGCCCAGAGCCCACTGAGGCGAAACGGAGGTCCGAGATGAAGACGCAGTCATACCTTGCGATGCTCGTTGCCGGAATCCTCGTTGCCGTGGCGCTCGTCGCGCCGCGTCCAGTGAGTGCCCACCATGGATGGGGCGGATATTCGGATAAAGAGTTCGAGCTGACCGGCACGCTGCAGACGCCGGTGAGCACGTCGGGTCCTCACGCGACGATGAAGATCACCGCCGCGGACGGCCAGGTGTGGGACGTGGTGCTGGCGCCGGGCGGGCGCACGATTTCGGCGGGCCTGAAGGAAGGGATCATCCCGGTGGGCGCCAAGGTCATGGTGCACGGGCATCGTCACCTGACCGCCACCAAGTACGAGATCAAGACCGAGCGCGTCACGTGGAACAACCGTGTGTTCAACGTGTATCCCGATCGCGACTGATCGAGACTCCTGGCAAATCGGAGATAGCGTGCACGACGTCCTGTTGTGGATGGAGGCGTCTGCGCTTGGCCAGTTCATGCGGCAGGCAGGCCCCTGGGCCTACGCGCTCACCAACGTGACGCACGTGTTCGGCGTCGCGACGTTGTTCGGCTCGATTCTCGTCCTCGATCTTCGGCTGCTTGGCGCGTGGCGGCAGATGCCGCTCGCGCCGGTGGCCGAGGCGATCACGCCGGTCTCGGTCATCGGCTTCACGCTCGCAGCCATCAGCGGACTCTGTCTGCTGGCGACCACAGCCACCGACTACGACGGCAATCCCTACCTGCTGATGAAATTCCCCGCCATCGCGCTCGGCCTCGTCAACGTGCTCATGCTGCGGCGGTCGCCGGCGTGGCGGGCCCGCGAGACTCGCGACCTCTCGAGGGCCGAGCGGCGCCGGCTCGCGATGATGGGCGGCATCTCGCTCGCCTGCTGGGTGACAGCGATTGCGGCGGGGCGGCTGATCGCGTACTGGTGACGGTCCGGCTGAAGCCGGACACTACGTACTTCTTTTCTACGTACTTTTTTTCCACTGAAGCCGGACACTACGTATCCGGTTCATGGGGGCCATTTTAAGCTGTTCCATTCTCGACAGCGCACGGGCCTCTGTGCAGGGCGGCCTCGGCCATCTCGACATGGGATACGGCTACGCGGTGGGCGCCGACAACTACAGCGCGCAACCCAACGCCACGACGCTGGTGAAGTTCGACGACACGATGTTGGTCGCGCCCTAGACCGTTTTCCATTTGTGCGTAGTGTCCGGCTTTAGCCGGACCGTCGTGAAAAGCCGACGCCCACAAGGTCCGGCTAAAGCCGGACACTACGTACGAATAGAAACTGCTCTAGCCCCGTGCTGATCGCGGTCCGCCTGAAGGTCACGGGTCCGCCTGAAGGCGGACACTACGTACGCCCGAATTCGTCTTCGCCTTTCGTACGTAGTGTCCGCCTTTAGGCGGACCGTGATCCGAGAGGCTGACCGTCGTACCTAGAAGCGGAACAGCGGCCGGGGAATCGAGCCCCATGGCCACGGCAGCGACAGCAGCATCACCACCATTGCCACGCCCATGAACATCACGGCGAGGCGATGCTTGTCGCCCGCCTCCGCCCTTTTCTTGATCACCACGCGGCCGACGTGGGCCAGGGCGAGGGCCACGATCATGCCGACGAGGTGTTCGGCCACCCAGAAGCGAAGCGCCGGATTGCGCATGGCTGCGGCCATGTCGGCGAATGCCGTGCGGGTCACCGGACTGAGGCCGGCGTAGAGGACCAGCCCGATCAGTAACTGGATGTCGAGGGCGATCGTGAAGAGCAGCGTGCCGCGGTCGTCGGCCCTGGTCCAGGGCTTCCCGCCGCTCATGCCGGCGACGGCCCGCGCGACTGCCAGGATGCCCGCGATGAGGACGATCCAGCGAACCCAGGAATGCAGGAGGAGAGCAGAGGTATACATGCCGCCTATTGTATGGCCCGCTTCCTCACGATGTACGCGACTGTCGCCAGCCCCAATACGAGCCCGGTGAAGCCAAGCTCGGTGGCCGCGGCCGTGGAGAGAATCCAGATCATCAGCAGCGCCCCAAGTACCGGGGCTACGCGCGTGCCTGGCCAGGCAAACGGCGCACCGTCTTCCTGCACCCCGCGCCGCGTCAGCTCCACCGCCGCGCCACAACACAATAAATAGAGGATCAGCAGCGCGACGTTGGCGATGATCGCCAGCGACTGAAAGGTGCTGGCGCTCGCACACAATGTCGCCAGCGCCGCATGTGTCCAGATTGCGTGACGCGGGGTGTGCCGCCGAGGATCGATGCGCGCGAGGACGGCCGGGAGAAATCCGTCGCGGGCCAGCGCGTAGACGTTCCTGGGGTTGCTCAGCATGTCGCCGCTGAGATAACCGAACATCGAACAGACGGCGGCGAGAAGCATGACCGTGCCGGCCGCGGGTCCGAGGAAGCGAGCCGTGGCGTCGGCCAGCGGCGCCGCCGCGCGATCCGACAACTCGCTGCCGAGCACGCCTTGCGCGACCAGTTGGATGGCGATGTACAGGGCGGTGGTGATCGCGAGGGCCGCGAAGAGCGCGCGCGGCACGGTGCGCGCCGGGTTCCGTATTTCGCCGCTTGGGGCGATGGCCACCTCGACGCCAGAGAAAGCGAAGATGAGCAACAGCGCGCTGCGTCCCACGACATCGGCGGCGGGCAGGCCCGGCCACGCCAGCGCGCGCGGATCGATGAAGAACGCACCGACGCCGACGAACGTCAGCAGGGGCAGCATCTTGACGACGGTCATCGTCTCGATCGCCCTCGCGCCCTGGCGCACACCACGGGCGTTGAGCGCGGCAAGCATGGCGAAGATGGCGGCCAGCGTCACCACTCGTGCCGGGCCGACGAGCCACGGCGCCATCGTGGCCGCCTGATCGATCATCGCCGTCGCCACGCCCGAGACGGCCAGCAGTCCGCTGAGCCACTGCAGCACGCCGGCGAGGAAGCCCACGTACGGTCCGAAGGCCACCTCGACATACGCGTAGATGCCGCCAGTGGACGCCACGCGGCTGCCCGCGACGGCAATCGTGGTGACGATCAGGCCCATGATGGCCGCGCAGACGATGAACGCGAGCGGCGCGGCGGCGCCCAGGTCCCGTGAGACGAGAGCGGGAATGACGAAGATGCCGGCGCCGACGGTCGTGTTGATGACCGCGGCGGCCAGTTGGCGGGTACCCAGGGCGCGGACGAGTCCGCGTTCTCGCACGGGTGGGGCGGACAGGAGAGTGTTCACAGTTCCGCGTTCCTAGGTTCCGAGTTCGTGTGCAGGTTCGGTTCGAGGTTCGAGGTTCGAGGTTCGAGGTTCGTGTTCAGGTTCGGTTCGGAACCCGGAACCGAGAACCTCGGAACCGGGAACCGAACCTGAACACGAACCGGGAACTGAGAACTGAGAACCGAGAACGACTACGTTTTCAGGTACTTGTTGAAGTGCGCGACCGTGCGCTGCCACGCAAGCTCCGCCGCCGCCTTGTTGAAGCGCGGTGTCGTGTCGTTGTGGAAGCCGTGCTGCGTGCCCGGATACGTGTACTGTTCGTGCGGGATGTTGTTCGCCTTGAGCGCGGCCTCGTACGCCGCCGCCCCCGCGTTGATTCGGGCGTCGTCTTCGGCGTAGTTAATCAGCAGCGCGGCCTTGATCTTCGGCACGTCTTCCGCCCGCGGCTGGCCGCCGTAGAACGGAACGCCCGCCGCCATGTCGGCGCCAAGCTGCACCGCCATGTTGTTGACCACGCCGCCGCCGAAGCAGAAACCGACGACGCCGAGCCGTCCGGTCGAGATCGCGTGCGCCTTGATGTAGCGCGCCGTCGCGATGAAGTCGGCCATCATCTTCGGCTGTTCGAGCTTCTGCTGCATCGCGGCCCCCTGCTCGTCGGTGCCGGGGTAGCCGCCGAGCGAGGTCAGCGCGTCGGGACCGATGGCGAGGAAGCCGGCGAGGGCCGCGCGGCGCACCACGTCTTCGATGTGCGGATTGAGTCCACGGTTTTCGTGGATGACGACGACCGCGGGGAGCCTGCTGGTGGCGCCGTCCTCGCCCGTAATGGTGCGCACGCGCCTGGCGAGCAGTGCCTTGATCGTCCCGTAACCCTGCGGCGACGGCACCTGCACGTACTCGGTCGCGATGCGCGGGTCGTTGGGCTGGACCTGGATCTGCGCTTCGGCGTACTTCGGGGCGAGGGCCTCGAGGATGCCGACCGCCGTCAGGCCGCCGACCGCGTGCTTGCCGACACCGTCGAGGAAGCCGCGGCGATCGATCAGGCCGTGGACGTACTTGTCGAAGAGCTTCCAGACTTCAGGGTGGAGTTCCTTGGGATTGACTGCACTCATATAGATGCCTCCAGGCGTCTTCGTTGATACGTGAAAAAGGGCGGGATTTCGGCGGGAGCATACCATGCCGCGCGTTTCAGGACACGACGCGCGGGATCGCGGAAATAGATGAATTCCGCTGGAAAAGTCGCGGTGATCTCGCCCGTGTTGGTGCGCAGGCGCACGGTGAACACGAGCGTGTATGTCCGTTCCGGAAACTGGTTGGCGTTCAGCACCGTGACCGAAAGCTCATGCCTTCGTTCGGCGCCCGGCTCGAGCAGGATCGGTGGCGACAGATCGTAGGGCTCGCCCGCGCTGTACGCCTCGTTGACTTCGTCGAGATCCGGTTCCACATCGATCCGGCGGATCGTCACCGATTCATCCCCGGCGTTGGTCAGCCGCAGGGCCAGCCGGAACGGCAGCCAGACGGGCGTCGGGTCGGTGAACCCCGCAATCTCCAGAACCTCGACGCGCAGGTCGGGGCCGCCGCTGAATGTCCGCAACCCCATCCATCCGATGATCACGACGGCGAACGCGGCAACGACGAGCGTGGGCGGGGTCATCCGGCGGTGAGCAGGTCGCAAGAAAGTCGATTATGACGTGTTCCCCTGGCGTCGTCGACCACGTCGCGCATGAACCGGTCGACGGGGTCTGATCCCCTGGACGGGTCGTGACTGGGGTCAGACCCCAGGATCAGTGCACGTGGACTGGGGTGCCCGCCGACGAGGAGGCGATTGGAGCGCGGTACCGCACGAAGACGTGGAAGGACAGCGGCGATCCGTACGACTCCCTGAGATTCGCCGGCACTGCGTAGCCAGTGATGTCGGCGCCGGCGCCAAACGTTCCTGCCTGCATGGTGACCACGTCGCGAACGTACCCAAGCGTGAGCGCGCCGACCTGCGATTGCCGGTGCCGATGAAACGCGCCTCGCGGGTGAAAGCCGTTGTCCAGGATGTCTTTCGCCACCGACTCGACGCGGGTGTAGAACGCATTCGACGGCGAGGGACGGACGGTCGCTTCGAACAGGTACGCCTCGAGGTTGCCGTGGATCTCGCGGTTCTGCCCGAAGGCCCCCAGCCATGCGAAGCGCCGATCGGCGTCGGTATAGGCCACTGACGCCGTGAGGCGCCTGGCATCGTAGGGCGTGATGAGCTCGGGTTGGGTCAACGCGGCCTCCGAGATCTGCGCGGACCACTGGCCGCGGTTCCACGAGAGGCGCACGGCGCTCGAATCGAGCGCACCGAAGTCGATGTCCAGGCGGTCCTGATCGGGTTCGCGTCCGTGAAAGACCGACGCCTCGGCGCGCCACGCGCCTGCCTGCAGCCCGCCGCGCACGACGCCCGGCGTGATGTGCGACGAGTCCATGTGGTGATGCGAGAGCGGCGCCTGCGGGTTGTCCTGCGCCGACGGGCGGTGCATGAACGCCTGCGGTCCGATCGTGGGCGGGCCGACCAGATCGACGCCGGCGATGAGCGTCATCCGCCCCACGGGACGCCGATACTCACCGCCGAGAGCCATGATGAGGTCGTGCGGGTGCTGGTAGTCAATCAGCGCCGATGGCGGCCGTCCGAACGTCTCTCCGGTCTGGAAGACCTGCGGCGACCCGATGTCTTTCAGCGTCAGTGCTTCCAGCGACAGCATGGACGACAGCGTCAGCGTGCCCCGACCGATGGGACGCTGGCCCATCCCCATGACCCAGTTCTGCGATTCCCAGGCCGTGAAGTCGCGAAACTTGCGGTCCTGGTGATTGACGCCGAAGAACGCATTTGCGTCGATGTGCCACTGCCAGGGATTCAGTGCAGGTGCCTGTGCAGGTGCATCCTGCGCGCCGGCGGGCGGCGCCGTTATCACGCCTGCAGCGAGCAGCGACGCCGCGACGTGTCTGGAGATCCTCACTGGACGATGATACGGCCGTTGAAGATCGGCGAGTGGAAACTGTGGTCGTGGAACAAGACCGTACCGGCGTGACCCACGGTCGCGTATTCTGTCAGGGCGAATGCACGCACTTCTCGTGTGTGGCGCAGCCTTCGTGGCTGGTGCCATCAATTCAGTCGCCGGCGGCGGATCGCTCGTCTCCTTTCCAACCCTCATCTGGCTGGGTGTGCCGTCCATTCCCGCCAACGCCACCAACACCGTGGCGCTGGTCCCGGGAGCACTCGCCAGCGTGTTCGGCTACCGGCGCGAGCTTCGCGGCGCGGACACGCGCGTGCTGGCGCTGGTGGTGCCGAGCCTCGCCGGCGGGATCATCGGCGCCGTGTTGTTGTACCAGACCCCCGCCGACCTGTTCGATCGCCTCGTGCCGTTCCTGATCCTGTTCGCGACGGTCCTCTTCATGGCCCAGGAACCGATCCAGCGCCGGTTCAACCTGACGGCGGCACACGATGCCCGCTCGCATTGGTTGTCGTGGACGATGTTCTTTCAGCTGCTGGTAGGGATCTATGGCGGCTACTTCGGCGCCGGCATCGGCATCCTGATGCTGGCGGCCTTCAGCCTGATGGGGCACACCGACATCCATCAGATGAACGGGCTCAAGAACCTCCTCGGGGCGATCATCAACGGGATTGCGGCGGCTTATTTCATCTGGGTGGACCTGATCGTCTGGCCCGATGCGCTGGTCATGGCGATCGGCGCCGTCATGGGGGCCACCTTCGGCACCGGCGTTGCGCGTCGGATTGGGCGCACCGCCGTCAGGCGGATCGTGGTGGTCATCGGCTTTGCGATGGCGCTGTCCCTGATGTTCAAGCTCTAACGTGTAACGTGGTTTCCCGATTCATCGAGTTCAACCGCGCCGAGTGGGCGCGGCTGCGCGATTCGACGCCGCTGCCGCTGTCGGAGGCGCAGTTGCGCGGCCTGGTCGGCCTCAACGAGCGCGTCTCGCTCGACGAGGTCGAGGACATCTACCTGCCGCTCTCGCGGCTGCTCAACCTCTACGTCGGCGCGACGCAGACGCTGCACAAGGCCACCGCGACCTTCATCGGATCACCGACGCGCGCGCCGTACGTCATCGGCGTCGCCGGCAGCGTGGCGGTGGGGAAGAGCACCACCTCGCGCATCCTGCAGGCGCTGCTCTCGCGGTGGCCCAGCCATCCGCAGGTCGATCTGATCACCACCGACGGATTCCTCCTGCCGCAGGCCTTGCTCCAGTCGCGATCGCTGATGCAGCGCAAGGGCTTTCCGGAGAGCTACGACGTGCGGCGCCTCGTGCAGTTCGTGGCCGACGTCAAGGCGGGCGAGCCGGAAGTGTCGGCGCCGGTCTATTCGCACCTGCTCTACGACGTCGTGCCCGACCAGTACCAGGTCGTCCGCCAGCCGGACATCGTCATCGTAGAAGGACTGAACGTGCTGCAGACCGGCGGCGGACGGACAGGCTTCGTGTCCGACTTCTTCGATTTCTCGATTTACGTGGACGCGAACGAGGCCGACATCGAGCAGTGGTACGTCGAGCGGTTTCTCACGCTGCGCGAGACGGTCTTCCAGAATCCCTCGTCGTATTTTCATCGCTACGCCGCCCTGACGCGCGACGAAGCTCAGGCCGTGGCGCGGACCTTGTGGCAGACGATCAATCTCGTCAATCTGCGGGAGAACGTCCTGCCGACTCGCGAGCGCGCCCACCTCATTCTCGAGAAGGGGCGCGACCACGCCATCAGACGCGTGAAGCTGCGGAAGCTGTGAGAAATCAACCAGGCCTCACGTCTCGGGTCTCGGGCCTCAGAATTGGAGCAGGCGGGTCACCTTCACGACAAAGCTGCGGTTCTGCAGGTCCGGAATCCCGCGGCTCAGCGTCGTCCGTCCATCGCTGTAGACGATGAACAGCTCGCTGCCAGGCTTGTATTCCCACCGGAAGCGCGCGTTGGTCGCCACCGAGTCGGTGCGTGACTGGTACTGCACCAGCGCCGACACGAACATCTGCGGCGACAGCGTGTAGGTGAGACGGCTGCTCACCAGGTTCGAGTAGCCGCTGCCCCACGGCACGTCCACGTGATTCCACGTGAGGGTCGGCTCCGCGTAGAACTGCGGCCCGAATTCCACCCGGCTCTTCCAGCTCACTTCGGTCACGGTACCGTCATAAAAGCTGCCGTGGGTCGTGCTCGCGGTGCCGCTGATCCTGCGCTGCGGGCCGAAGGTATAGCTGCCATTCACCTGCTGGAACGGATAGCCGCCGACCGGCACCATCACCCCCTTCGCGAGGATGAACGGCACCCGGACCAATTCGTAGCTGCGGGTGAGGTCGGCCTGCATCCGATCGCCGCTCTTGAAGTCGGTGCGGAAGATCGCCTGCTGGTCGCGGCTCTCCACCCGCTTGCCGGCGGCATCGGTGAAGTACTCGAGGTTGGCCGTGAAATAGACCTTGCGGACGCCGGGAATATTCGTCGGACGGGGGCTGAACCGCACCTGGCCGTGCGCGCGTCGGAATCCATCGGGACGCCGGATGTATCCGATCTCCGGGTTGAAGTCTTCGCCCGCGGCCAGGATCTCCGAGTCGATGCCCCAGCGATCGGCGTTCCAGATGAAGCGCGAGCGGTAGCTCAGATCGTTGCCGTTCTGTCCCGGCGTGGTCGTCTTGGCGACGTACTCGATGAGCTGGATGTTCTGATAGAGCTGGAACACGGCGTCGGCGCCGTACACGTAGTTCTGCGCGCCGTTCGATGCGGGCGCGCGGCGGGTCGCAATCATGCCGATGCGGCTGCGGCGCAGCACCTCGCGCTGGATGCGCACCGCCGAAAAATCGGTGGCCACCGCGCCCAGCGCCGGCACTTCTCCGGTGCGCATGTGCAGCACGCCAATCTGATTCGCCCCGCTACGGCTCAGCAGGCGCCCGCCGCCGACGATCGGGACGATGCCGCCATTCTCGAGGCCGATCCGGCGGCTGAAGAAGACCACCGGGATCTCGGGATTCATGCTCCCCGCCCCACTCATCGTGCCGAAGCCGAAAAACTGCTCGCTCTCGAGGAAGAACTCCCGCTTCTCCGGGAACTGCAGCGAGAACCGCGTCAGGTTGAGCTGTTGCTCGTCGTCTTCGACCTGTGCGAAGTCGGTGTTGTAGGTGACGTCGGCGACGTAGCTCTGCGTCAACGCCCATTTCGCATCGACGCCGAATTCGGCGTTGCCGTCATTCGACACCGGCGGCCTCGACGTGCGGTTCGTGAGCATTGAGCCCAGCCCATACCCCTTCACGTCGATGTTGCGCAGCGTGGTGGGTGCCTGGAAGCCGGTCAGCGTCGCTGCACCCGACGCCTTGTTCAACCCGGAGGCGCCGTACGACGCCGGGACGTGCGCCAGGAAGGAGATTTCAGTCTTCCACGGCACCATGCGCCGGAAGTTGATCCCCCAGGCGGTGGCGCCCTCCTGGAACCGGATCGATCGGAACGGGATGCGAATTTCGATCGTCCAGCCGCCGTCGAAATCGGCCGCCTTCGTCTCCCAGATGGTGTTCCAGTTGGTGTTGGCGTTCTCGTTGGCTACCTGCGAGTCGCCCTTCCCGCCCTGCGCGTTGGCCCAGAAGATATAGCCGTTGCGCCGGTCGTAGAACGTGTCCACCATCACCGCGAAGTGATCGTTGTTGTAGAGATTGGCCGCGTCGCGGCGCATGTCGCTCATGACGCGCTTTGACGGATCGGTCTCCCACAGCCGCGCGCCCACGTAAACGGCGTCCTCGTCGTAGCTCACCCAGACTTCGGTCTTTTCGGTGGCCGGCTGGCCGTCGTTGGGTTCCTGCTGCACGAAGTCACCGAACGAGGGAGTGTCGCGGTAGAGGGATTCGTCGAGCCGGCCGTCGAGCACCAGGCGCTCGGCCAGCCGAATCCCACGAATGGTGACGTGCCCTGCCTCAT
>CANIBQ010000132.1 GCA_947465645.1 Acidobacteriota bacterium | reverse complement strand
GTCCGAGCTCGTCGACTATTTCATTAAGAAAACGTCGTAAAAAAGACGGCGTAACGCTTCCACACCGTAGGGGCCGGCTTCAGCCGGCCCCTGGTCCGCCTGAAGGCGGACGCCACGCGTGTTGAGTTATTTGGAGTTTTTTTCATGTCAATGAACCTTGGTGGTGAGGGCGCCGGAGTCAAATCCGAGATCAACGTCACGCCGCTCGTCGATGTCATGCTGGTGCTGCTGATCATCATGATGATCATCGCTCCCCTGCTCCAGCAGGGCGCGCCGCTGACACTTCCGACTGCCACGAACACTGCGGAGAAGCCGGAGACGCAGGAGCAGACGGTGGTCTCGATCACGTCGGACAAGCGCTTCTACCTGAATTCGAAGCAGATTCCGAAGGAACAACTGCAGCAGAAGGTCATCGAGGCGCTTGAGGCCAAGACGCAGAAGCTCGTGATCATCAAGGCCGACGTCGACGCGGATTACGGCTCGATCATGGAGGCCATGGATACGCTGCGCGCCGCCGGCATCGAGGACATGGGTCTCATCACTGACCCGAAACGCGCACCGGCCGCGGCCGGGGGTGGCAGGTAATGGCCGGTCACCACCACCACTACGGCGCCGACAAGGTCTTCAAGGGGGAGGTTCCCAAGGCCACCTGCGAGATGAACATGACGCCGATGATCGACGTCCTGCTCGTACTCCTCGTCATCTTCATGGCCGCCCTGCCGCTCAACCAGCGCGGACTGGACATCAACCTGCCGCTCGAGACGAAGAACAACCCCGAGCAGCAGACCGAGATCAGCCAGATCGTGCTCGAATACACGGCTGACAAGCGCATCTCGGTCAACAAGCAGGATGTGCAGATCAACGACCTCGAGCAGCGGCTGCGCAACATCTTCGACGAGCGCAAGGACAAGACGATGTTCATTGCCGCCGCCGGCAGCCTGCGCTACGGCGACATCGTCGCCGTGATCGACGCCGCCAAGGGCGCGGGCGTTGAAAAGGTCGGCATCGTGACCGAGGCCATGCGCCGCGCGGCGGGAGCCGCTCCGGGCACCGAGTAGTTGGCCGTCCCGGGCTGACGTCGCCAGCCGCCTGCCACACCACGACGAACGCGAAACAAAAACGGCCGCCTCCCCCGGGGAGTGCGGCCGTTTTCTTTTGTCTGATGGTGTGACCGGTCTGAGCCGGGGGAGGACCGGGCTGGGCTGGTCTAGGAATAGCGGGCGATGACGACGCCTTCGACCACACCTTCGACGACGCCTTCGCTGAGCCGCCGCCGGGCCGGCTCGGGCGCCGCCGTGCTCGGCGCCGGATCGGGCAGGAGCAGACGGCGCGCCGCCGCTGCTGTCCGCTCACTGCAGGCGGCGAGGCCGCGCTGGATCACGGCGTCGAGCTCGTCCCGGTCGAAGGGCTTGACGATGTAACCGACGACGCCGGGCCGGAGCGTAATCATCGGGTCCATCTCGCTAAGCCCGGTGGCGAGCACAATCGACGTGCAGGGGAAGTTTCTCCGCACCTGGTCCATGAGCCAGATGCCGTCGTGTCCCGGCATCCGGACATCGCAGAGCGCCACATCCACCGCGCCCCGTCGCATGACGTCCGGGGCCTCCTCGGCGTTGGCGGCGGTACTCGTCTGATAGC
Organism: Acidobacteriota bacterium; assembly: GCA_947465645.1. The sequence goes on along the minus strand of CANIBQ010000132.1, from coordinate 8,777 downwards.
CGAGGCCTTCGGTCCAGCGTCCCAGCACCTTCCGCACACCGTCGTCGTCGTCGACGATGAGGACCGTGCCATTCAACTTGTTCTTCGTCAGCAGTTGTTCGGGTTGCATAAAGGCTCCGGCCCTCCAGCTACCATGATCGATGCCGCCCTGGAAGAGCTCTGGATACTAAGCAAAACAGGAGAAATACGTGGAGGCGATGCCCGGTGTGCGGAAAAACGCGCGCGCACGGGCGTTCTCGCACGGCGGCCGCACCGCAGGAGCGCCGCTGACGGCAACAAAAAAGCCGGCCACCCTTGGGGCAGCCGGCCGGTAAAAGTCGCGTCAGCGGGGCCTGGTGGGCCTTGTCAGCCCGGCCAGGCCCGTGGCCTGTGGTCAGTTGAACGAGTAACGGAAGCTGAGCAGGATCTGGTAGACGTCGCTCAGGCTGTTGTTCGTCTGGAACGTCTTGCTGACCAGCTCGTTGTTGACGACCGCCATGCGGTAGGTAAGCCGCCCGAGGGTGTCGGCCGCCCCGTTGGTGAGGATCTGCACGCTGCCGGCGCCACCGTTGGTGGCGATCGTTCGCTGGCTGACGCCCCAGTTATGGTTCAGGAGGTTACCGAAGTTGGTGATGTCGAGCCGGACCTGGCCGGCGTTGCGCTTGCCGCCGATGTTGGCGAACACGTCCTGCACCAGGCTCAGGTCCATACGCCCGAACATCGGCAGCGCCATCCCGCCGCGCTCGGCGTACTCGCCGCGGTGATTCTTCAGATACGGATCCTGCTGGATGTAGGCCTCGAAGGCTGTGGCCTGTTCGGCGGCGGAGAACACGCGCCCGTTGGTGTGGGTGAACGCCGCGAAATTCATCTCCGTGATGTCGCGCGGGATGTAGAGCAGGTCGTTCGTGGAACCGCCGTCACCATTGACGTCGTTGTTGAACGTGTAGCTGCCCCTGGAGGTGAAGTTCTGCTGCGAGGGCCTCGCCTCCCAGAACGTCGAAATCGTCGTGCCGCCGAAGCCGAAGTACTCCCTGGTGTAGGAGGCCGCGACGAAGACGCGGTGTCCCTGGGTGCTGCCCGAGTAGCCGAGACCGGGATTGTTCGGGTCGCCCGTGTGCTGGTTGTTGTTGAACGACGAGGACGCCGTCGAACCCGCGTCGATCGTGTTCTTCGACTCACCGTAGCTGTAAGCGCCGCGCACGGTCAGGCCGTGGAAGTTGCTCTTCGACAGGCTGGTCGAGATGTTCCATGACTTGCCGATGTTCTGGTTCTTCAGCACGAACGCGCTGGTGATCACGTTCGGCGCGGTGTTGTTGACGCGGTTGGCCGTGTAGCGCGGCCGGGCGTCGACTCCGGCAAACGCCGTCTGCGCCGCCGGCAGGTTAGCGTTGATGTAGTAGGTGCCGTTGATGTCCTTGTTGTAGAGGAACTCGACCGTCCCGGTGATACCGCCAGGCAGCCGATGGTCAACAGCCAAGTTGGTCCGCCACACCTGCGGGAACTTGAATCCCTGATCGGTGACATTCAACTCGAAGCTGGCCGCGCCCTGGCCGGTGACGCTGGTCGGCTTGTAGCGAGCCGGACTCGAGTTGAACGGGAAGGCCGTGGTGTTGTCCACGAGGATCTCGCCGATGAGGACGCCCGTGTTTCCGAGCTGATTCGAGACCCAGACGTAGAGCGGCTGACCGGTGAACACGCCGGTGCCGAGCCGCACCTGCGTCTGCTGGCGGCCGCCGACATCCCAGTTCGCGGCTGCACGCGGCGACCAGAGGATCTTCGTCTCCGGCATCTCGCCGGTCTTGTACTGCACCGCCGCGCCGGTTTCATCGCGGAAGGTCAGGGCGTCGGCCTTGGCGTTGAGATACGCCGTGTTCTTGAACACCGACGCGTCGGCCCTCAGACCGGCGGTGATGGTCAGGTCGCGGCGCGGCCGGAATTCGTCCTGCACGTAGCCACCGCTGTACCAGACCTGCAGCGGCTGCAGCGGCTTGTCGAGGTCCGGCACGTTTGAATAGCGGACCTTGAACCGGCGCAGCGCCACCGGGGACGTCGTCCGATTCGGATTCGCGACGAAGTCGCGGGCGTCGGTGTAGAAGTCGGCCAGCGAGTTGTACGTGTAGTTGCTCTGCGGGCAGCAGCTCCAGAACACGTTCTCCGAGTTGTAGCGCTGCGTCGAGGCGCCAAAGGTCAGCGTGTGCTTGTTGCCGAACTTCGAGAAGGTGTCCTGCAGCTGGAACGTCTTGTAGCGCAGCTCATTCTGGACGCTGAATGGTTCGGTGCCGAAGGAGGCGTACGCGGTGCCCCCTTCGAGGATGTCGACAAACGGGAACAGGTCACCCGTGCCGCCACGGCTTTCGTCATTCGACGTGAAGCCCGAGATGAGGCTGTTGGACATGCTGCTGCCGAGCACGGCGTTCCACTCGCCGATTCCCGACTTGATGTTCTCGAGAATCTGGTAGGTCGACCCCTGGAAGAACAGACCGCCCGTGGCGCTGAGGGAGCGGCCGATACCGGCGGAGGATGAGGTCGAGAGGTTGTTGCCTGAGCTGGAGTCGAGCTGGGTATAGCGGAAGCTGACCTTGTTGGCGTTGTTCAGGTTGTAGTCGGTACGCAGCAGGTAGCGTTTCGCCGGGGTCAGGTCCTGAAGGTTTTCATAGCCGCCCGTGGTGTACTTGAGACTCTGCGAGAGGAACGTGCTGAGCGCGTTGAGATCCGCCGCGAGTACGCGCGTCACGCTGCCGGCCACGGTCTCGCCGCCGGTGTTGGCGCGGAACGTGTGCAGCGGCCGCTTCTCTTTCTCGTTCTCGTAGTTGCCGAAGACGAACAGCTTGTTGCGGACGATCGGGCCGCTCGCGAGGAAGCCGGTATCGCGGAACGTGAAGGTGCCCGGATTGACCGTCAGCCCCTTGGCTTCGGTGCCGACAAAGTCTTCGTTGCGCATCCGGTGATAGACCGACCCGCTGAACCGGTTCGTGCCGCTCCGGGTGACGGTGTTGACGGCGGCGCCGATGAAGCTCCCCTGGCGCACATCGAAGGGCGCGACGCTGACCTGCACCTGCTCGATCGATTCGAGCGAGATCGGCGCGACGCCAGTCCTGGCGCCGGGTTCCGAGCCGAGACCGAACGAATTGTTGAACGACGAACCGTCAACGGTCATGTTGTTGAGGCGATTGTCCTGGCCGGCGAACGAGCCGGCGCCATTGGACTGCGGCGTGAGACGGGTGATGTCGCCAATCCTGCCGGAAATCGTCGGCAGCGAGGCGATATCGACTCGCGTGACCGCGGTCGAGGCGCCAGTGCGGGCGGAGCTGAACACCGCATCCGCGGCCGTTCCCGTCACCGTGACCGTCTCCTGCACGGAGATAGCCCGGACGCTGACCGGAACCTCGGTCGACGACCCGAGGGTGACCGCCAGGTCGGTGATGGTCTGCGGCTCGAAGGCGGTTCCGGTGCCGACGAAGTTCACCGTGATGGTGTAGGGACCGCCGACGCGCATGCCGAGAATCGAGAAGCGCCCGTCCGCACGGCTGGTGGCCTCGTAGGTCGAACCGGACGGCTCATGGATGGCGATGACGCTGGCGCCCGCGACGGGCTGGCCCTGCGCATTGGCAACGACACCGGAAATGGCGCCGGTGGTCACGCCCTGCGCATGCGCCAGGGCCGGTGAAAACAGGGCGCAGAGCGCCAGGAGGGCGGTCGCTCTCCCGAGCCGGGCCGCAACGTTGAACAAGCGCTTCATTGACTCACTCCAAGTAACTGAGAATCGGCCGCACACAGCAGTGAGGCGCACCATACGGCGCCGCCGCGGTGTGTGCTACCTAGGCTGACAAGACGATGCGAGGGGATAAACGTACCAGCGTGCCGTAACGATCGCGTGAACGAGTTTACGAGCCCTGAGCCAGACCCGATTGTACAACGAAAAAAGGCCGTCTCCCCCCAGGGAAACGGCCTTCTCGAAGGTGTCGAAGAATGGTGACGAAGTTGTCGGGGACGAGGCGCCCTATTCGCTCGCGCCGGCCTGCTGCCTCTTGCTGATTTCGGTCGCCTGCGCCTGGAGGCGTTCGGCCTCCCGCAGCAGCTGCTGCTGGCGCGCGACGTCCCGCTCAAGGGTGGCCTGGAGCCGCAGGAGAAGGCCTTTGTAGGTGATCGCCTCGACATAGTCGTTCTTGAGGCCAATCGCCTTGTCTTCGGCCTCGACCCCGGACTGCACGTACCGCCGCTTGTCGGCGTCGGTCAGGCGGAAGTCGCGGAAGGCCTTTTCCCAGTAAAACGACGCGACCAGGTGATACGCCTCCGGGTTGCTCGGTTCCTTGGTGACCCGTTCGTTCAACTCGGCGATGGTCTTCTCAAACTCGCCCTGGCGATTGTAGAAGCCGGCGAGTGTGGTGTAGACCGTCGGGTCGTTCGGGCGCATTTCCTTGGCCTTCAGATAGGTGACTTCCGCCTGCTCGTAGTTGCCGTTGTCCTCGTAGATCTTGGCCAGCGCGTGGTAGTTGGCCGGTTCGTTCGGTTCGAGCTGGATCATCTGCTGCACGATCGGCTCGGACTGCGCCGGGTCGTTGAGCTTGTCGGGGCCGTAGGCGGCGACGAGATACTCGAGGGACAGCTTCTTGATGGGCGCGGTGGTCTGCTCCATCGCGGCGGCCTTCTTGTAGTTGTCGATCGCCTTGGTCAGGTTCTCGTCGTTGGCCGGCTCACCCTTGCGGGTGGGCTTGTACAGGTTGTCGTAGCTGTTGCCGACAAAAAAGTAGATGTCTCCCAGGTTGGGATCCAGCACCAGGGCCTCTTCATACTTCTCGGCGGCTCGTTCATAGTCGCCACCCTGATACATCGGGTTGGCATCCTTGACAGCCTGCCGCGCCCGCAGGCGGTTGACCTGACTGCAGCCGGCGAGCGCGAACCCCGCCACCACGATTACCGCGAGTCTCAACGCCCGTGACGAAAACTTCCGCATCGTAAGCCCCCTGAAAGCAGTTTGCACTCTTCTCATTCTCGTCTCACTTCTCGCTTCCCGGTTCGTGTGCACGTTGCGAAGTTCGGGGTTTGGGCCGGTGGCGACACGGCATGAACCTGAACACGAACGGAGCACCGAGAACCCAGAAGGGTGAACGGCGCATTGTAGTGATCCGTTTTCCGATGAGTCAAGGGCGGGCTATCATGAGGCTGGCGCCCCCTACAGTCCGCCGTATCAATGAGTTAGACACCGCCCGCCATGATTCGGTTCGAGACCCTCCTCGAGAAAGTGCGGAGCTACAGTCCGGAAGCGGATCTTGAGCTCCTGAGGCGGGCGTACGTCTTTTCAGCCCTCGAACACAAGGGGCAGGTCCGCCATTCCGGTGAGCCGTACCTCGTCCATCCCCTCGAAGTCGCCGATTTCCTGGCCGACATGAAGCTGGACGTGGTGGCGGTCGCGGCGGGCCTCCTGCACGATGTGGTCGAAGACACGCTGACGACCCCGGAACGAATTGCCGAGCTCTTCGGCCCCGAGATCGCCCACGTGGTCGAGGGGGTCACCAAGATCGGGGCGATTCCCTTTTCGTCAAGCGAAGAGCGCCAGGCGGAGAACTTCCGCAAGATGCTGCTGGCGATGGTCGATGACATCCGGGTCATCCTGGTCAAGCTGGCCGACCGCCTGCACAACATGCGCACGCTCGGACACCTGCCCGAGGAGCGTCGCGTCAAGATCGCCCAGGAGACACTCGACATCTATGCGCCCATCGCCAACCGCCTGGGGATGAGCAAGGTCAAGAACGAGCTCGAGGAGTTGTCGTTCAAGTACCTGGAGCCGAAGGCGTACGAGGCGCTGCGCCACAAGGTCGAAGCGCAACGAAAGACCGCGGAAGGGGTCATCGGCGAGCTGACGAAGACGATCCGCGCCAAGCTCGAGGAAGCCCAGATTCCGGTGATGCAGCTCGACGGCCGCATCAAACGTCTGTACAGCATTCATCTGAAACTCCAGCGGCAGAAGATCGATCTCGAGCGTGTCTACGACTTCGTGGCGCTGCGCGTCATCACGCAGTCGGTCAAGGACTCCTATGCGGCGCTCGGCATCATCCACCAGACGTGGTCGCCGGTGCCTGGGCGCATCAAGGACTTCATCGCCATGCCCCGCCCCAACGGCTACCAGTCGCTGCACACGTCGGTCGTCAGCGAGCGCGGGTTCCCGTTCGAGGTGCAGATTCGGACCGACGAGATGCACCGCCGCGCCGAGGAGGGAATCGCCGCTCACTGGAAATACAAGGAAGGGCGCGTCGGCGATCAGCGCGACGAGCGGTACTTCCAGTGGATGCGGCAGTTGCTCGAGGTGCAGCAGGAGGTCCGCGATCCGCAGGAATTCCTGAGGAACCTCAAGATCGACCTCTACCCGGACGAGGTCTACATGTTTACGCCGAAAGGCGAGGTGCGTTCCCTGCCGCGCGGAGCCACGCCCGTCGATTTCGCGTACAGCATTCACACCGACGTCGGCAACCAGTGCTCGGGTGCGCGCGTGAACGGGCGCATGGTTCCCCTCCGCACCCGTCTGCAGAACGGCGACATCGTCGAGATCGTCACGCAGGCCGGGCACAAGCCGAGCCGCGACTGGCTGGCGTTCGCGGTGACGTCGCGGGCGCGCAGCAAGATCCGGCACGTGCTGCAGGGGGAGGAGCGCACCCGCAGCATCGAGCTGGGCCGCCGCCTCTTCGAGAAGGAAGCCCGCCGCTTCGATCTCAGTCCGAAGACCGTGATCGAGAGCGACGAGTTGTTGAAGTTTGCCACCGAGTACGGCGCCAGGACGGCCGACGAACTGCTCGCGCACATCGGCTACGGCAAGATCTCGGCGCGCACGGTCCTGCAGAAGGCGGTGCCGCAGGGGCTCAAGGAGAAGGCGCCCGACTCCGCCGTCGTGTCAGCCGTCAAGCGGGTGCTGCGTCCGGGTGGCGCCGCCGGCGACAAGATCAAGGTCCGGGGTACCGACGACATCCTCGTGTTCCGCGCCAAGTGCTGCAACCCGATCAAGGGAGAGAAGATCGTCGGCTACATCACCCGCGGCAAGGGCGTCTCGGTGCACTCGGCCACCTGCTCGAACGTCGTCAACCTGATGTTCGATCCCGAGCGCCGCATCGACGTGGAATGGGACAGCGCGGCCAGCGACCAGGCGTCCTACACTGTCCGCCTGACGATGCAGGTGGAGGATCGCAAGGGGATGCTCGCCGAGATCAGCGCCAAGGTCTCCGACATCAATACCAACATCACCAACATGGAGGCGCGGACTGGCGACGATTCGCAGGCGCGTATCGAGATGACCGTCGAAATCAGAGACATGAAACACCTGGAGAAGGTGATCAAGTCGATCAGGGGTGTTGAAGGGGTGCTGGGAGTGGAGCGGACGGCGCGTACCTAGGTCAAAGGGCAAAGGTCAGAGGTCAAAGGTCAAAGGTAGCCCTTTGCCCTTCGGATCACTCGATCCGCGCGATGACGTCGATCTCGACGCGCGCGTCGCGCGGCAGCCGCGACACCTGCACGGTCGATCGCGCCGGCGGCGGATCGACGACGAAGCGCCCGTAAACGGTGTTGACGGCCGCGAAGTCATTCATGTCGGCGAGGTAGACCGTTGTGCGAACGACGTGACCGAAATCGCCACCCGCCGCGTGCAGCAACGCGACGATGTTGCACATGACCTGCTCGGTCTGGGCGGTGATGTCGCCGGCGACGATGGCGCCGCCGCTGTCGAGCGGGATCTGTCCGGAGAGGAACAGAAGGTTCCCGGCCTTGATGGCTGGAGAGTAGGGACCGATTGCCCCCGGCGCGTCCGCTGCGGTGATCTGCTGCCGCACGCCTAGTTGTTCGTCTTCACGTATTCTCTTCATCTCGGCGCGCCACGTCAGGCGGCCTTGGTCACCTTGCCGCTGCGAATGCAGCGCGTGCAGACGCGCATGCGCTTGGTCGCCCCGTTGATGAGCGCACGCACCGCCTGCAGGTTCGGCTCGAACCGGCGCAGGCCGACGTTGTGCGCGTGAGATACCGTCCGGCCAAACTGTGGGCCCTTGCCGCAGACTTCGCACCGCTTCGCCATGAAATCCCCTGATTCTCTTACCGCACGGCGCGCTGGCGCGTGCACAAACGTCACATTCTAGTTCAGTCAGGCATCGGCTTCAACCGCCGCAGTGCTTCGGCCCAGGCCAGGCCATCAAGAAGCGGGTCTCCGGCTCAGGCTCCGTCATTGACAGACGATTCGCCAGCGCGACCGTAAGCAGACACATTGCACAAATATCTACGATCCTGAGGTTTGTCAAATCCTGTCTGCCGCCTGTTGCACCGACGCGTCAGCTCCCGATGCGGCCAGAAAGCCACATCAGGCGCCGAAAATTCGTCCTCTGAATACGACGGCTGGAAAGAACCTCCCTGCCACAGCTGGCGTCTAAATCGGCACATACGACCTGTTCCAATTACGTATCGAATTGTTAAGCTACTTAGAATCAGCTAGTTGTAATTCATAAACCGATGCGCTGACGGTGCGGAGACGATGGCAGAGGAGTTTGGCCGGTGGTGACAGAAGCTCACCAGCCCATTCAGGCATCATGATTGCATGGTGTGGCGCATCAACGGGTTACCCGACTCCGGGTGACGAGCGGAAGGGAGCGGCAGGCAATGGCGACGACGACACGAAGCAAGGCAGCTGGCAAGACGAGCCGCTATGACGAACTGAAGAAGATGCTTGAGGACCGCCGCCGCGAATTGACGAGCGAGGTCCAGGGCAAGATCCGCGGGGTGCGTGCCGAGGGCGGCAAGGACCGCGAGGTGCTCGATCAGGGCGAGAG
>CANIBQ010000131.1 GCA_947465645.1 Acidobacteriota bacterium | reverse complement strand
GCGGGAAACGATCGGATCGCGTCGAGCGAGGCCGACCAGATGGCCGACGCCATGGGAAGGAGATACCGGTGGGTGAAGCTTTCACCGAAGCGCCGGGATTCGAGAAAGTCGCCCAGCGTGTGGCGGTCCCCATCCGGCGCCTCGAGCAGCGCCAGCGCCTCCCGATTGAAGCGCACGATCTCGCGGAGCAGCGAAAGATGCGACGGGCTGACCAGATTCCGCCGCTGGGCGAAGAAGCCGTTGGCGCCGCGGCTGCTGTACTCGAGGCCGGTCCGCCGGCACGACACAGCGAACGACATGTCCGAGTCGCGGGTGGCCACGCCGAGCTCGCCGAACAGCCGCACGAGGTTCGGATAGGTGCGGTCGTTGTGCACCAGGAAGCCGGTGTCGAGCGGCACGGTGCCGTTCGGACCCTCGACCAGCACCGTGTTGGTGTGGCCGCCGAGGCGCCGCTCCTGTTCGAAGAGGTCCACCCGGTGTCGGCGGCTCAGGAAAGAGGCGGCCGCCAGACCGGAGATACCCGCCCCAATGACCGCGATGGTCTTCATGCGCCACAAGAAATACCAGTACAGCCGGCCTGGTGTCAAGTCTGTGTCCATGACAACTCATTGACAATAGGCAGCCGGTCGCGCTACGCTGTCCGCACACAGGGTCTGTTCAGGAAGTGAGGATGCGATGGGACACACGATCACGCTCGCAGTCGTCGGCGCCGTCGCCTTCATGGTGCTCGACGGCGTGTGGCTCGGACTGCTGATGAAGAACTTCTACCGCGATCAGCTCGCGCCGATCGTGCGCCTCTCCGACGGCGGGATTGCGCCCAACTGGCCGGCAGCGTTCGTCGTCTATGCCCTGCTGGGCACGGGCATCGCCCTCTTCGTCATCCCGCGTGCGACGACCGTCTCGCTGGCGGCGGTCTACGGCGCCCTGTTCGGCCTGGTGGTGTACGGCGTCTACGACTTCACCAACTACTCGACGCTGCGGCAGTGGCCGCTGGTGCTGACGCTGGCCGACGTGGCGTGGGGCGTAGTGGCGTGCGCCGCGGCGGCGACGGTCGTGCGAATCGTGGTCCGATGAGCGGGCCGCTCGCGGGCTCGTCGCGTTACCCGATTCGGGCGGTCTCCAAGCTGACCGGCATCGCCATCGACACGCTGCGCGCCTGGGAGCGCCGCCATGGCGCCGTCACGCCCGTCCGCGACGACCGGGGCCGGATGTACACCGACGCCGACGTCGCCCGCCTGCGCCTCCTGCACGGGGCCGTGACGCGCGGTCACAGCATCGGTCGCCTCGCGGCACTGAGCGACGAGCAACTGCGCACATTGGTCGCCGCCGTCGAACCGAGCGTCGCGCCCGCGACGGATCCGACGCGACGGACGTCCCTCGATACGGCGGCGCTCATCGCGGCATTGCACGCCTACGACGCCGGGGGCATCGACCACGAGCTGGCCCGACTGGCCGCCGTGCTGCGCCCGATCGAACTGCTCCAGGATGCGCTAATGCCCGTGCTCGCGCAGCTGGGCGACGACTGGCACCGACGACGCGCATCGATCGGGCTCGAACACGTGATGTCGTCGGCGGTGCGCACCATGCTCGGCTCCTTCCTTCGCCTGTACGCCCGCCCCAACGTGCCAGCGCGATTGCTCTTTGCCACGCCCGCAGGCGAACGTCACGAACTCGGCACACTTGGCGCCGCGATGCTCGCGGCCAGCAACGGCCTGGGCGTCGCCTATCTCGGGCCAGACCTGCCCGCCCGCGACATCGTCGACAGCGCGCGGCCGGCTGGCGCGCAGGTGCTCGTGCTGGGACTTACAGGGGTCCCGCCTGGGAAAACGAAGGAGCGCGAGCGTCGCGCGCAGGAGCGGGAACTGAGGACGATCGTCCGGGATCTCCCGAAGGAGGTCGAGCTGTGGGCGGGCGGACGAGGCGCCGTACGCCACGCCGCACTCATCAGCCCGCGGGGACTGGTGCTTCACGACTACAACGCGTACCAACAGGAACTCCTTCGTATCGGTGGACGTGTGGCGTGACACCCATGACATTCCGCGACAGCTCGTTCCGCGTGCGTTCCTGCGCGTCATCGCTTCTCACCGCTGCCGTGTTGACCCTCGCCACGTCTGCGTCGGCGCAGGACACCACCGGCGTGGGTGCCATCAGGGGCGTGGTCGTGAACGCGGCGGGCCAGCCGGCCGCGGGGGTGCGCGTCTGCGTCCTCGACACTCCCGCCTGCGCGACGAGTGATGCCCGCGGTGCCTTTCGGATCGGCGAGCTGCGGGCGAACGCGTATCGTCTGGAGATCCTGCCGCTCGAGGGGCTTCCGTTCACGAGCGAGCCGGTCGACGTGCGTGCCGGGATCGAGGGCAGCGTGGACATCACGCTGCCCAGGGTGGAAAACCTGCAGGAAACCGTTACCGTGACTGCACCGGCCTTCCAGACCCCCGAGGCGGTCAAGACGTCCGGCTTCCTGACGGAGCCCCGCGAGATCCTCAAGAGTGCGGCGGCTCTGCAGGACGTGTCGCGCTACGTGCAGGGCCTGCCGGGTGTCGTGATCGGCACCAACGACTTCCGCAACGACATCATCGTCCGCGGCGGCAGCCCCCTCGAGAACCTGTTCGTGGTGGACAACGTCGAGATTCCCAACATCAACGCCTTCGCGAACTTCGCGTCGGCCGGCGGCACGGTAAGCCTGCTCGACGCCCAGCTCCTGCAGGATGTGACCTTCCTCACCGGCGGGTACCCCGCCCCGTACATCAACCGCACGTCGAGCGTGCTGCAGGTGACCCAGCGCGAGGGCAACCGCAAGGCATTCGGCGGGTGGGCCACGCTCGGCTTTGCCGGCGCCGGCGCCATTCTCGAAGGGCCCATCAACGCGGGGAAGGGATCATGGGTAGTGTCGGCGCGACGAAGCTTCCTCGATCTGTTCACCAAGGACGTGGGGTTCGGCGGCGTGCCGGTGGTGTATACGGTCAATGCCAAGGCGGTGTACGACCTGACGCCGCGGGACCGCATCTGGATGGTCAACATCGCGGGAATCGACGAGATTCGGCTCGGCCTCACCGAATCCACCGACCTCGAAGACGAGATCGCCAACTTCGACATCCGCTACAACGGCTGGCGCAGCGCCACGGGTTTCAACTGGCAACGCACCTTCGGGTCACGCGGCGTGGGCCTGTTCGGCGTCACGCACTCCGAGGCCACGGTGGGCCAGCAGGTGAAAGATTTGGTGGCGCAGGGCGTGCCGCCTCCGGGTGTGCCCCCCGAGATCGTCATCGCCCGGAGCCCCGTCGTCTACTTCGAGGACTCGCGCGAGGGTGAGACCACGCTCAAGTACGACCTCACCGTGCACCTGCCGCTGTTCGACACGGTGCAGGCCGGCGGCAGCTTCAAGACGTTCCGCATCAACTACACAGTGGAATCCCCCTACGGCAACGACACACCGTACTCGCCGGTGCCTGGCATCGACCCGTTCTTTCTCGACACGCGCTTCCGGTCATACCAGACCGGCGCCTATCTGCAGGCCTCGAAGCAGGTGGCCTCGCGCGTAAACCTCACGCTGGGCGGACGCGGCGACCACTACGCCATCCTGTCGCAGGCCCGGTTCAGCCCACGCGCGGGCGTGAAGCTGCGCCTCACCGACGCGGTGTCGTGGAACGCGAGCGCCGGTGCGTACTATCAGCAGCCGGCGTTCCTCTTCGTGTCGGCATTCCCCCGGAACGTGTCGCTGGTACCTTGGCGCGCCGACCACTACGTGACCGGCCTGGCCTGGTCGCCCGACGCTGCCCTCCGGGTGACGGCCGAGGCATATCGGAAGACCTACACCAGATACCCGGTGGCGAGCGACCTGCCCACCGTGTCGCTGGCCAACATCGGCGACACGTTCGACGTGCGCGAGATCCTGTTCCCGCTGACGAGCGCGGGCACGGGGTACTCCGAGGGCGTGGAGCTCTTCGTCGAGAAGCGGCTCACCTCGAAGCTCTACGGCCAGGGCAACCTGTCGTTCTCGCGCACGCGGCACGCGGGTCTCGACCGTGTGCTCAGGCCCGGCTCATTCGACTATCCGTTCGTGTTCAACCTGCTCGGCGGCTACCGGCTGTCGCCGCGGTGGGAGGTCTCAACCCGACTGTCGTTTCTTTCGGGCCGGCCGTTCACGCCCTACGACCAGGCGGTGTCCACGGCGCAGCGACGCGGTGTGTACGACCTCACGCGCGTCAACGCCGAGCGCGCGCCCGACTACGGCCGCGTCGACATTCGCGTGGACCGAACCTTCACGGTGGGGGGGCAGCCGCTCAACGTGTTCGTCGGCGTGCAGAACGTGACCAACCGCCGCAACTTCGCCAGCTACAGTTGGAACCGCCGCACGAACACGCAACAGTTCGGCGAGCAGCAGGGCCTCTTCCCGATCCTGGGGCTCGACTGGCGCTTCTGAACACCATGTCCCGTATCACCGCTCTGTCATGTCTCATCGGAGTACTCGTCATGTCGATGGCCACGCTTCACGCCGGCCGCGCTCAGCAATCCTTGCGGGTGGGTGATCCGTTTCCGGAACTGAAGGGGCGGTTCCTCGCCGGCCGCGACGCGGCGCTCCCGCAGGCGGCGTCCGGCAAGGTCACCCTTGTCGCGATGGGCTTCACGTACCAGTCCCGCTTCCCGGTCGAAGCATGGGCGGACTGGTACCGAAAGACGGTGGGCTCCAGGACGGACGTCACGTTCTTCGAAGTCCCGATGATCGGCGGGCTCGCGACGCTCGGGCGGTGGTTCATCGACCGGGGGATGCGCAGTGGCACACCCGTCGATCTCCACGACCGCGTCATCACGGTCTATGGCGGCACGGGCGACTGGAAGAAGCGGCTCTCCTATTCTCCCGAGCACAAAGACGATGCCTACCTCATTGTCCTTGACACGCAGGGAGTCGTGCGGTGGCTCCATCACGGCGGGTTCGACCAGTCTCGGGCCGATGACCTGCACGCGCTGCTCACGTCGCTCGCCGACCGAGGGCCAACGGCGGCGAATCACCACCTCGCGCCTCGGAATGTCGAGCCGTGACGCCCGACGAACTCGGATCGCCGGAGAAGCCGCACGTACTCGTCACCGGCGCGACCGGGTACATCGGGGGACGGCTGGTGCCTGTCCTCGAGGCCGAGGGAGTCCGGCTTCGCTGTCTGGCGCGGCACCCGGCCGCGCTCGCCTCTCGCGTATCGCCGCCGACGGAGATTGTCGCCGGTGATCTCCTCGACCCGGCGTCACTCGATCGCGCGCTGACGGGCATTGACGTGGCCTATTACCTGGTGCACTCCATGGGAACCCACGGCGACTACCGTGACACCGATCGCGTCGCCGCCCACAATTTTGGCGAAGCGGCGCGGCGGGCCGGGGTTCGCCGGATCGTCTACCTCGGCGGCCTCGCGACGGGCGACGAGCCGCTCAGCAAACATCTCAGCAGCCGGATCGAGACCGGCCAGGCGCTGCGAGACAGCGGGGTCCCGGTCGTAGAATTTCGCGCGTCGGTCGTCATCGGGTCCGGAAGCCTGTCGTTCGAGCTGATCCGCGCGCTCGTCGAACGGTTGCCGGTCATGATTTGCCCGCGGTGGGTCTCGACCTTGGCCCAGCCCATCGGCATCGATGACGTGCTCGCCTACCTTGCCGGAGCGCTGCACCTGCCCGACGGGGAGAGCCGCACGTTCGAAATCGGCGGGGCCGATCAGGCGAGCTACGGCGACGTGATGCGCGAGTACGCGCGGCAGCGCGGGTTGAGGCGGGTCATGATGTCGGTGCCGCTGCTCACGCCGCGCCTGTCGAGCCTGTGGCTGGGGCTGGTGACACCCGTCTACGCACGCGTCGGGCGCGAATTGATCGAAGGACTGAAGAACCGGTCCGTCGTCACCGATCCTGCGGCGCTCGCGGCCTTCCCGATCAGGCCCGTCGGCCTGCGCGACGCGATCAGTCGCGCCATTCGCCAGGAGGATCGCGCGTTTGCGTTGACCCGCTGGTCGGATGCGCGCTCCTCGGGAGGAGCCGCGCCGGCGCCGGCCGACACGCGATTCGGGGGCACGCTGATCGACCGACGCCAGATTCACGTGGCGGTCGACGCGGACCGCGCGTTTGCACCCATTGCCAGGATTGGGGGCGAGCGCGGCTGGTATTTCGGCACGTGGCTGTGGCGAATCAGGGGCGCGATCGACCTCCTGATGGGCGGCGTGGGGATGCGTCGCGGGCGGCGCGACCCTGACGTGCCGGCCGTCGGCGACGCCCTCGACTTCTGGCGAGTCGAGGCGTACGAACCGGGCCGACGATTGAGGCTTGCGGCGGAAATGAAGCTGCCTGGCCGCGCGTGGCTCGAGTTCGAGGTGGTGCCGGACGGTGGCGGCACACTCGTCCACCAGACCGCCGTGTTCGAGCCGGCCGGTCTGTTTGGGCTGCCCTACTGGTACGGGCTCCTGCCGGTGCACGCGTTGATCTTCGGAGGCATGCTGCGCGCAATCGGCCGGCGCGCGGTTGAAGGCGATGCTGATCGTCATCGGGCCGGGGCAGAGGTCCCTTCGTGAACGCTCCTGAATCGACTCCTGGGCCGCCAACGGCGTTCGCCTGTGGCGAAGTGAGGGGTGGCAATGGGACGATCCACGAGCAAGTGGAACTGCCGGGACTGCGCGGCGTGCTGTATTCACGCCCGTGTGCAGGTGCGACCGGGGGCGACATCCACTACTTGTCGGTGTGCGGATCCGGCTTGATGGCCAGGGTCTGTCTGGCTGATGTGGCAGGACACGGCTCGGCCGTGGCGGCCATTGGCACCGAGATGCACGGCCACCTCCGGCGGAGTGTGGACGTCATCGACGAACGAAAAGTCCTCGATCGGCTCAATCGACGCCTCAATGAGAAGGGCGTGGATGCGATGACAACGGCCGTCCTGGCCACCTACTACCCGCCGCGTCGGCGGCTCACGGTGAGCTACGCGGGCCATCCCATGGGCTGGCTCTTTCGGGCGGACACCGGCGCGTGGGCGCCACTCTGCCAGTCGGCACTGCCGCAACCGAAATCCGGCTTCGTCGATCTGCCGATGGGCATCGGGTTCACGCCCACCTACAGCCGGCATCGCTTCCGGGTGTCTCCCGGCGACCGCATGCTGCTCTTCACCGACGGCGTGCTCGAGACCACATCGCCCGACGACACGCCGTTTGACACTCACGGGATCGAGATCTTGCTCAACAGGGACACCGGCAGCTGCGAGGACCTTGCGCGCTGCCTCCTGGCGGCCCTCCACGGACATGCGGCGTCCGACGAACTGGCACACGACGACGTGACGTTCATGCTCGCGGAATTCGTCGAAGGCCCTCCGGGGCCCGCCTTGTGGCATGTCTTCAAGCATCGCCTGTTGCGCCAGGAGCGGCGGTGACGAGGTGACCGGTATCATGCCGGCGCTCATCGGCCTTGGCACCATCCTCATGGCTTCGACGCTCGCATGGATGGTCAGCGTGAGGCTTCGGGATGCGAGTGTCGCAGATGTCTGCTGGGGGCTCGGCTTCGTGCTGCTCGCGTGGTTGTACTGTTACCTGTCTCTAGCCTTGACACCCCGATCCTGGCTGGTTGCAGCCCTGATAACGCTCTGGGGCGCGCGTCTCTCCCTGCACATCTTTCGCCGCAATCACGGCAAAGGCGAGGATCCACGCTACCAGGCGATGCGCGCTGCGCATGGACCGCCCTTCTGGTGGCGCAGCCTCTTCACCGTCTTTTGGCTCCAAGGCGCGCTCCTGTGGTTCGTCGCCCTTCCGCTCCTCATCGCGGTGCGTGCCGCGCGGCCCACCGCCCTCACCGCCGTCGACGGTCTGGGAGTCGTGTTCTTCACGGTCGGATTCGCCTTCGAGGTCGTGGGTGACTATCAACTCGCGCGCTTCAAGGCCGAGTCTTCGAGTCGCGGGCACGTGCTCGACCGTGGGCTCTGGCGGTACACCCGGCATCCCAATTACTTCGGAGACGCCACCTTGTGGTGGGGCCTGTATGCCATCGCGGCCGCTACGCCGGGTGGATGGCTGACCGTGCTGAGTCCGGCGCTCATGACCTTCTTGCTCATGCGCGTGTCGGGCGTGACGCTGCTCGAGGACGGCCTCAAAGCCTCGAAGCCTGGCTACCGCGCATATATCGCCCGCACGCCGGCGTTCTTCCCCTGGTTTCCGCGCGTGCCGAGGTGAACCGGTGCGGCACACCCAACTGGTCAACTACACGCTCTATCAGATCGGCTGGTTCGCCTGCGTGCTCGGCGGCGCGTCGCATCGTCCGTGGACGGGATTCCTGATTGCAGTAGTCCTGCTCGGCGCGCATCTGACGCTATCTCCCGAGCGCTCCCTCGAAGTCCGGCTTGTGGTTCTCGCCACTGCCGTTGGAGCGGTCGTCGAGATAGGTCAGATCGCGGCGGGCTCGTACCGCTTCACGTCGGGGACGGTGATGGATGCGCTTCCGCCGCCGTGGCTGCTGGCGATGTGGGCGCAGTTTGCGACGACGTTTCGCTACAGTCTCCGCCCGGTCATCACGCGGCCGACCCGAGCCGCGCTGCTGGGGGCGGCCGGCGGCCCACTCGCGTTCCTCGCGGGCGAACGGCTGGGCGCGGTCACCCTGCTCCCGCCGCTCACATACGGTTTGCTCCGCCTCTCCGTCAGCTGGGCGATCGCCTTGCTCGTCTTCTCCGCGGTCGTGCGCCGGGCTGCGCCGGGACGGGGTGCGGACTACACGCGCACGCGTCAGGAATGGGCCTGAGGCGCTCGGCGGTAGATGAACGTGAAGAGAGGGAACGTGCGCAGGCTTGTGGTGGGTTGTGGGTATCTCGGCGAGCGGGTCGCGCGCATCTGGCGCGAGGCGGGCGACGAAGTGTACGCGACCACCCGGGGGGACAACGCCGACGCGCTCTCCCGGGCAGGACTGCGGCCGCTGACCATGGATGTGACCCGCGGACCTTGGAGTGCCCTGCCTGTCGTCGACACCGTCGTCTTCGCGGTCGGGCGGGCCCGACGGTCCGGGGCGACGATGTCGGACATTCACGTCGAGGGACTGCGTGCAGTGTTGGATGCGCTGCCCGGGGAGACGGGCCGCGTGATCTACGTGAGCTCGACTGGGGTGTACGCGCAGGATGCTGGCGAGTGGGTGGATGAGGAGTCGGTGTGCGAGCCCGTTCGTGAGGGGGGACGGGCGTGTTTGTCCGGGGAGCGGCTGCTCTTCGCCCATGCGCGCGGGCGCGACGCGATCGTGCTGCGGCTGGCAGGACTCTACGGGCCAGGACGGGTGCCGCGATCGGCCGACGTCACGGCGGGCAGACCGATTGCCGGTTCGCCCGATGCGTACCTGAATCTGATCCACGTCGAAGATGCGGCGCGCGCGGTGGAGGCGGCTGCGGCCTGCGAACCGGCCACCGATCGGACGTACGTCGTGTCAGACGGTCATCCTCCGACGCGCGGAGAATATGTGGGACTGCTGGCGACGCGGCTCGGCGTGGCCCCGCCGAGGTTCGAAGGCGGAAGTGGCCTCGGCAAACGCGTGCGGAACGATCGGGCCGTCCACGAACTGGGTGTACGGCTGCAGTACCGGTCGTACCGCGAAGGGCTTGCTGCGTCGTGAGAGAAGACTGGGACGGTCACAGCCGATCAGCCGGACCCCGCACGCCGAGCGCTCCGCGATGCGATCCGGCCGATGGCGCAATGCCGCCCTCAGTAACTCACGGATGGTCACCGCAGGCCGGCCTGCCACCGGAGCGATCTCTATCGACCGCTACGAACACCACACAGACGGGGGGTATCCACAATTTCGTCCACACTTCGCGATCTATACGGCGTTTTCGGAGGACGAGCTGCGCGCTTTCCTCGAGACTTTGAACCAGAACGCTACCCAACGCTCGCGGGACGTCGCTGAGGGAAGCTTGGAAAGAACAGTTGTGGCAAAGAGACGCGTGAGCGGGGCTGGCCGAAGAAGCCGGTGGCACGCTCGAAGCGGTCCAGCGTCGCTAGGGCGCTCTGCATCGAGTCTTTCTGTGTGGCTTCGAACTCCACGCACGTGATGCGGAGGGACCCGGCGGCGGCCACGTAGTGGACCACCTCGCACTCGGGGTAGTACCACACGTCCACGTCTTTGTGGATGGTACCGCTCCAGGCCAGGCCGAGGCATTCGACGAACGACTCGACCTGCGCCGTCTGGTCGCCGGCGTGACTCCCGAGATCGAGGTTCACCTCGGTGCGCACCTCCGTGTCGATTCCCAGCGACTTGATGGTCAGCTGCTGCAGCTCCGCGTCGAGTCGATGGCGGATCACGAAACCCCGCGCAGCGCCGTGTTCGGTCAGGTAGTAGCGGTCCCTCACGCGGATGTTGTTGGTGCGCGTGGGCCCAAGATCATCGAGCGTCTGGCGGAAACGCGCCAGGTCGAACCCGTCAGAGACGATGAACTTGTGCTCGATCTCGGTGAAGCGGAAATCGTCCGTTTCCAACTGCGTGCCTC
>CANIBQ010000130.1 GCA_947465645.1 Acidobacteriota bacterium | reverse complement strand
GTCGTGCGCGAGATGAATCGCCTCGGCATGATCGTCGATCTCAGCCACACGTCACCCGGAACGATGGAGGATGCGATCCGCGTCTCCGAGGCGCCGGTCATCTTCTCCCACTCGGATGCGCGCGCGCTCAACGACCACGGGCGCAACGTTCCGGACGACGTACTGAGAACACTGCCGCGCAACGGCAGTATCGTCATGGTCACGTTCGTTCCAGGGTTTCTGAGGAAGGACGGCAAGGCGACGCTCGCGGACGCCGCCGATCACATGGACCACATCCGCAAGGTTGCCGGCGCTGACCACGTCGGCATCGGCGGCGACTTCGACGGCATCGAGACCGTACCCGTCGGGCTCGAAGACGTCTCGACGTATCCGGCGTTGACCGCGGAACTGCTTCGCCGCGGATGGTCGGATGACGACGTGAAGAAGGCGCTGGGGCTGAACGTGCTGCGCGTCATGCGGCGTGTAGAGGCAGTGGCCGCGCGCCTGCAGAAGGAACGCGAGCCGTCCGTGGCGACGCTTGCGACGCTCGACGGCGCACCGTAGAAGACTCACGCAGCCCTTAGGCGACGATGTGCTGAATTGAACATCAGACGGCGCACGTCAACCCTACAATCGGCCCGAGGGGAATGTGGCTATGCTCCAGGAATTCATCGAGATGAACCGCGACGAGATCATCAAGCGCTGCAGGTCAAAGGTCGCTGCGCGGTCGGCCCCTCCGCCCACGGAGGCGGAGATTGACCATGGCGTGCCGCTGTTCCTCGATCAACTGGTGGCTGTGCTCGGCGACGGCGCAGCCAAGACGAACCCACAGATTTCCAAGAGCGCCGTGCTCCATGGGCAGGAACTCCTGCTTCTGGGGTTCACCGTCTCGCAGGTCGTTCATGACTACGGAGATATCTGCCAATCCATTACTGAACTGGCGATTGAAGGAAACGCCCCCATCAGCACGGAGGACTTCCGCACCCTGAATCGATGCCTGGACGACGCCATCGCGAGCGCCGTCACCGAGTTCGCGCGCGAGGAGGCCGTCGCTCGCGACGGCAAGGCGGCAATCGTGGACGAGCGCCGCACCTTCGCGACTCATGAATTGCGGAACCTGACA
Source organism: Acidobacteriota bacterium (assembly GCA_947465645.1). Next base: position 9,823 of record CANIBQ010000130.1, on the reverse strand, counting down.
CGAACGGCGATCGCCGCGTTCGAGGCGCTGCGGAGGGGGCAAGTCGGTGTCTCCGGGAGAACAGGCGAGCTCTTGTGGCGCAGCCTCGTAGAGACGCGCGACATCCTGGAGCATCCAATCGTTGGCGACACACCGCCTGCGCCGTCCCGGGCCGCGAAGCGCTAGAACCGCTTTCGTGGTGATCGAGAGATCCCGCCAGGTCAGGCAGGACGTAGACGCACACCAGGCTGACGAGCGCGCAGATCGAGGGATGACGGAAGACGCAATCCTGAACGACTTCCCCGACCTCACACGACACCGACTTCCTCGAGCGCAGCTACGTCGAGGGCTTCCCACCCAGAGTCATCTGGCTCCACGTCGGCAACACGCGACGCCCCGCAAGACAACCGCTCGAAGTATCGCGCCTGTTTCGCCCGGTCTGATTGACGCCCTGTTCAGATGCGAGTCCCCTGCGCAGGTTGGAGCTCACTATATGACTTGCGCGAGTAGACAAATCGCAGAGTGCGATTCCGCGCGGGGAGATTCTCACTGGGTTGACGGATGCAGCCGCGCATGGGAGACACGGCGTTGATTCTGCGGTTCCGCGAGGACAACGAGCGGCTGCTCGCGGTCGTGGAGCCCGGCACAGACCGTCCACCGCTCGACGCGGCCGTTGTCAGGGAGCAACTGGCGGCGCAAGGTCTGTCCAATCTCTACGTCGATGAGAACGCGCTCGCACGCCTGCTGACGGCGTACGCGGAGTCCCCCGAGCGTATCGAGCTTCCGATCGGCGAGCGCCGCAACGGCGCCTGCAGGGTCGACGTGGCCGAGGACAAGAGCATCGCCTCCCTCACGCTCGTCCCACCCTACGGAGGCGAGCCAGTGACGGCCGGCCAGATCCACGACGCGCTGAAGACCGCGGGTGTTGTCGCAGGCATCCTCCCCGACGAGATCGAGGCTGCTATCGCCGAGGGCTCCGCCGCGGACCGCGTCGTCGCTCGCGGCCGAGACGTCAAAGACGGCGAGGATGCGGTATTCGTCTGCCTGATCCCGGAACCAGAAGAGCGGCGGCCGCATGCCGATGAGCATGGCCTCATCGACTACCGCGACTTGGGGCCAATTGCGGCTGTTCGAGCGGGAGATCCCCTCATGCGCCGCATTCCCGCGACGCCGGGGGAGAACGGCTATGACGTGAGCGGCCGGGAATTGAAAGCCACACCCGGCAAGAACACGCCGTTTTCGCCCCTCATCAAGGGCGCGAAGGTTGATCCGGCGGACGCCGACCAGTTGTGTGCCGCGATCTCCGGACGGCCGATTGCGGGCCCCACCGGTGTCTCGGTCGAAACCGTCGTGGCCCTGCCCCATGTGGACATTTCGACCGGTAATATCGATTTCGACGGCTCCGTGAACGTCCAGGGAAACGTCAGCTCGGGCATGCGGATTCGCGCGACCGGAGACGTCCTCATAGGCGGATCGGTCGGTGCCGCCCGTATCACCGCCGGCGGCAAGGTCGTGGTCAAGGGCGGCGTCATCGGCGGCGGGGAGGCCGACGCGTCAGCAGAAGACCGCGCCGTGATTCTCTGCCAAGGATCGTTCCAGGCGAGCTTCCTGGAGTACGCACAGATCGAATCGTCCTGCGACATCCTCATCGACGACCACTGCATGTACAGCACCCTGGCTGCGGGCGCTCGAGTCGTCGTCGGGGGAACGGGATCGAAGACGGGACACATTCGGGGTGGAACCGTGAGTGCCGCTACGGTCGTGAAGGCGGTCACGTTCGGTTCGCCTATGGGAGTGAAAACCACCGTCCGGGTCGGCTTCGACGCGCAGCAGCGGGCGCGGCTCATCGCGGTCGAAAAGGACATTGAGGCGAGTGAAACGAGAGAGGCAGACCTGCAGAAAGCCGTCGCCGAACACCACCACGAGAAGGACGAGCACGAGTTGGCAAAGGTGGTCGAGCAACTCGGTCGTCTGCGCGAGGAAGCCACCCAGATCAAGGACCTCGCGAAAGGAGCTCGGGTCGTCGTGGATCGCCAGATCTATAGTGGCACCGAAATCCACGTTGGCAGCCGATGGTGGACGTCCCACGATGACCACGCAAGCGGCGTGTTCCGGTTGCGGGAAGGCGAAATCGTATTCGGCCCCTCGTGACGCGGCGATCAGCGTGCTCTCGCGTTGACCAGCTCGGGGTGCCGTTTCGCGAAGCGTTGCAACGGCTCCGAGGGCAGACGACCGTATCCATCAGTGCCGCTGAAGCTCCAGGGCCACGCGCCGATGTAACCGCTGGCGACGGCGAATTCGAGATACTCGTCGAGAGTCCGGGCCGGCGGTGAGGCGCCGTCGGGATGCGTCTCGGCATCTCCCGGGAACTCGCCGAGAATCACGGGACGCCGGACGCCCAGCGATCCCGCGTGCTTGCCGAAGACATCGGCGTCGCGCCCAGGGTGCTTCGTATCGGGATACGAATGCACCTGCAGCACATCCAACCCAAGTGCGTCGTCATCCCAGGCCCAGAGATTGTGGAGGCGCGCAGCGGCGATCGTCGTCAGCGCGGACGTGTGGGCATGCACGAGATCTCCGAGCCTCGACACGAGCTCGCCGGCCACCTCAAAGGGCAGCGGCCGCGCCACGTGACGACTGAGATCCCGCTCCCATTCTTCGATCACCCAATCTGGCTCGTTCATGAATTCGTACGCCAGGACACTCGACTCGAGGTCGGCGCGCTCGCCGGATCGGCCGTAGCGCCGCACCAGCGGCTCGAGCACGCGCGTGAAGAGAGCATCGCGGCCGGCTGCAGAAACCAGCATCCGGGCGCGTCCTTCGGGCAGCCGTCCCTCGAGAAGAGAGCCGGTCACCGGATCGGCGATGGTTTCGCGGACGCCGCTGAACAGCAGCCGGTGATCGAAGAGGACGAAGGCGATCCGGATCTGGACATCGCGTGCGATCTCGAGCGCGGCGTCGAGGTCGGTGAAGAGATGGGCATCGACGCCGGCCGGCAATCCACTCTCGTCGTAGACGATGCCTGAACGTCCGTCGCAGAACAGAAACCATCGCGCCGCCGTGAAACCGAGCGCGGCCATCTCCGCAAAGTCCCGCCCGATCGCCGCGCGACGAGTCGACACACCGAGATGCGAGCCCCACACATTCGCCCCGAAATCCATCCCGTAAAAGACGGTCGTGCCGTCTGTAGACCATGGATAGTTGCAGCCGTGGAGGTACATCTGTCAGGCGTATCCGAGCTCGAGGGCCTTGAGGACCGCTCGCCTGGGCATGAACCCGCGAATCTCGAAGCCTCCGCCCGGGCCTGGGTTGAACTCCACGAGGCCGGCATGCTCCGCGAATCGTTCACCAATGCCCGACAGGCCGTTGCCCCATTTCAGATCCGATGTGCCTCGGCCTTCATGGCGGGCGTGGAGATCGATTCCCCCGTCCCGCCTCTCGATGCGAATCCAGAGATTCCTGCCCCCGCCGTGACGCGCGGCATTCGTCATGATCTCCTGGACGCACCGCAGCAGCGCGTGCGCCTGCGCCGGGTCGTCGAGACTACCGGCGGCGGTTCAGCGGGTCGCCGTCATCACGTCCAGATACTTTGTCATCAGCGCCTGCTGCGGTCCCTCGTACGCTCTCACGTAGCGCATGAGTTTCGCGCGCTCGGCGGCTGACACCGCGAGCTTCTCCCGCGTCGTCGCCTGGTACTGCGCGAAGACGGCGGCGAAGAGCGCGGCCTGGTCGTCTGGATGCTTGGCGAGGAAGGTGTCGAGCACCGGACGCGCCTCGACGTAGCGGCCGGTCATGAGCATCGCCGACGCGAGCCGCATCGCGATCTCATCGTCGTCAGGCGTGCGTTCGTACATCGGCTTCAGCACGTCGATCACCGACGTCGGCTGACCGTCACGAAGCCGCGCGTCGGCGAAGAGGATGTACGCCAGCCGCGGACGCGGCTGGTTGCCCATCGCCAGTTGCCAGACGCCGGCGGCGTCGCGGTCTTTGCCGCCGGCTGCCAGCGCGGCCCCGAGATAGAACGCCGCCGGGAAGAACCCCTGGCGCGGTCCGGACGCCAGCTGCAACTGCGTCGCGGCCTGCCCGATCTGCCCTTTCGAGTACCAGTCAAGGCCCTTGAAGAACGCCGCGAGCGTCTGATCGCCAGAGGTCAACGCTTCGAGCGCGGCGGTGGCGTAGCGCCCGGCCCGCGCTTCGGCCATCGCCCCCTTGAGTGCGGGCGCGCCCTTGTCCGCTGAATCCAGCATGGCGGTGACGATGTCCTTGCTCATCACCGACGAGGGGTCGAACTGCGGCACCGAGGCGAGCGCGAACACCGGCATCGGCGCGTTGGGGGCCGGCGCGTCGAGGATGAACGGGCGCACGAGCACGCCCGCGGTCTTGCCGTCGCGCTCGACCCGGGCGCGCGCGAAGTAGCGTCCCGGCGGCAGCACCACGGCCGAGACGATTGCCTGCGCCGTGCGGGCCGTCGGCTGGGAGCTCGGCACGATACGGGCCACGCTCGAGGTCAGCGCGGGACCGTCCTGCTCGTCTGCAATCTCGATGTTGACCTTGGTGGCGTCGAGCGTGCCGGCGGATGTGGAATACAGCTCGAAGTAGGCGGCCAGCGACTCGCGTACGCGCGGCTCGACGCCGGGCCGAACCGTCGGCTCGCCCGAGGTGGGAAAGTCGCCGATCAACAGATCGCCCAGCGCAAACTCCTCGCCCGTGAACTTCCAGGCGCTCACGTCGCGAACGACGCCGCCGCGGCGTCCCTCGGCGTCGACCACGCCGAAGCGCAGCGAGTAGGTGCCCGCGTCGACCACCGCCTCGCCCAGGTACGCGGGCGCCGTCGTGGCCTGGCCGTCGGGCGCCGACAGCGTTCGCTTTTCGGAACTGCCCGCGACGGCCTTGCCGTCCCTGTCGATCAGCACGTAGCCGATCGAAAAGTCCTGGTTGACGACGCCGGGCTGCCCGACGTCGGCGGCAATCAGCACGCGAACCTTGCCGCTCGCGGCATCGTGCCGCGAGAACGTGGCTACGCGCAGCGGCAGCTCGGCGACGCCGAACGGCGACCGCATGATCTCGCCGAGCACTTCCTCCGGCTTCCGCGGCTTGCCGGGCGACGACAGCACGAACGCGCGGCGCGAGCGGATGGTGACGCCGCGCCGGCGCACCTCGACGTCGATGCGGTGGTTCCGGTCGTCACGGTCTCCCGGGATCTGCTCCACCGCGATGACGTAATGCGCCGACAGTTCCGACGACAGCCGCTCGAAGATGCTCTCGCCTGTGCCGATGACGTTGTAGAGCGCTCCGCGCGCGCCGGCCGCGAGGTTCTCGAGGCCCGCCCGCTGCATGTCGCGATCCTCGCTCGCCGTCGGCGGCATCTGCTGCAGCACGACGTCGCCGCGCGGCACGTCCATCAGCAGCACGTTGACGGCCACGCGGCCAATGGCCGCTGCCCGGATCACGAGGTCGAGGTCTGACTGGTTCTCGAGCACCATCCCTTCAGACATCAGGATGAGCGACTTCGGACCCTCGATGAGCGCGAGGTACTGCAGAAGCTGGAAGAGTCCGCTCAGCGACTGCGTCGTGTCGCGGCGCACGTTGGCGACCATCATGTCCGCCTCGACGACCACGTCGCGCTCACACTGCTCGAGCGAGAAACCCGCCAGGCCGCGGCACTCGCGCTGGATCACCAGGTTGTAGATCCGGTCGTCGTGCCGATCGCTGATCGCGATCGCTTCGTACAGCCCGACGTTGAACCTGCCGGAGAAGGTCGACTGCGAGCCGACCACGCGCTCCATCGCCTGTTTGAGCCTCAGGCGATCGTTGGTGAAGTCGACGAACACCCCCGGGTCCGGGTACGAGACGAACGCGACGCGGTCGGCGGGGCTGAGGGATTCGAGAAATTTGGCGGCGGTGGCGAGCAGCGGGCGAACGGCGCCGGGACGGATGTTCAACTGATCGACCGCGAGCACGATCATGCGGCCGTTGGGCGGCACCAGGTTCGTCGTATAGAGGCTCTCGACGGGCTCGGCGTACTCGCGCCTGGCGGCCTCGATGTCGATCTTCACCTGCTCGGCCGATACGACGCGCCGGGGCTCACCGTCAATCTTGACGACGAAATCCGGCGCGAGCAGATCCTCGACCGGCTTGCCGCGGCCGTCCACGACGGCCACGTCGATGGCGATCACCTCGACGCCCGTGCGGAACGTCGGACCCTGGAGCTGTGCTGGTGGTTCGGCGGGCGGCGTCTGCGCGACGGCTTCGCCGGAGAGGAGCAGTGCAGCGGCCGACGCGAGCGCGACCAGCAGCTTTCTCATCGGCCGATCTTAGCTCGCGATCTTCAGATCCCATAGCGCTCCGGGTCCCATTGGAGCCCGAGTTCTGAAGGCGGCGCCATGTAGCCAAGGAGCGCGGAGGCGGCCACCACGGCAGGGCTGGCCAGGTAGCCTTCGCCGCCAAGGCCCATGCGGTTCTGCCAGTTGCGGTTGAACGAGGTGATCGCGCGCTCCCCCGGCTGCAGCGCGTCGGGCCCCTGTCCGAAGCAGGGGCCGCACCACGAGCGACGGATCTCGCCGCCCACCGATCGAACGATCTCGGCGATCGACTCGCCGCCGAGACGAGGGTCAGGCCGCTCGATCTGCGTCCCGACACCGCCGGATCCGGGAAATACGACGAGCGCGCACGCCGCCCTCGTCGCCCCCGCGCGCCGCGCGTTGTACAGCACCAGCGCCGCCTGGAGCAGGTCGTCGTAGCTGCCGTTGGTGCACGACCCGATCAACGCCTTGTCGAACGGGATCCGCTCCCGCGCGACCTCGTCTGCGGGAAACGCGTTGCCCGGGCTGAACGGCTTGGCGATCATCGGCACGACCGCGGCGAGCGACAGCTCCTCGTCGATCTCGAACCGCGCATCGGCGCCGGGCGCAACGCGCGGATAGGGCAGATCCGTCATCCCCTTGGCTGCGTACCACGCGTCGGTGACGTCATCGGCGGCGAAGATGCCGTTCATCGCCTCCGCTTCCGCCATCATGTTCGACACGGTGTTGCGATAGGCGATCGGCAACTGCCGATCGGCGTCGACGAATTCCACCGACATGCCCTGCGACTGCGCGGTGCCCCAGCGCCGCAGCAGCTCGAGCACGATGTCCTTGCCGCTCACCCACGCCTGCAGCCTGCCGGTGAACACCACGCGCCTCGCCTTCGGCAGCGTGAAATAGACGTAGCCGGTGGCCCACCCGAAGCCGAGCGTCGTGGATCCGACGCCCAGACCGACGGCGCCGTACGCCCCGTAGGCGCGGCTGTGCGAATCGGCGCCGGGAATGAACTGGCCCGGCACCACCAGCCCCTGCTCGGGAAAATAGAAATGAAAGATGCCGTCGCCGGGCGTCGCGTAGTAGGGCTTCTCGAGACCGTGGTGCGCGGCGAACGCGCGCCCGATTCCCGTCTGCTTGTCGTCATCGTCGCGGCCCGTGAACACGAAGTGATCGTTGGCTATCGCGGCATGCAGCGGACGGATCGTCTCGCCCGCCGTGATCTGATTGAACGCATGGATGGCAAACGGCGCCGTGCCGTCCGACGCCGGCAGGAGATCGGCGTACACGCGCAGCGTGTCGCCGGGCCTGAGCTCGCGGCGATCCTTGTCGACACGGTGCGCCCAGACAATCTGCTCGGTCGTCGTCATCGTGCGCGCCAGTGACGCATCAGGAAACTCGATGTGACGCTGGCGCCCGACGCCCGCCTGGAACTCGTGCCGGCCGACCGTGAGGATGCCTCCGCTGCGCCGTATCTCGTCTTCCTTGGCGGTCAGCGGCAGCGGGTCGTACGTCTTGTCCTGCGTGAGGTTGACGATTTGGCGCGAGACCGGATCGAAGGTGAACTCGTCGCCGTCCTGCGCGTCGGCCACGGCCTCTGGGCTCTGGACGACGTGGAGGCCCAGGTTGAGGGCATTGCGGCGAAAGATATCGCCCATGTGTGCGCCGCAGACGATGACCATCTCGAGGCCTGCTTCGTCCGCGATCCCCTTGAGGCCGGCAGGACTCATCTCGCGGGACGACCCAATGGCAAACCGGTCGCCGGCGATGACGAACGTCTCGCCCTGATGCACCCGGCGACGGAAATCGGGCATGAGGTAGCGGAACGACCCGGCCTTCCAGCGTTCGTCCAGGGTTTCGAGGCTTTCCGAGACGCAGTCGGCCGCTGGGGTAATCTGGTCCGTATCTATGGCATCCAGCTTCCGCCCGAACCTGGTGCCGGACAGCCGGGGGTCCCAGAAGATGAGCGCTTTTCCGGATATTCGACGCGGCTCAGCCGTTATTTCCGCAGGCATTTCGATGGAATAGTACGGCATCCGTCCTGCAGAGGTTTGCCTCGAGTATCGGCAGCTTCGGGCCGGCTCAGCCGTTACGACGCTCTGCTATGATCGCCGCCCTTTATTGATCGGCCCACTGACTATGGATTCCCCTCGAGAAACTGCCGTCGTCGAACGGCGGAATGAAACCACCCGAACCCGCACCGCCGCGGGCGCGGCGCGTCCGCAGTTGCGGGTCGTGGCGGAGCCCGAGATCGACCCGGGCGACCTGAAGAACCACGCGCTCTACATCAACCGCGAGCTGAGCTGGCTCGAGTTCAACCAGCGCGTGCTGGAGCAGGCGCTCGACGCCTCGCACCCGCTGCTCGAGCGCGTGAAGTTCCTGTCGATCGTCGCGACCAACCTGGACGAGTTCTTCATGATCCGCGTCTCCACGACGCAGAAGGCGTTGCGCGAGGGGCTCGAGGACATCGCGCCGGACGGCTACAACACCGAGCGTCAACTCGAGGCGATGTGGACGCGCTCGCTTCGCATGCTCGAAGACGAGGCAGCCTGCTGGGACACCCTGCGGCCGCTGCTCGAGGCCGAGCGCATCGTCCTGCTCGAAGCCGACCAGTGGACGCCGGACATCCGCGAATATCTCCAGGCCTACTTCTCCCGCGAGATCTGCCCGGTGCTCACGCCGCTGGCGTTCGACCCTGGCCATCCGTTTCCGCTGATCTCGAACCTCAGTAAGAATTTCGCCGTCGTCGTCCGCCACGGCGGCCGCACGAAGTTCGCGCGTGTCAAGGTGCCGGATGTCCTGCCGCGGTTCATCTCCATTCCCGAAGCGCTCAGCCCGTCGAAGGGGCTCACCTTTGTGTTCGTCGAGGATGTGATCCGCGCGAACATGCACGAGCTGTTTCCCGGAACGCAGGTGAAGGCGTCGCATCTGTTCCGGATCGTCCGCGACGCGGATCTCGCGATCGAGCAGGACGAAGCCGACGACCTGCTGGAATCAGTCGATCGAAGCCTGAAGCAGCTCCGGAACGGGCCGATCGCGCTCTTGCAGGTGGGCACCGACATGCCGCCGCGCGTGCTGCGGATCCTGGTCGAAAACTTCGAGGCCACCGAGGCGATCGTCGTGCGGACGCCGCACCGTCTCGGCTTCGGCGACTGGATGCAGTTGACGAAGATCCACCGTCCGGAGCTGAAGGACCCGCCGTTCCACGCCCGCAGTCCTTGGCGTTGCGATGAGGATCCCGAAGCGATCTTCGATCTGATCCGCGACCAGGACCAGCTCATCCACCTGCCGTACGAATCGTTCGCGGCGGTCGAGGGCTTTCTGCACGCCGCTGTGAAGGATCCGCACGTCATCGCGATCAAGATGACGATGTACCGGATCGGCGCCAACGCCCCGCTGATCGACCTGCTGATCGAGGCGGCGGAGGCCGGCAAGCAGGTGGCGGTGCTGGTGGAGCTGAAGGCGCGCTTCGACGAGCGCAACAACATCATCTGGGCCAGGCGGCTCGAGGCGCACGGCATCCACGTCGTCTACGGGTTTGCCGATCT
>CANIBQ010000129.1 GCA_947465645.1 Acidobacteriota bacterium | reverse complement strand
CAGTGGCCACCTGCCAAAGGTCGGGCGCGTCGCCTACAACCTGATGCTCACGCCCAAAGGCTTCGTCGGCGAGGACGGAACGATCACAAGGCTCGCCGAGGATCGGTTCTATCTGGTGGTCCCGGCGGTCAGCGAGCTGAAGACCTTGCAGCACCTCGAACGCCATCTGCCACCGGATGGACGCGTGAGAGTTGAGAACGTGACCAACCGGTACGGCGTGCTCGTGGTCGTCGGGCCCAGTTCCAGAGCCCTCCTCTCTCGATTGACCGACACGAGCTTGACCCCGGAGGACTTCCGCTATCTGTCGTGGCAAAACATCCGGGTAGGCGTTGCTCCAGCGCGTGCGCTGCGCGTCAATTTCGTTGGTGAACTGGGTTGGGAGCTTCACCACGAGATGGTCTACCAGCGGGCGATCTATCAGGACCTCCTGAAGGCCGGAGACGGACTGGGTCTGGTCAACATCGGAATGCGGGCGGTCCTGGGTTCGATGCGGTTGGAAAAGGGCTACGTGATGGCCGCGGACATCTGCGGCGAAGAGACGCCCCTTCAGGCCGGTCTGGAACCGTTTGTCAAACTGGACAAAGGAGATTTCATCGGTCGTGACGCGCTCGTTCGGCAGAAGGAACAAGGAGTGCTGACGAGGCTGGTCACGATGGTCGTCGAGTCGCCCGATGCCGACGCGTCGAGCGAGGAATGCATCTGGAACGGCGACCGGGTCGTCGGCCGGATCACCTCCGGCGGCTGGGGACACAGAGTCGGTGAGAGTGTGGCTCTCGGGTACGTCGAATCCGCATTGTCCCAGCAGGGAACCAGTCTCGAGGTCGAGGTCCTGGGCGAGCGGAGAACGGCCCGTGTGGTCAACACACCCTACTACGACCCGGAGAACCGTCGGGTTCGCGGATGACCGGCCGCAAGCAAGGCCCTCGGACATGAGAGGAACACCTGTGAAGCCCATCGCTCCCTCTGCTGACCATACCGCTGCGACTCACGAAGCCCCTGCGGCTGCTGCGGCGGGAACTACCGACACGGAATTCAAGCGCGGCCTCGGACTGTTCGACTCGACCATGATCGTGGTGGGGGGGATGATCGGCTCCGGGATCTTCCTCGTGACGCCGGAGATTGCCCGAAACGTCGGCAGCCCGGGCTGGCTGCTGGTGGCGTGGGCCACGACGGCGGCCATGACCGTTGCCGCGGCGCTGTCCTATGGTGAGCTGGCCGCGATGATGCCCAACGCCGGCGGCCAGTACGTCTACCTGCGCGAGGTCTTTTCGCCGCTCTGGGCTTTTCTGTACGGCTGGACGCTCTTTATGGTGATCCAGACGGGCACGATCGCTGCGGTCGCGATGGGATTCGCAAGCTACGTCGGAGTGCTGCTGCCGTGGGTCGCGGAGAACCGCTATGTGGTTCCGCCGGTCCATCTCACCACGACATATGCCGTCTCACTGTCCACGGCGCAAATCGTCGCCATCAGCATGATCGCCCTGCTGACGTGGGCCAACACCTGCGGCCTGCAATACGGGAAGATCATTCAAAACATCTTCACCACCACGAAGACGGGTGCGCTCGCCGCAGTGATCCTTCTGAGTTTCCTTCTTGGAAGTAACGCGACGGCGATTCAAGACAACTTCGGCAATCTCTGGACGCCTCGCGAGCTCACACCCATCGTGCCCGGTCTGATCGCCGCCACGCCGTTCGGCCTCTTCGTTGCCCTCTGCGTGTCGCAGACCGGCTCGCTCTTCGCCGCCGATGCCTGGAACAACATCACGTTCGCCGCGGGCGAGGTGAAGAACCCGCGGCGAAACGTTCCGCTGTCGATGGCCTTCGGCACCATCATGGTCGTCTCGTTGTACTTTTTGTGCAACGTCGCGTACCTGGTCACGCTGCCGTTCAGCGCCATTCAGAACGCGGCGGCCGACCGTGTCGGCGCCGCGACGCTCGAAGCGATCTTTCCCGGCAGGGGCGCCGTTCTGATCGCGATCGCGATCACGTTCGCAACCTTCGGCACCAACAACGGGATCATCCTCTCGGGCGCCCGCGCCTACTATGTAATGGCTCGCGACGGGTTGTTCTTCAAGCGGGCAGGACGGCTCAATCGCGCGAAAGTGCCGGCGTGGGCCCTCGCAGCGCAGGGCGTCTGGGCCGCGCTGCTCGCATTGCCCCGTACCTACAACCCGTCGACCGAGACCTACGGCAGCATGTACGGCGAGCTGCTCAATTACGTGATCCCCGCCGTGCTCGTGTTCTACATCCTCACGATCTTCGGCGTGTTCCGCCTGCGGATGACCCGACCGGAGATCGAGCGTCCCTACCGCACCTTCGGCTACCCGATCGTTCCCGCGCTGTATATCCTCGGCGCGGCCACACTCGTGGTGATGCTCTTCGTGTATCGCCCGGCGACGAGCTGGCCCGGGTTGTGGCTGGTGCTGCTCGGACTGCCGGTGTACTTTTGGTGGAGACGGGTGCCGGCTGCTGAAGACTGAGGGCTGAGCCCAAGGTTAATGAGCGCAGGGTCTGAGAACGCAGAGCGTTTTTAGTTTGGCGGCGCGGCGTGAAGACGTCGAGACGTGGCGAGGCGGTCACCGCCGCGCCGGTGGACTAAAAACGTGTTGGACGAAACCGCAGCCCCGGTGCGGCGCTATGGAGATTGCATCGAGGCGGGTGTCGTGCAGGGCGTGGGACGCAGCCCCGTGGCGGGCGTCACGGCAGAGGGTACCCGCGATCGCCGCCGGTGGCCGGGCTCCGCGAAGGACGTACCGGTGCCGAAGGCGCGGCCCTCCGGTGGTGTGACGTGCGGTGGAGACACACGAGTCCTGTCACGCCACGCGCGCGCAGTGGTCCAGACGGTGCGGAGCGCGCGCATGCGGGTCATGAGGTGTCGGGGAACGCCGGGTACGGCCGCGCGCGCAGCAGACACTCCGTCACGATCATGTGCCCGTCATGACAGACGGGACAGGCCCGTAGTGAGACACCGGTGAGGGCCTCGTAGCGGTCGCGATAGTCCGGCGGTGGCAGGGTGTGGTCGGCCATGGCCGCTATCGGCTGGGCCGCGGTCGTCCCGAGGAGCTGCCGGCAGCGGGCGAGTTGGTGCGTGCGGTGCCGATTGCCGAGCAGGCCGTAGTGGCGCATGCGGTGGAAGCCGACCGGCAACACGTGCAGGAGGAAGCGCCGCATGAATTCCTGCGCGCCGAGCGTCATCGTCTGTTGCGTGGACGAGGCACGGTAGTCCTTGTAGCGGAATTGCACGTGGCCGTCGTCGATGTTGATGAGCCGCTGGTTGGAAATGGCGACCCGGTGGGTGTAGCGCCCGACGTAGTCGAGCACCTGTTGCGGGCCGGCGAAGGGCGGTTTCGCATAGACGACCCACTCGGTCTGCCGCGCCGGCCGCAGATGATCGGCAAACACGCGCGGATCGGCCAGCGCCTGGAGCGAGGCGCTGAAGCGGAGCTGGCCGTCGTCGAAGGCGTCGTGCAACGCGGTCAAGAAGAGACGACGGAAGAGGCGGGACAGCACGCGGACCGGCAGGAAGAAGCCGGGGCGACAGGCGATCCAGCGGGTCCCATCAGGCGAGAGGCCGCCGCCGGGGACGACGCCATGGAGATGCGGGTGATGCATCAGGGTCTGTCCCCACGTGTGGAGCACCGCGAAGAAGCCGATCGCCGCGCCGAGATGGCGCGGATCCGCGGCGATGGTGCGGAGGGTGGCGGCGGTGGCACGGAAGAGGATGCCGTAGACCACCGCTTTGTTCTGCGCGGCGATCTCGGCGACGGCCTGGGGCACGGTGAAGACGACGTGAAAGTACTCCGTGTCGAGCAGGTCGGCGGTACGGTCTTCGATCCACGCCGCACGGGCCAGGGACTGGCAGCTGGGGCAATGCCGGTTGCGGCAGCTGTTGTACCAGACGCGGGTGTGCCCGCAGCCGTCACACTGCTCGACATGGCCGCCGAGGGCGGCCGTGCGGCACTGCGTGATCGCGGTGATGACGCGCTGGTGCGCCATCGAGAGCGACGCACCCACGTGGTCACGATACGTGTCGCCGTAGCGGCGGAACACGTCCGCGACCGTCGACGTCGGGCGATCCATTGACGGGGCGCTCAGCGAGCGGTGGGCGTGAGGGGCTGGGACGGAGGCGCGACGGGGCGCGGGAGCAAATCCAGGGGGCTCGCGGTCGCGCACACCCGCGTCGCCGCGATCGCCAGATACCGGGCCGTCGTCGCGAGACTCCGATGGCCGAGCAGCAATTGAATGGTGCGGACGTCAGTGCCCGCTTCGAGGAGATGTACGGCGAACGCATGGCGCAGGGAATGCGGTGTGATGGGCTTGGGAATCTGGCAGCGTCGATGCGCCTTCCGGCAGGCGCGGTTCACCGCGCGGGTGGTGATCGGCGCTCCAGGGCGATCGCCGGGAAAGAGCCACGGGCGAGGTCGGCTCACCCGCCACCAGTCGCGCAAGATCTGGAGCAGCGTCGGGGACAGCATGACGTAGCGATCGTTCTGCCCCTTCCCGAGCTCGACGCGGAGGACCATCCGCTGGCTGTCGATCGCTGGCGGGGTGAGCCGCACGGCTTCTGAGATGCGCCGTCCGGCGGCAGAGCAGGTCGTCAGGATCGCCCGATGCTTGGGGTCCGCGACGCCGTCGAGAAACTGGACGACTTCTGCGGGGCTGAGCACCACGGGCAAGGTCTGCGGCGTCTTCGGCGCCGGGATCGCGGCCTTCACCGACCACGTCTTCTGGAGGGTGACCGTGTAGAGGAAGCGGAGCGCGGCCACCGTGATCACGATGGACGCAGGCGCCAAGTGTTTGGCGTTGGTCAAATAGACTTGGTAGGCACGAATCTCTTCGGGGCCCAACAGCGCGGGCGACCGGCCGAAGTGACGCGCGAAGCGGGCGACGTGCTCCAGGTAGGCGCGTTGCGTCGACGACGCAAGGTGGCGAATCTGCATGTCTTCGAGCATGCGTTGCCGAAGCGGGGTCATAGACGGCTCCTCTGCGAACGCGCCTGGCCTATTCCAGGCGGTCGCACAGGAGCGTATGTGAGGATTCGGTGATCGAATCGGTGGGACAATTCTGACGCGCGAGGTCGGGATCAGCGCGTCGGTCTACGATCTACCGCGAAGCGGTTTAGTCCAACAGTCCTTATGTTGACCCGGAGACCCCGCTAATACGGCTTATCGTCCGACGAGATACGCGCCCTCGCCGCGCTCGATGAAGAGCGGCTGGCCACCGACGGCTCTGAACGCCCGCACGGGCGAGTCGACGCCGCCGGGCAGCAGGCGCTTGGCGGCGGCGAAGAGCTCGATGGAGCGATCGATTTTCTTCATCACAAACAGTCCTCGCGGCTCACGCGCTGGCGCCCCGTTCCGCCCGGCCGGCGGCGCCGAAGTGAACGAGTGCCTCGTCGGCGGCCGCCTCGCCGGATGCGATGCAGTCGGGAATGCCGACGCCGGCGTAGGCCGCTCCCGCGACGAAGAGGCCGCGGTGGGCGGCCAGCCGCTCGCGGATGTGCGCCACGCGCCCGCCGTGACCGAGCGTGTACTGCGGCAGCGCCGCCGGCCAGCGGCCCGCGCGCACGAGCACGGGCGCCGCCACGACCCCGTACGTTGCTTTCAGCTCGCCCCGCGCGGCATCGACCAGCGCGTCGCTGGTCTTGCCCGTGATGTCGCCGCCGTCGCGGGCGCGGAGGTAGACGCGGAAGAGTGCATGGCCTTCCGGCGCGCGGCCCGGCCACTTGTTCGATGCGACCGTGCACGCAACCACGTCGGAGCCCTCGACGCGGGGAACGACGTAGCCGTAGCCCGCGACCGGCCGCGGGAGGTCTCGCTCGCGGAAGGCGAGGCTCACGGTGACCGACGACCCGTACGCGATCGCGGCGTGCAGCTCGGATAGCTCGCGGTCGAAGGCGCGCGTGATGCGTGCGGTCGCGGGCGCGGGAGTCGCGAGTATCACGGCGTCGGCTTCGGCGCCCGCTCCGTCACTGAGGACGAGCACGAATCCTCCCCCTGTGCGTGGCTCCAGGGCCACCACCTCGACGCTCGTCTGAATCGACGCGTCGCGCAACCGTGCCTCCAGATGTTCGATCAGCTCTCCCATCCCACCGGCGAAGGAGACAAACGGCGGCGCGGCGTCGACCACGCCCTCCTCCCGCGACGCGACGAGACCGCGGATGACGCTCCCGTACCGGCGCTCGAGATCGCGCAGCTGCGGGAACGTTGCGTCCAGGCTCAACCGCTCCCCGTCGCCGCCGTAGATCCCCGCCATGAGCGGCTCGACGATGCGCTCGTACACTTCGCGACCGAAGCGCCGCATCACGAACTCGGCGATCGACTCCTCGCGCCGGTCCCTCGGCGCGGGCATCGAGCGCTCGTCCGCGAGCGCCCCCCGCCCACTGGGTGACAGAAGTGCGCTCTCGGTCAGCGAGTCGATGCGCGTCGGGATCATGCCCGTGAACCCCTCCGGCAGCGGGTGGAGTACACCGCCATGCCGGACGAACGAACCCGCGTGCTGCGCTTGCCGCGCGACGAGACGACCAGTAAGACCCAACTCCTCGCAGAGCCCCACGCCGCGGACCTTCCGGGTGAGGAACGAATCCGCCCCGGCCTCGATCACGAACCCGTCGACGCGCTCCGTGTGGATCTTTCCCCCAAGGCGCTCCCCCTTCTCGAACAGCGTCACCTCGGCGCCCGGCGCGCGCCGCAGCAGGCGAAGCGCCGCGGCGAGTCCAGTAACCCCGCCCCCGACAACCGCGATGTGCATAGCTAGTCGAGCTTCCCGTTCAAGAGATCACCGGACCAGAGCATCTCAAGGAAGCGGCCATACGGCATGAACCGAATCCCCTCCTTGAGTCGCTCGACGGGATCATGGGAAACCAGGAAGTATGCGGCGAACATCTTCTCGTCCTGAAGACGGCGGAGCGACGTTGCATCCCGATCGGCCGTGCGCTCCGTGGCCTTCACCTCGATGGCACAAATATCCCCGACCACGAAGTCCACTTCGTTCTGGTCGTAGGAAGTAAAGATTTCTTCCGGAGAAGGGCCGGGAGTTGGAGGACTCGACCGTAGCCCATATCCTGAATATATAGCTCGCAATCGAACAATTTCACATAATCTATTCGATTGACCGCGCTGGGGCACGGCCACGTCTACAGCGAAGGCGCCGTCCGTTCCCTCAGCGCGCGAACTCCGCGAGCCAGTTCTGCACCACCACCAGCCGCCCCGCATCCGCGGACGCGTCGCCCGACGACGAGCGGATGCCGATCCAGCGGCCGCCACCGGCCGCGATGGCGCGCAGTGGGAGCACGGCATTCTCCGGCCGGGCGAGCTTCGCAAACACCGGCCGGGACACCCCCACCGTCACGCCCTGGTCTGTCATCTGCAACGTGACAGTCTTCATCAGATCGGCGCGCCCAACCATGGGATCAACGTTCGCCTGCGAGACACCCGGACCCGCCGCAGAGGGGGGCCATTCTGCGTAGATGAGTTCCATCACGCCCGTCCAACGAACGGGCACGGCCGGCACGCTCGACACCGGCCACTGGCCCGCACCGGAGAGACGGCTGACGTACAGCATGGGGCGGTCGTTGTTCACGACGATGTAGGCGAGACGATAGACCGTATTAGCGGCCTCCCGAGTCAACAGAAGGCCCGTTCTCAGACTCAGCGCCAACCAGTCTACTTCCCAGAAGTCGACGCGGCCCGACTGCGGTGCCGCGGCCAGCTGCTTGTAGAACTTCGCGTAGTAGCGCCCCAGTTGCTCGCAATACAGCTTGTTCGCCCCGTACATCGTCGACGGCGTGTTGTGATCGTCTTCCTTGACCTTGCCGGCGCGGCGCTTGGTCTCGAGATCGGGCAGGCCATACGCCGCGATCGACGAGGGATAGAGAAAACACACCGGGCGGCCGTGCGACTCCGCCTCCCGCTGCGAGAACTCCAGCAGGTTCAGCGTGCCTTCGACGTTGACCTGGTGCGCCGTCACCGGCGTGAATTCCGATCGCGTCGAGAGCAGCGCGGCGAGGTGATAGACGGTCTCGACCTCGAACTCCGACAGCATACGCTCGAGCAGCGACTTGTCCATGATCGATCCGGTGAACTCGCGCTGCACCATCTTCGCGAGCGCGGGCTCGAGCGGATTGACATCCAGCGTAATCACGGGCTGGCGCCCGTCCTGGGCGAGGTGCGCGATCAGCCCGTGGCCGATCTCGCCGCCCGCACCCGTAATCAGCACGACCGGCTTGCGAATCACTGTGGCTCTCCTGCGACAACAGCCGGCAGGTAGACGCGGAAGCTGGCGCCCTGGCCGCGCTCACTGGTGACCGTGATCGCGCCGCCCGTCTGACGGATGATCCCGTAGACGGTGGAGAGCCCCAGCCCCGTGCCGCGGCCGGTTTCCTTGGTGGTGAAGAACGGTTCGAAAATGCGCGCCTGCGTGGCCGGATCCATGCCGATGCCGCTGTCGCTGACGGCGATCATGACGAACGCGCCCGGTGCGATGCCCGCCTGCGTGATTTCCGGCGAGGCCGCGTCCAGCTGGACGTTGGCGGTCTGCACCGCGATCATGCCGCCACTTGGCATAGCATCGCGCGCGTTGACGATCAGGTTGAGCATCACCTGCTCGACCTGCGCCGGATCGGCCAGCACCTGCGACACCGATTTGCCCAGGTCGAGGCGGAGCTGGACGTCGGTGCCGATCAGCCGGCGGGCCATGCGCGCCACGCCGCCCACCACCTCGTTGATGTCGAGCGGCACCGGCTGCAGCACCTGCTTGCGGCTAAAGGCCAGCAGCTGGCGCGTGAGCGATGCCGCGCGATCGGCGGCGTGGAGGATCTCGTCCACTTCGGCGGCCATGGCCGGATCCTGCTTGACGCGGTGTGACATCAGCTCGGCATTGCCGCGGATCGCCGTCAGCAGGTTGTTGAAGTCGTGCGCGATGCCGCCCGCGAGCCGGCCCACCGCTTCCATCTTCTGGGCCTGGCGCAGCTGATCCTCGAGCTTCACGCGATCGCTGATGTCGTTTACGGTGGCAAGCACCGCCGGCTGGCCGCCGAACTCGGTCATCGAACAGAACGCCTCGACCTGCGCGATTTCGCCGTCCTTGCGGACACCGCGAACGGTGAGGTGCACGCTGGGCACACTGTCCTCGCCAAGTCGCGCCAGCTGGTCCTTTACGAGCGCGCGATCCTGCTCGTGGACGAAGTTGAAGGCAAACGGCGCGTCGAGCAGCTCCTGCTGCGTGTAGCCGATGAGATCCGCCGCCTTGGGGTTGACGTAGACCAGCCGGTCGCCCTGCATGATGTAAACGCCCATCAGCGACTGTTCGACCAGCGCGCGGTACTTCGCCTCGGCGGCGCGCAGCGCCTCTTCGGCCCGCCGCCGCTCGGTGATGTCGCGGGCCACGGCCTGCATGCCGAGGAAGCGTCCGCTCGGGTCGGTGAGCAGCCAGGCGTTCTGGCCGAGCCACACCTCGCGGCCCGTCTTGGTGATCGCCGGGAACTCCACGTACGAATTCGGCCGCTTCTCGACCGTCTGGCGGTAATAGTGATGCAGGATCTGCGGCCGGTAGTCGGCGCGAATGAACTCGGTGAAGCGGCGGCCGATCACTTCGTCGGCGGCATATTCGAATACGCGCAACGTCTCGGGATTCACGAACCTGAAGTAGCCCTCGTGATCGGCCTCGAAGATGATATCGGCGGCGGAGTAAAAGAGGTGGCCGTAGCGATCCTCGGTCGCCTTCAACGCTTCCTCGGTCGCTTTCCGGTCGGTCACGTCACGGTAGTAGACGACGATGGCGCCGACGGAAGGCTCATGCAGGAGGTTCCGGGCTACACCTTCGGTCCAGCGCACGCCGCCGTCCCGATGGCGACAGCGAAAGGCGCCGCGGCCCGGCACGTGGGGCTCGTCGAACAGGCGGCGCACCAGCGTCTGCCAGGCGTCGCGATCCACCGGCTCGACCAGATCGCACACGTGCAGTCCGGCCAGGTCCTCGGGCTGGTAGCCGAGCACGTCGGTGGTCGCCGCGTTGGCCCACTGAATGACGCCGTCGGCGTTGACGAGCACGACCGCGTCGACGCTGAAGTTGATCAGCGCGCCGAGTTGATCGCGGCCGGGGATGTCGGTCACCAGAGCGCCGCCTTCATTTCCGCGATCGCCACTTCCACCTTGCCGAGATCGTCGAGCACGCGCTCGGCTTCGGCGAGCGTCGCCTCGAGCGATTCGGGGCTGGGCACGCTGCCGCGCTTCACCTCCCACGCCAGGTCGCGCGTGGTCTCGGCGCAGGCGCGGCAGACCTGGAGCATGTGCTCGTGCGCGTCGATCAGGCGGCGGACTTCCTGTTGCTCGTCCGGGGTCACCGTGGGTGGGCTTTCTTCCACGCCTCGTAGCGCAGGCGCAGTGTCCTGACGGGATTGGCGTTCTCGGCGGCGGTGATGTCGTCGTTGGTCACCGAGACGTACATCGCGTACTGGCCGTCGTTGAACGCGGCGCCGTTCTTGTCGTTCACATCGGCGCGCAGGATGTAGGCCACGTGCGCCGTCTTGCTCTCGCAGGACGCCGTAGCGGCCGGCAGCGGCTTGGTCTCGCAGGTGCAGCGCTTGTCGCCGCCCCTGGCATCGGCCGCTTCCATGGCCGCCATCACGCGATCGGTCAGTGTTCCCTTCTCGGCCTTAAAGGCCTCGGCTGCCGCGCTCACCACATCGTCACTGGCGAGGATGTTGCCCTGGATCGAAAAGTAGATCCCGGCGCCCGGCACCTGATCCTGCCGGCTCAGCGACGCCGCCATGTTCTTCTGGCCCGAAAAGCCGGCCGAGCGCCCCTGGAGATCGACGATCGCGAACTGGCGCACTTCGACGGCCGGATCGGCCTTCAAGAGCTCGAGGATTCGTTCCGGAGCCGTGCCCTTCGCGATCTCGTCGAACACCAGCTGCTGGTTCTGGCGCGTGCGATCCACGCCCGCCTGCGCGGCGGCCACGCCCTTGCCGGGCACGACGATCGCCTGCACGTCCATCAGGCCCTTGGCCGGGAACCCAGCGAACCCGGCCTGCGGCACGCAGGTCGCCGACGCGATCGCGACGCTGCGGGTCTGTTGATCGACGGCGATCACCGACCACGTGGCGAACGCGGGTGATGCCGAGGCCGCGAGGATGAGGAACGCGAT
>CANIBQ010000128.1 GCA_947465645.1 Acidobacteriota bacterium | reverse complement strand
GCGTCTCCCAATCCGAACCTGCCGTGACCGGGGAGATCTGGCAGAGATTGGGCACCAAAAGTGTTCATTTACAGTGGTTTAGCCTCATGAAGGCTGCGCGCCATTGTAGAGACAGCCTGCAGGGGTGTCAACAAAGCGGCGTTTTTCGGGCATTTTTGAACACTCCGAACGGACGAACTGCCTGCCCCAACAGGCGGCGGTCTGCTAACCGGGGATACACAAGGGGTTGGAGTAAGATCGCCGGCACCCGATGGAATCGGTCCCGCGCCAACGTCTCTACTGCGCGCCTGACGACCTCGCGGACACCAGCCCGGAAACCGACCTCGGCGCCCCAGGCGCGTTCCCCTATACGCGAGGTATCCAGCCGACGATGTACCGCGGGCGGCCGTGGACGATGCGTCAGTACGCGGGATTCGCCGATGCCGCCGAATCCAACCGCCGCTACCGGTACCTCCTCTCCCAGGGCATGACCGGGCTGAGCGTCGCCTTCGACCTGCCGACGCAGATCGGCTACGACTCCGACCATCCGCTCGCCGCCGGGGAAGTCGGCCGGGTGGGCGTCGCGATCGACTCGCTCGACGACATGGCCGCCCTCTTTGACGGCATCCCGCTCGAGCGCGTCTCGACGTCGATGACCATCAATGCCACCGCCATCATCCTGCTCGCGCTCTACGTGGCAGTCTCCAGGCGGCAGGGCATCGCGCTGCGGGCGCTGGCGGGAACAGTACAGAACGACATCCTGAAAGAGTACGTGGCGCGCGGAACCTACATCTACCCGCCACGGCCGTCACTGCGAATCGTCACCGACATCATCGCGTTCTGCGAGCGCGAGCTGCCCCGCTGGAACTCGATCTCGATCAGCGGCTACCACATGCGCGAGGCCGGGTCGACCGCGGTGCAGGAAGTGGCGTTCACGCTCGCCCATGGCACCGCCTACGTCCAGGCGGCGATCGACGCCGGGCTCGACGTCAACGCCTTCGGCCAGCGCCTGTCGTTCTTCTTCAATGCGCACAACAATTTCCTGGAGGAGATTGCCAAGTTCCGGGCGGCGCGCCGCCTCTGGGCACGGCGCATGCGCGACCGGTTCGGCGCGACCGACCCGCGCGCACTGCAGCTCCGCTTTCACACGCAGACGGCGGGCAGCACGCTGACCGCGCAGCAGCCGGACAACAACATCGTGCGCGTGTCGCTGCAGGCACTCGCGGCGGTGCTCGGTGGCACCCAGTCGCTCCACTGCAACGGCCGCGACGAGGCACTGGCCCTGCCCACCGAGGACAGCGCCACGACCGCGCTGCGCACGCAGCAGATCCTGCTGCATGAAAGCGGGGTGGCGAATACGGTCGATCCGCTGGGCGGCGCGTACGCCATAGAATCTCTGACGAATGAGATCGAGCGGGCCGCCACGGCGCTCCTGGACCGGATCGATGCGATGGGCGGCACCATGGCCGCCATCGAAACGGGCTACATTCAGCGGGAGATTCAGGAGGCGGCGTTTACGGCACAGCAACGGATCGATGCTGGTGATACGGTCGTGGTCGGCATGAATCGCCATACGGAGAGTGGAGCGTCAATCGACGTGTTTCGCGTGGATCCGGACATCGAGCGGCGCCAGATCGCCCGCCTCAGGGAGCTGCGTGCCGGTCGCGGCGACGCCGACTGCCGCGCCGCCCTCGCGGCCGTCGCCGACGCGGCGCGGGGCAGCGCCAACCTGGTGACGCCGATCGTCACCGCCGTCGAGCGCAAGGCGACCCTGGGCGAGATCGCCGACGCGTTGCGCGGCGTCTTCGGCGAGTATCAGGACACCTCACGCGCGTGAGCGAGACTCCTCTCCTCGACGTACAGCACCTGACGGTGCAGTTCGCCGGGGAGCGCTCCTCGGTCACCGCCGTCGACGATGTGAGCTTCCACGTCGCGGCCGGTGAAACCCTCGGGGTTGTCGGCGAGTCCGGAAGCGGGAAGTCGGTCACGGCGTTCTCGATTCTCCGGCTCGTGCAGCCGCCGGGGCGGATCACCTCCGGGCGGGTCCTGTTCGAAGGCCGGGACCTGCTCGCCCTGCCGGAGCGCGAGATGCGCGCGGTGCGCGGCGCACGGATCTCACTCATCTTTCAGGAACCGATGACCGCGCTCAACCCGGTGATGCGGGTCGGCGACCAGATCGCCGAGGCGCTGACCGTCCACGGCCTGGGGTCGCGCAGCGAAGCGCGCGCCACGGCAGTCGAGCTGCTCGACGCGGTGAAGATCCCCGACGCCGCGCGGCGCGTGCGCGACTACCCGCACCAGCTCTCCGGCGGGATGCGGCAGCGCGTCATGATCGCCATCGCGCTTGCGTGCCGGCCGCCGCTCATCATCGCCGATGAACCGACGACAGCGCTCGACGTCACCATTCAGGCACAGGTCCTCGAGCTGCTTCGCGAATTGAAGGCGCGCTACAACCTCGCGCTCCTGCTCATCACCCACGACTTCGGCGTCATTGCGGAAATGGCTGATCGCGTCGCGGTCATGCACCAGGGGCGCCTCGTCGAGCAAGGACCGGTACGACAGGTCCTGCGCACTCCGGCCCATGACTACACTCGGACGCTGCTGGCGGCTGTCCCCGGCCTCGGGAGAGGCTTCGGCAATCCACTCGGAGAGGGTGAGCGCTAGATGCCGCCGCTGCTCGAGATCCGCCATCTCGTCAAGCATTTCACCCGCGGACAGGGCGTGTTCTCGAAACCCTCGGTCGTCAGGGCGGTCGACGATGTCAGCTTCACGATTGACGAAGGAGAAATGTTCGGCCTGGTCGGCGAGTCCGGAAGCGGCAAGAGCACGACCGGCCGCTGCATCCTGCGGCTGATCGAGCCGACGTCAGGCGAGGTGCTCTTCCGTGGCGAGCCCGTGCTCCAGTTTTCGCGCCAGCGGCTGCGGCTCGCGCGCCGCGACATGCAGATCGTCTTTCAGGATCCGTACTCGTCGCTCAACCCCCGGATGCGAGTCGGCGACATCGTCGAGGAGCCGCTGATCATCCATCGGCTCGGCAGCCGGTCGGAGCGACGCGACCGCGTTGCGGAGCTGTTCGCGCTCGTCGGCCTCGACGCGGAGCACCTGACGCGCTACCCGCACGAATTCAGCGGCGGCCAACGGCAACGGATCGGCATCGCACGCGCGATCGCGCTGAACCCGGCCCTGATCATCGCGGATGAAGCCGTCTCGGCGCTGGATGTGTCGATCCAGGCGCAAGTGGTCGCCCTCCTGATGGATCTCAAGGCCCGCCTGAAACTGACCTACCTGTTCATCGCGCACGACCTGAGGCTGGTGGAGCACATCTGCGGTCGCGTCGCCGTTATGTACCTGGGGAGGATCGTCGAGATGGGCGAGACGCGGGCGATCTTCGCGAACCCGACGCATCCATACACGCAGGCGCTGCTCAGCGCGATTCCCGTGCTCGATCCCGACGCGCCGAGGCAGCGCATCGAGCTGAATCCGGCGACGTTCGACCGGAACGCGCCGCTCACAGAGATTGCCGCAGGACATTGGGCGGCAGTCTGAAACTCCTACGCGGCTTGTACCACGTCTTTTTCTACCTGCCCGTCGCGGATGTGAATCACCCGCCTGGCGAAGGCGGCGACGTCGGCCTCGTGGGTGACCAGGATGATGGTGTTGCCGCTCTGGTGGAGCCGCGCGAACAGCGCCATGATTTCAGCGCCGGTCTTGGAGTCGAGGTTGCCGGTGGGCTCGTCCGCCAGCAGAATCGACGGGTTGTTGACCAGCGCGCGGGCGACGGCGACGCGTTGCCGCTGGCCGCCTGACAGCTCGTTCGGCCGGTGGGTCATCCGGGTCCCGAGCTCGACTTTCTCGAGTGCCGCTTTCGCTCGGGCTTCCCGCTCTTTCGAGCTCACGCCGGCGTAGACGAGCGGCAGCTCCACGTTGTGCAGCGCCGTGGCGCGCGGCAGCAGATTAAAGGTCTGGAAGACGAAACCGATCTCCTCGTTGCGGATGCGCGCCAGCTCGTTGTCGTTCATCTGGCTGACCTGCTTGCCGTTGAGCAGGTAACTCCCCTTCGACGGGGTGTCGAGGCAGCCAATGAGGTTCATCAGAGTCGACTTGCCGGAGCCCGACGGCCCCATGATCGCCACGTATTCGCCCCGCTCGATCTCGACCGACACGCCGCGCAACGCGTGGATTTCCTCGGAGCCCATCACGTAGGTTTTCCAGAGGTCCCGGGTCTCAATCAACGCCATGCACACACCTTACGGAGACCATGCGTTACCAGTTCCGGGCGGTCGACACCGCAACCGGCCTTACGACGACTTGAGCCTGGCGACCAGTGATTTTACGACCGGGGGGGCATCGGCGGGAACGTGGGCGTGCCAGTTGCGGGTGTTGACCGGCACCATGATCAGCTTGCCGCCCGCCGGCATCGGCTTGCGGCGCTGATCCGCGGTCGCCGCCCCCAGCTCCCCCGCCTGGGCGATCGCGGGCCCCATGAGAAAGACCACCAGGTCGCGTTGCGTGTCCTTTTTCATTCGCGAGGCCAGCCCCCACGTCTCGGTCAGCGCGGCGCGGTCGACCTGGTCGACGAAACGACCGAGCACCCGCGGCGGCATCTTCATGCTGAAGAAGGCCGGTTTCGGCACACAGGTGACATCGAAACCCGACACCGGGCTTTCCTCGAAGCGGCCGAACTCGCTGGCAACGGCCTGGCGGAACCGGATGACGGTCGCCCGGCGAACCAGCTCGCTGGCGCCGGCGCGTTCCTGAGAAAAGGTCCCCGACGAGCCGGAGGGCGGTTCAACCGGCGGCGGCGCGGGAGCCCGCGTCGCCGCGGCAGCGGCAGCGGGCGCCGGTGACGGCTGCGCCGGCGCGGCGCGGGGCGGCTCGGGCGAGAGCACGCTACCCAGCTGCGCGTCGTACTCGGCACGTAGCACGGAGTCGCTCAGCGCCTTGTAGGCCTGTGTCAGCTCGGCGGCCTTGACGGCGGCGATCTCCTGAAACTCGCGTCCCAGGTGTTGGACCTTGTCGGGATGATACTTGGCGATCTCGCGGCGGAACGCCCGCTTGATTTCGTCCGGGGGTGCCGAGAGCGGCACGCCCAGCAGTTCGTAGTAGGTCTTCGTCATCAGATCCCGAATCCGGGATCTGGGATCTTACTTCTTGAACTCGGCAACGTTGGCCGGGGGCAGCTCGCGTACCTCGTGTTTCCTGCCGAGACGGCGGGCCGGTCTCCGGCCACCTTCAGTGCTCTTCGCGCAGTACGGACAGAATTTCCAGCCCGCCTGCTGCGGGCGATGGCAATGCGGGCACCCGCCGCCGACGCGGTAACCACAGGTCGGGCACGCCACGAAGTCGGCGGACACGCCGGCGCCGCAGTCGGGACACGCGGTCTTCGCTTCGCGCACCTCGGTGACGACGCGCAGCAGTTCCTCGGGCGTCGTCACGCCGGCCTTGACCTTCATCAGCCCGTCTTCGCCGAGCGAGATCATCCCCCCATCCACCGCGGCGTCGCGCAGCTGCGCTTCGTTGCCGCGCTGGGCGATCAGACGCCGGAGCTTGTCGTTCACCGCCATCACTTCGTAAATGCCGACACGGCCGCGGTAGCCGGTGTGATTGCACTGATCGCAGCCGACCGCCCGGTAGAACGTCAGCGTGTCGGCCTCCGTCTCGGACACGCTCATCGCGCGCAGCGTCTCGGGATCGGGCGTGTACGGACGCCGGCAGTGCATGCAGAGCCGCCGCATCAGGCGCTGCGCGACGACGCCGATCAGCGCCGACGCGGCGACGTAGGGCTCAATGCCGATGTCCGTCAATCGCGTCACGCACGACGGGGCATCGTCGGTGTGGAGCGTGGACAGCACCAGGTGGCCCGTCTGCGCCGCCTGCATGGCAATGCGCGCCGTCTCCTGATCGCGGATCTCGCCGACCAGGACGACGTCCGGGTCCTGGCGGAGGATCGAGCGCAGCGCGCTGGCAAACGTCAGTTTGATCTTGTCGTTGATCTGCGTCTGGTTGACGCCGGGAATCTGGTACTCGACCGGGTCCTCGATGGTGATGATGTTCGTGCGCTCCGACCGCACCGCCGTCAGCGCGGAACAGAGCGTCGTCGTCTTGCCGGAACCGGTCGGCCCGACGACGAGGATCATGCCGTGCTGGTGACGAAGGAAGAACCGGAGCTGTTCAAGAGCCGTCGCGGAGAACCCGAGCTCCTCGAGCGGCGGCACGCCTTTTCGATGGTCGAGGACGCGAAGCACGAACTTCTCGCCGAAGATCGTCCGCAGCGTCGAGGCACGGAAGTCGACCTCCTGGCCGTCCTCGGCGGCGGTGCGGATGCGGCCGTCCTGCGGCAACCGCTTCTCCGCGATGTCCATGCCGCCCATGATCTTCATGCGCGCGACGAGCCCTTCGTGGACCCACTTCGGCAGGTCCATCACTTCCTTCAGCAGGCCGTCTAGGCGATGACGGACGACGACGTTGTGCTCGGTCGGCTCGATGTGGATGTCGCTGGCCCGGCTCTTGAGCGCGCTCTTGATGACAAGGTCGACCAGGTCGATGATCGGCGCGTTCTCCGGCGTGCCCCCCCGCGTGCCCGGCTGCTCGAAGACGTCATCGTCGGGCCGGCGGGACGCGATGGCGCCCTCGGCGAGCGGTGCCAGCATCCCGCCGTAGCCCTCGATACCGGGTGCCTGTGACCGCGTGGTCACCTGGACGGCGATGCCGGAACCGCTCTGGTTGACGCGCGCGAGCGCCTTGTCCGGGTATGACGCGTGGATGGCGTCGACGATCTCGGCGCGCGTCGCCACGACCTGCTTGATGCGGTACCCGCTCTGGAACTCGAGATCCTGCACCAGCGTGAAGAGCAGCGGATCCGACATCGCCACGGTCAGCAGGTTCTTCTCGACCGCAATCGCGAGGCAGGTGCGCTTGAGCGCAAGATCCTTCGGGATGAGCATGACCGCGCCGGGGTCCGGGGGGTTCTCCGCCAGGTTGACGTACGAAAATCCGAGCTGGTAGGCGAGCGCCTTGGCAATCTGACGGTCGGTCGCCAGATTCATGCGGACGAGCACTGCGCCCAGCCGCTCGCCGGAGCGCTTGTGCTCCACCAGCGCCGTCTGCAGGTCGGTTTCGGAGATGAGTCCCGATTGGACGAGACACTCGCCGATCTTCTTACGCAACCCTGATTCTCCCCGGCATGTTCTGGACCTTCAGGGTTTCGGCGGCTGGACCCTGTCTCGGTAGGTGGCGGAGCAACATTGAACTACAAACGCGGCAGGCGGGGCGGCACCAATATCGTAATCGGCGGCCAAGCTGGACTATTTTCGTAAGTCTGTCCTATAACAACGCCTGCAGGCTCATTGTCGGGCCGTTGTGTAACAACCGATAGCAGCAACAGTGCAGGACGCCAGCCAACCCCGGGAGCAGCTCGCCCGGATCCTCGAGCAACGGATGGAGATCGTCGTCAGCGACGCGCTCGGGGTCTTTCCGTTTGCCGGGGTCGACACGCTCGACACGGACCGCGGCGCGGCCATGGGGGCGCTCGTCCTCCAGTTCCTGATTTCCGCGACCCGTGACGGGGAGCTCGACTCGCGCGATGGGCGCATCGCCGACCTGCTCAGCCTCGCTCACGACAACGGCCTGTCGCTCGGCCAGCTGTTCTCGCTGGCCTATCTGATCGAGCGCTCCGCCCTCGACGAGCTGGCCCTGGACGAATCGTTCGGCGCCACGTCAGAACCGTGGCCGGCAATCGCGCAGATGGTGCGGCGTGCGTCGTTCGACGTCCTGGCGGCGGTCGCCGAGCTGAAGGCCCGCGAGCCCGGCACGCGGGCGCTGACCGACCCGCTCACGACGCTGCATACGCGGGGGGTGCTGCTGGCGGCGCTCGACAAGGAGATCCAGCGCTCCGAACGATTCGGCCATCCGTTTGCACTGATCGTCTTCAACGTCGATCGGCTGGCAGACATCAATGAGCAGCGTGGCTATGGCTTCGGCGACCGCGTCCTCGAACGGATCGGGATCCTTGTCACCAACTATTTCCGCGAGCAGGACTGGGTGTCGAGATGCGACGAGGACACCTTCGCCGTGTTGCTGCCGGAGACCGAACACGCCAACGCCGAGACCCTCGCCGAGCGGCTCCGGGTGATGGTGCAGGAGCGGTTGGCGCTGCACGACCACGTCACCGAGGAGCAGGTCGACGTGACGGTGTCGGTGGCGGTGCTGGTCGCGGAGTCGATTGACGCGAGCGTACGCGCCGAGCAGTTACTGGAGGAAGCCGAGCACGCCGTGCGCCGCGCGAAGGAAGCCGGCCGGAACCGCGTCGAGCGTGTGGACGTCGCCGCCGCCACGCCCCTCCCTGCACGACGGCCACGAACGAAGATCAGTTAGCTTCGTCCTCGTACTGCGTCTTCAGCCTCGCCACCACGGCCGGGTCCGCCAGCGTTGTCGTGTCACCGAGTGTCTTCCCTTCGGCAATGTCCCTCAGCAGCCGCCGCATGATCTTGCCGGATCGCGTCTTGGGCAGGTCGGCGGTAAAGATGATGTCGTCGGGACGCGCAATCGCGCCGATCTTCTTGACGACGTGCTCCTTGAGCTCGGCGACGAGCCCCTCGGTGCGCGGCGTTCCCTCCTTCAGCGTGACGAACGCGGCCACCGCCTGCCCTTTGATCTCGTGCGTTCGGCCGACGACCGCCGCCTCGGCCACGCGCGGGTGATCGACGAGCGCGCTTTCGATCTCCATCGTGCCAATGCGATGGCCTGCCACGTTGAGCACGTCGTCGACACGGCCGAGCAGCCAGAAGAAGCCGTCCTGGTCGAGCTTGGCACCGTCGCCGGCGAAGTAGACATCGGGAGCCCACTTGCTCCAGTACTGCGTCACGTAGCGCTGCGGATCGCCGTAGATGCCGCGCAGCATCGATGGCCACGGACGCGTCAGCGTCAGCAGGCCCCCGCCGGCAGGAATGGTGTCGCCCTGCTCGTTCTTGATCTCTGCCTTGATGCCGGGAAACACCCGCGTCGCCGACCCGGGCTTGGTCGTCGTGATGCCGGGGAGCGGCGTGATCATGATGGCGCCCGTTTCCGTCTGCCACCAGGTGTCAACGACCGGACATCGCTCGCCGCCGATGTGGCGGTGGTACCAGATCCAGGCTTCGGGATTGATCGGCTCGCCCACCGAGCCGAGCAGCCGCAGCGTCGACAGGTCCCGCTTCGCCGGCCATTCGGTGCCCCACCGCATGAACGCCCGGATCGCGGTCGGCGCCGTGTAGAAGATCGAGACGCCGTAGCGTTCGACGATCTGCCAGAACCGATCCTTCTGCGGCCAGTCCGGAGCACCCTCGTACATCAGCACCGTGGCGCCGTTGGCGAGCGGGCCGTAGACGACGTAGCTGTGCCCGGTGACCCAGCCGATGTCGGCCGTGCACCAGTAGACGTCGTCTTCCTTGAGATCGAAGACCCATTTCGTCGTCGCGTAGGTGCCGACGAGATACCCGCCGGTCGTGTGCACGATCCCCTTCGGTTTCCCCGTCGTGCCGGACGTGTAGAGGATGTAGAGCATGTCCTCCGCCTCCATCCGCTCCGGCTCGCAGACGTACGACGCCTCCTGCATCAGGCGGTGGTACCAGTGGTCGCGCCCCTCTTTGACGTGCACCTCCACCGGCACTCCCTGTAACCGCTGGACGACGACGACGTTGCGGATCGACGGGGTGCCCTCGAGCGCTTCGTCGGCCATCTGCTTCAGCGGCACGACCTGTCCGCGGCGCCAGCCGCCGTCGGCGGTGACCAATAGGGTGCACTGCGAGTCGTTGATGCGGTCACGCAACGACTCGGCGCTGAAGCCACCGAAGACCACCGAGTGCACAGCACCGACGCGCGCGCACGCGAGCATCGCAATCGCCAGTTCAGGGATGAGCGGCAGGTAGATCGCCACGCGATCGCCGCGCTTCACGCCGAGCGACTTGAGGACGTTGGCGAACTGACTGACCTGCCGGTAGAGATCGAAATAGGTCAGCGTGCGGCGATCGCCGGGCTCACCTTCCCAGACGAGTGCGGCCTTGTTGCGGCGCGGGCCCCGCGCATGACGATCGACGCAGTTGACGCTTGCGTTGATCGTGCCGCCAACAAACCATCGGGCATGCGGTGGCTGCCAGTCGAGGACCTGCGTCCACGGCGTGAACCACTCCAGCTCGGAAGCGAAGCCGGCCCAGAACGCCTCCGGATCCTTGTCTGCGCGTGCGTAGATATCCGGGTCCGAAATGTTCGCCTGCTGGCGGAACTTTGGGGGCGGTGGAAAGGTCCGATGTTCCTGGAGCAGGTCCGAGATGTCCGCGGACGGCTTCGACATGCGGACAGCATAGAAGGGGGAAGGGGTCAGGGGGAAGGGGTCAGAGGGAAGGGTTTGTGGCTTTTAGAGCCGTTGCGGAACGTTCGGCAACGTTCTGGACCCCTTGAGCACGGGCTTCAGCGTGCTGCGCCGACTCTCAGCGCTCGTCGTCGAAGGCCCGGGCCGGCTCCGGGCGGAGCCAGAGCCACGTGGCGACCGTGGCCATCAGCGCCGTGACGGCGAGGGCGATCCACGCCGTACCGACCACGAACAGCACCACGGCTGACGCCGCCATCGTGACGGTGGCGGTCACCTTGGCGCGCCTGCTCACGGTGCGGTTTGCCTGCCAGTCGGTGATCACCGGACCGAACAGGCGGTGCTCTACGAGCCACGTATGCAGGCGGGTCGAGCTTCGGGTGGCGGCATAGGCGGCGAGCAGGAGGAACGGCGTCGTCGGGAGCACGGGTACGACAACGCCGACGGCGCCGAGCACCAGGCTGGCCACCGCCACGACGAACCAGATTGCACGCATCGGTGACCTCGAACGCACGTAGGCCATCACGGGCTCAAGCGTATTCGTTTGAGCGGTGAACTCAACGGTCTCGGGGTCGCGTCGAACGCGCGGGCCGCGGGTGCGCCTTGACGCCACGGAAGCCCTCCCGCAGCGTTTCGGCATGAGCTGCCGCGCCGTCTGCTTCTCGGGTGCCGACGGGACCCACATACCAGAGACTGCCGCCTGGATCGCGCCGCGCGTAGCCAAAGGAGGGCCGGGCCACGCCGCCGGGAGAGCGGCTCTCGTACCGCCGGACAGACCGTGACAGCGCAGCAGTGCCTGCGTACGCGTCAGCGACGCGGGCGGGCGACCAAGGCCTCATGCCGGTCAGGATCCCTCCGCCGTCGCGCCGGAGGAAGGACGCGGCGATCAAGCCACGTCTGGCGGCATATCCTGCGCGGTGCGGATCATCGCAATCGACGCAGATGCGGACCGGCAGGTCCGCCTAGTCGTAGTATTCCCGCCCGAGGTGGGTGATCAGCTCCTC
>CANIBQ010000127.1 GCA_947465645.1 Acidobacteriota bacterium | reverse complement strand
GCGGCCGGCGGCCAGGGGATCGTCGAGTATCCGCTGAACAAGATAGTCGTGTGAGAAATGAACAACCGTAGGGGCCGGCTTCAGCCGGCCCGCAATGACATGAAAAAGACCACCAATATCCGTATTGCCAAGGGCGCCAGCCGGCGCGGACCGTTTGCGCCGATCGAGGACGCGGTTGCCGCCATCAAGGCCGGCAAGATGATCATCGTCGTCGACGATGAGGACCGGGAGAACGAGGGCGACCTGACGATGGCCGGGGCGAAGGTGACGCCAGAGGCGATCAACTTCATGGCCCGGCACGGGCGCGGCCTGATCTGCCTGGCGATGATGCCCGAACGGCTGGCGCATCTTGAGATCCCGCTCGAGGCCACCGACAACTCTTCGCGGCGCGACACCGCGTTCTGCGTGTCGATCGACGCGCGAAGCGGCACCAGCACCGGCATTTCCGCTGCCGACCGGGCGCGCACCGTTCAGGTGGCGATTGCGAAGAAATCGACGCCCAGCGACATCTCGCGTCCCGGCCATGTCTTCCCGCTCAAAGCCCGCAGCGGCGGGGTACTGGTCCGTGCCGGGCACACCGAAGCGGCCGTCGATCTGGCGCGCATCGCCGGCCTCGAGCCGGCCGGCGTCATCTGCGAGATCATGAACGAGGACGGGACGATGGCGCGCGTTCCGGAGCTGGCGAAGTTTGCGAAGAAGCACGGCCTGCCGATGATCACGATCGCGGCGCTCATCCAGTACCGGATGCGCACCGAACGCCTGATCAATCGTGCGGCGACCGCGGAGCTGCCGACCGAGTCGGGCAAGTTCCGTATCTACGCATACGAGAACGCGGTCGACAACCTTACGCACGTGGCGCTGGTGAAGGGCGAGATCGGCGACGGCTCGGACGTGCTCGTGCGCGTGCACTCCAAGTGCCTGACCGGCGACGTGTTCCACTCTGCCCGCTGCGATTGCGGCCCGCAGCTGCATACGGCGATGGCCCGGATCGCGAAAGAGGGACGAGGCGTGCTGCTGTATCTGAACCAGGAGGGGCGCGGGATCGGCCTGGCGAACAAGATCCGGGCGTACGCCCTCCAGGACGAGGGGTTCGATACCGTTGAGGCCAACGAGCGGCTGGGGTTCAAGGCCGACCAGCGTGACTACGGCCTCGGCGCCCAGATCCTGACCGACCTCGGCATCAAGACCATGCGCCTGCTGACCAACAATCCCCGTAAATTCGTGGGACTACAGGGCTACGGCCTGTCGGTCTCCGACTGCGTCCCGCTCGAGATCCCGGCCCATGAGCACACGCGCAAGTACCTGAAGACGAAGAAGGACAAGCTGGGACACCGGCTGTCCAGCGTGTAGCTGGGCGGCTGGGTAGCTGGGTAGCTGGGGCCCGAAGAAGGCTGTTTATCCCCGCTACCTACTTGCCCAAGCAACCTACCTGACCTAAGATAACGGTTTGCGCCAGTTAGGGTTAGCCCCGTTGTGGGGTCGCCCTGCCGGGCTGCTCCCGGGACCCCATGTTCGATTCGCTCAGCACCCGCATCCAGGACGTCTTCAAGTCTCTGCGCGGGGAAGTGCGGCTGACGCCGGAGCTTGTCGAGACGGCGCTCCGGGAAATCCGCCTCGCGCTGCTCGAAGCGGACGTTAACTTCAAGGTCGTCAAGGCGTTCATCGACCGCGTCCGCGACCAGGCGATGGACCAGGCGGTCCTCCGGAGCCTGACGCCGGGGCAGCAGGTCATCAAGATTGTCCGCGACGAGCTGCTCGCCCTGTTTGGCAACAGCGAAGGCGGGCTGAAGAAGGACGCGCCGACGCCACGCGTCGTGCTGCTGCTCGGCCTTCAGGGGTCGGGCAAGACGACGACCTCGGGCAAGCTCGGGATGTGGCTGAAGCGGCAGGGGCGGCACCCGATCATGGTGTCGACCGACGTGCGGCGGCCGGCGGCCATTCAGCAGCTCGCGGTGGTCGCGGAACAGGCGGGCGTCAAGGTACACGCGCCGGAGACGATGGACCCGGTGGCGCGCGCGGCGGGGGCGCTGGCCGAGGCCAGGGCCAAGGGATTCGACACGGTCATCGTCGACACCGCGGGTCGGCTGCACATTGATGATGACCTGATGACGGAACTGACGGCGATCAAGGATGCCGTCACGCCGTCGGACCTGCTCTACGTCGCGGATGCGATGACGGGGCAGGACGCGATCAAGAGCGCCGGCGAGTTCAACCGCCGTGTCGGCGTCACCGGCGTCGTGCTGACCAAGCTCGATGGCGATGCGCGCGGCGGCGCGGCGCTTTCGGTGGTGTCGGTGGTCGGCGTGCCGATCGCGTTTGTCGGGAGCGGCGAGCGGCTCGAGGATCTCGAGCTGTTTCATCCCGACCGCATCGTCTCGCGGATGCTCGGGATGGGCGACGTGCTGTCGCTCATCGAGAAGGCCGAGCAGGCGATCGACAAAGACGATGCGGCGGAGCTGGAAGAGAAGCTCCGCAGGAACGAGTTCACGCTGGATGACTTCAGGAAGCAGCTGAAGACCATCCGCAAGATGGGTCCGCTCGAGAGCATCATGGGGATGATCCCCGGGATGGGCGACCTGAAGCAGCAACTCGGGGACAACAAACCCGACGAGAAGCAGATGGGACGCGTCGAGGCGATCATCGGCTCGATGACGGCCGGCGAGCGGCGCAACGACAAGATCATCAACGGCAGCCGCCGGAAGCGCATCGCCAGGGGGAGCGGCACGACCGTCGAAGACGTGAACCGGCTGCTCAAGCAGTTCACCGAGATGCGCAAGGTCCTGCAGATGATCGGGCAGGGCGGCCTGGGGGCCATGAAGGGTATGGCCAAGGGCATGAAGGGCATGCCGAACATGGCCCAGGGCCTTCGACAAGGCTCGGGCCCGGGCGGCGGCGGTTTGGGCAGGAAGCGGAAAAAGGGCGGGCCCTGGGGCCTGATGAAGACACGGTAGGGAGAAGGAAATGCTGTCGATTCGAATGACGCGGGTGGGCTCCAAGAAGAAGCCGTTTTTCCGCGTGGTGGTGAGCGAGGCGCGGTCGGCGCTCCAGAGCAACGTCGTCGAGAACGTCGGGACGTACAACCCGCGGCTCAAGCCGGCGCGTGTCGAGCTGAACAAGGAGCGCGTGCAGCACTGGCTGAGCAAGGGTGCCAAGCCGTCCAACTCGGTGCGGACGCTCCTCGCCAAGCACCTCTCGCGCGACCTCTCGGCTCCGGTCGAGACGCCCGCGGCGCAGTAGATGGCGGACACTGAGAAGGGCGGCAGCCCGCTGCGCGCGGTGGTGGAAGTCGTCGCGCGCGCCCTCGTCGATCATCCCGACGCGGTCCAGGTGAGCGAGACCGAGCGCCGCGGCACAATGGTCCTCGAGTTGACGACCGCGCCAGGCGACATGGGCAAGATCATCGGTCGCCAGGGACGCACCGCCGCGGCGATTCGCGCGCTGGTGGCGCTGACGGCGGAGAAGCACGGACTGAAGGCGCAACTCGATATTCGGGATTAGGTCCGGCTGAAGCCGGACACTACGTACGATGGGATGGGACTCGATGGTGCTGGTCGGGCGTATCGCCCGGCCTCACGGCCTGCGTGGGCAGGTCGCGGTCAGCCCGGAGACAGACTTCGTCGAGGAGCGGTTCGTCGCCGGTGCGACGATGTGGACGCGGACGGCGGCCGGCGAGGTGCAGATGACGATCGCCAGCGCCCGGGTGCAGGGCGCGCGGCCGATTGTCGGGTTTGTCGGCGTTGGCAGTGTCGAGGAGGCCGCCCGGCTCGCCGGACTGGAACTGCGGGTTCCCGAAGCGACGTTGCAGCCGCTGGCACCGGGTACTTTTTACGAGCACCAGCTCGCCGGGTGCGAGGTGGAAACGGCGGGTGGTAAACGCGTCGGCACGGTGAGCCGCGTCGAGGGCGTCGCCGGCAGCAGGCGCCTAGTGGTTCACGGGCTCCGCGGCGAGGTGGATGTGCCGCTGGCCGGCAGCATCTGTCTGGAGATCGACGTCGCCGCCAAGCGGATCGTCATCGAGCCGCCGGACGGGTTGCTGGAGTTGAATGAAGTTCGACGTCGTGACCATCTTCCCGCGGATGATCGAGGCCGGTCTCGCGGAGGGCGTCGTCAGCCGGGGGATTGAGCGGGGCCTCCTGGACGTGGCGATCCACGACCTGCGGAACTACACGACCGACCGGCACCGGAGCGTCGACGATGTGCCGTATGGCGGCGGGCCCGGGATGGTGATGAAGCCGGAGCCGCTGGTGCGCGCGGTGGACGACATCCGCGCGCGACGCGGCGCACCGGACGCGGTGGTCCTGCTGTCGCCGCAGGGACGGGCGTTCACGCAGGCCGAGGCGGTGCGCCTCAGCGGCCTGTCGCACGTGGCCTTGCTCTGTGGCCGGTACGAGGGGATCGACGAGCGCGTCGCCGGGCTGGTGGCGGGTGAGGAGCTCTCGGTCGGCGACTTCGTGGTGAGCGGCGGGGAACTGCCGGCGCTGCTGGTCATCGACGCAGTGAGCCGGCTGGTGCCGGGCGTGGTCGGCGACGAGCAGTCGGTGGAGCAGGATTCGTTTTCGCGCGGGTTGCTCGACCACCCGCACTACACGCGGCCGCCGGAGTTCGGCGGGTTGCAAGTGCCGCCGGTGCTGCTCTCGGGCCATCACGCCGAGGTGCGGCGGTGGCGCAGGAAGGCGGCGCTGGCGCGGACGCTGGCGCGGCGTCCGGAACTGATCGGCATGGCGGCGCTCGACGACGAAGAACGGGCGCTGCTCGAAGAGATTAAAAGGGAGACAAGCAGATGAGCGCGATGGAACTGGTCGAGAAGTCCCAGCTGACCGAACGCCCCGCGATGAAATCGGGCGACACGGTCAAGGTGCACGTGAAGGTCCGCGAAGGGGATAAGGAGCGCATCCAGATCTTCGAGGGGATCGTCATCGGCATGCACCGCGGCGGCGCGCGGGCGTCGTTTACCGTCCGGAAGGTTTCGTTCGGCCAGGGCGTGGAGCGCATCTTCCCGCTCCACTCGCCGACGATCGCCAAGGTCGACATCGTGCGCTCGGCGCGCGTCCGTCGCGCCAAGCTCTACTTCCTCCGCGAGCTGAAGGGGAAGGCCGCGCGCATGAAGGAAACGAAGCGGGTTCAATAGGCAGTAAACAGTAGGCAGTAGACGGTTTACAGCAGAGAGCACGCCACGGCTTACTGTCTACCGTCTACCGTGAACTGAAGGCTTCCCCATGGTCAAGATCCGAGCGATGCGGACGCTCGAGAATGCCCTCAGGCGCTGGGGATTTCACCGCATCGCCGGCTGCGACGAAGTCGGGCGCGGCTGCCTGGCCGGGCCGGTCGTCGCCGCGGCGGTCGTCCTCGATCCCAGCCGGCACATCCCCGGCATCTTCGACTCCAAGATGGTGACCGCCGCAGAGCGCGAACGGCTCTACGGCGTCATCACCAGGAAAGCGCTCGCCTGGTCGGTCGCGGCGGCGCAGCCCACCGAGATCGACGAGATCAACATCCACCACGCCTCACTCGAGGCGATGCGGCTCGCCGTGATGGCGATCGCCCCGCTGCCGGACCTCATCCTGGTCGACGCCTTCCGGATTCCGAACCTGCTGATGGCCCAGCGCGGCGTTGTGCACGGCGACCAGAAGTGCACGGCGATCGCCGCGGCATCGATCGTCGCCAAGGTGACGCGCGATCGCGAGATGCTCGAGTACCACGCCGCCGATCCGCGCTACGGCTACGACCGTCACAAGGGCTACGCGACCGCCGACCACCTCGCCGCCGTCGCGCGGTTCGGCTACTCGACGCTGCATCGCCGCTCATTCAGGCCGGCATCGCTGTTTGATACGATCGAGTAGTGGGCCCTTTGCCCTTTGACCTTTGCCCTAGGCAGTGTCTTCTCCTAACCGCGACGCCACCCTGAAACGAGCGGAGAAGCTGCTTCGGCAGGGGAAGCTCGATGACGCCATCGCCGAGTACGTCCGTCTGGTCGAGGATCAGCCGCGCGACTGGGCATCGATCAATACCCTCGGCGACCTGTGGGTCCGCGCCGGCGATCCGGATCGCGCGGTCGAGCTGTTTACGAGGGTCGCCGACTTCCTGTGCGCAGAAGGGTTCCTGTCCAAGGCGCAGGCGGTCTACAAGAAGGCGCTGAAGCTTCACAGCACGGACGAACACACGTTGCTGCAGCTGGCGGAGATCGCGTCACGCCAGGGTCTCCTGCTCGACGCACGCCAGTATTTTCGCCTCCTCGCGGAACAGCGCCGGTTTCGCGGTGATGCCCGTGGCGCAGCCGAGTGCGTGGTCTGGCTCGGGCTGCTCGAGGATGCCGATACGGAGGCCAAGATCGCCGCGGTGCAGGCGGCCGAGACACTGGGGGACACGCCGCTGGTCACGGCGCTGCTCGACGATCCCGAGATGCTGCTCGCGCTGGCCGGCCGCGCCCTCGCCGCCGGGCAGGACGAGCAGGCGCGCCGTCTGCTGACCGGTTTCCTGATGCGGTCGCCGGACCGAGGCGCGGACGTCATGCGGCTTGCCGCCCGGCTCGTCGAGGGCGCACAGCCCGATCGGGCATTCGCCTGCGTCGATATCGTCGCCGATGCGGCGCTCCTCGAAGGCGACCTGTCGCGCGCGACAGACGCCCTGCGCCAGTTCACGTCGACGGTGTCCCACATACCCGCCCTGGCGAAGCTGGTGGATCTCTGCGTCGATGCCGGTTTTCACGACCTGATGCGTGAAGCGCAGGCGCGCCTGGCCGATGCATACCTGGCGGCCGGCCGCACGGCGGAAGCGCACGCCATTGCTGAAGACCTGGCGGCCGCGCGTGAGGAGGACCTGTTCGCCGACCTTGGCGCGCCAGAGACGGCGACCGTCGTCGAGGCGATTGAGATCGACCTGAGCGGCGCGCTGGGTGAGATGGAGGTGGCAACCACGCTCCCTCCCGATCTCGAGTCGGTGTTCGAGGAGCTGCGGGCGAAGGCCACCCGGGAGCAGGAGGTGAGCGATGCGCATGCGGAATACGCGCTGGCGCTGCAGCATTGGAGCGAGGGGCGGGAGGTCGAAGCGATCGCCGCGCTGGAGAGGGCGGTGCGCGTGCCGGCCTTGCGGTTCCACGCGGGCGGGCAGCTGGGCCGCCTGCTGATTGCCCGCGGGGATGTGTCACGGGGGATCGAGTGGCTCAAGCGAGCGGCTGAGGCGCCCGCGCCGTCGCCGGAGGAGGGGTTCGTCCTGCTCTACGACCTTGCCGTGGCCCTCGAAACCACAGCCGAGTCGGCCCGGGCACTGGCGATCCTCCTCGAGCTGGAGGCCGACGCGGCGGGCTATCGGGATGTCGGCGCCCGCATCGCACGGCTCACGCGGGTACAGGCCGGGAGCTCGTCGTGAGAAGGCTGCTCGTCACCGCGCTCTTTTTCGAGGTCGGCTTCGCGCTCGTCGTCGTGCCCTGGTCTGTCTTCTGGGATCGCAACTACTTCGCTCAGTCGCTCCCGGCTGTGCACGCGATCATCACCAACCACTTCGTGCGTGGCGCCATCTCCGGCGTCGGCGTCATCAACATCTGTGTCGGGGTGAGCGAGCTCGTGGCTATGCTGCTCGCCAGGCGCATCCCGGAGGAGTAACGGGATGCGGCCCGTCCTCTGCCTGATCACCGACCGGCGCCGTTTCGGACCTGCATGGCAGCAGCCACTCGTCGAGCAGGTGGGCGCCGCCGCCGGTGCGGGCATCGACCTCGTGCAGGTGCGCGAACCGGATCTCGCCGGCGCCGCGCTCCTGTCCCTCGTGCGCGACTGTCTCGATGCGGTCGGCGGCACGCGCACGCGGGTCGTCGTCAACGATCGCCTGGATGTAGCGATGGCAGCGGGCGCGCACGGGGTGCATCTGCGCGCCGACTCGATGCCGGCTGAGCACGTGCGCCGCGTGACGGGACGCCCGTTTCTCGTCGGCCGCTCCGTGCATGCCGTTGACGAGGCGACGGCCGTCTCAGAGTCCGGAGCGGTTGACTATCTGCTGTTCGGCACCGTGTTCGAGTCGGCATCGAAGCCCGGCCGTGCGCCGGCGGGCCTCACCGAGCTGGAACGCGTGGCGCAGGCGGTCCGGATACCGGTCCTCGGGGTCGGCGGCGTCAACCTGGAGCGCCTAGCCGCAGTGGGCCGAACTGGGGCCGCGGGGTGGGCGGGTATTGGTCTCTTCGCGGATACACCGGCCGAAGAACTGAGGGAAATCGTGCAGGAATCGACGGCCGCGTTTGACACCCCGGTAACACCCCCCTAACATGCCGCTAGTGGCGTTGGCAGATCGCGTAGAGACAGACTTCGGCCCTCGAATGAAACGCGCCCGCGAAGCGAAAGGGTTGTCGTTGCGCCAGATCGCCGAAACCACGAAGCTGTCGGTGCGCGTTCTCGAGGCGCTCGAGCGCAACGATATTTCGCTCCTGCCTGGGGGCATCTATTCGCGCGCGTTCGTCCGGTCCTTTGCCGTCGAGGTCGGCATGGACCCGGAACAGACGGTCCGCGAGTTCATTGCCCAGTTCCCGCACGATTCGGTGACGATTGGCAGCCCGCACGTGCCGCCGGACCTTGACTCCGACGATGGCCGGCGCCGCTCGCTCGGTATTCTCGCCACGGTTGCGGTGGTGCTCGCCATCGTCGCTGCCGGCGCCTTCTACTATTTCTCCCTGCGTTAATCCGCGCCCCACCGATGGATGCTGGTTTTCGGACCCCGCTCCTGGACTTTTTCCGCCGTGGCGAAGTGGCGCGGGACATCCGGCTGCTGGCAGCGCAGGGCGCGCTCGCCCCACGGGCGCACGAGCAGCTCGGGCTCCTGATGCTCCTCGTCAGCGATCCGGATCCCGGGATCGGCCGCGCGGCTGAAGCGACGCT
This sequence comes from Acidobacteriota bacterium, assembly GCA_947465645.1. The sequence goes on along the minus strand of CANIBQ010000127.1, from coordinate 2,669 downwards.
GGCCGCCATCCCGCCTGGTTCGGTGGAGGTGTTTCTGTCGCGCCCGGACGTGCCGGCCGAGATGCGGAGCTTTTTCGCCGCGCGCGGCATTCACCCGTCAGCGTCGCCGTCGCTCGAGTCCGCGCCAGACACCGACGCGCCGCTTGTCGACATGGGGCCGCCGCCGGTGCCGGAGCCCGACGAGCCGTCGGAGGAGACGCTGCCGCCCGAAGGCAAGGAGCGGCCGGCGACGATCCAGAAGATCGCGGCCATGACCATCGCGCAGCGGATGTCGCTGGCAATGAAAGGCACGCGTGAGGAGCGTGCGGTTCTCATCCGCGATCCGAACAAGATTGTCGCCGTCGCCGTGCTGAGCAGTCCGAAGATGACCGAGACCGAGATCGAGAGCATCGCCCGCATGGCCAGCCTCTCGGACGAGATCCTGCGGATCATCGCCAATACCCGCGCCTGGGTGAAGAACTACCAGATCGCTGTGGCGCTGACGCGGAACCCGAAGACGCCGCTCGGCGTCTCGATGAACCTGCTCCAGCGGCTGAATGACCGCGACATGCGGATGCTGTCGATCGATCGCAACGTGCCGGACATCCTGCGCATCACGGCGAGGAAGAAACTGGTGATCGAGAAACGATAGGTAGAAGGTCGAAGGTAGGAGGTTCGAGGTAGGTTGGAAGTACTTTCTACTTACTTCGAACCTCTGACTTCTTACCTCTGACCTTCGCGCGCGCCTTGCGCTCCTTGACCGCTCCCCACTCCTTCCGCATCTCGGCGAGCCCTTCCATGAACACACCGGCCCGGTCGCGCGCTTCTTCGTCGGGCAGGCTCTTGAGCAGCTCGATCGCGTGGGCGATGTCGTGCTCGATCGTCTTCTTCGTCGTCCTGAAGTAGATCGTCCGGATCTCGGCGATGGCCGCCTGCGGATCCGGAGCACCCTGCTTGAGCGCTTTCAGCGCGACGAACCCATCTGGCTTGTCGGTCACGTTAGTCCTTCTGTCCGTGGGGTCCGCCTTCAGCCGGACCGGCCATGCACGCAGGGTCCGGCTTTAGCCGGACCTGAGGTTGCGCCGCAGCAGCGGCCGCAGCTCGTCGACTGTTCTCGTGTTCAGGACCGCATCGGGCTCCAGCCACGCCCGGCGCGCCATCAGGACACCCCAGCGGAGGTTGCCGAGCTCGTTCGCGGAGTGGGCATCGGTCGAGACCACCAGCCGTACGCCGCGCTCGCGAGCCAGCCGCGCGTGCGCATCGTTCAAATCGAGCCGGTGCGGCTGGCAGTTGATTTCGAGCGCGACCCCGTGGCGCGCCGCCGCGGTGGCCACCTGCTCCATGTTGACGCGTGCCGGCTCGCGCTTCAGCAGCAGGCGCCCGGTGGGGTGCCCGAGCACGTCGACCCAGGGGCATTCGAGGGCGCGGAGCACGCGGTCGGTCATCTGTGCCTCGTCCTGGTTGAACCGCGAATGCACCGACGCGACGACGATGTCGAGCTGCGCCAGGCAGTCGTCGGCGAGATCCATCCGCCCGTCCTCGAGGATGTCACACTCGATGCCGGCCAGCAGCGTCAGCCCTTCGAACCGTCCGTTCAACGCCCGCACGCGCGCGGCGTGCTCGAGGACGCCCCGCTCGTCGAGCCCGTTGGCCATCGCCAGCGCCTTGCTGTGATCGGTAATCGCGATGTAGCTCCGCCCGGCCGCGTGCGCCGCCGCCGCCATGGCTTCAAGGCTGTCACGGCCGTCGGTGGCGGTAGTGTGCATGTGCAGATCGCCGCGCAGGTCAGGGAGCGCGACCAGGCGGGGAAGGCTGCGATCGAGGGCCGCGCTCAGCTCACCGCGGTGCTCGCGCAGCTCGGGTGGCACCCACGCCATGCCAAGCGCCTCGTAGATCCCCTCCTCCGTCTCTCCGGCCACCGCCACATCGTCTGCGAGCCTGAACAAGCCGTACTCGTTCAGTTTGAGACCGTGCTGGACCGCCCGGTCGCGCAGCGCGACGTTGTGCGCCTTCGAGCCGGTGAAGTACTGCATGGCGGCGCCGCGGCTGGCCGGCGGCACCAGGCGGAGATCCGCCTGATAGCCACCCTGCAGGCGGACGCTCGACTTGGTCTCCCCATGCCCGAGCACGCGTTCCACTTTCGGGTGGCTGATAAAGGTTTCCATCAGCGCGGCGCTGCCGCCGACGGCCAGGATGTCGATGTCGCCGCAGGTCTCACAGCCGCGGCGGAGGCTGCCGACGGCGATGACGTCGATCTCCGGCGCGCGCTCGCGGAGGTAGGCGACGAGCTCGCCGGAGAGTGCCGCGGTGTCGCTCAGGAGGTGCCGGCCGGCGTCTTTCTGGCGCTCTTCGATCGCCTTGAGGATGAGCGCTTCCTTCTTTGCGCCCATGCCTTTCAGCCCGCGCAGGCGGCCGTCGCGTGCGGCGGCGGCGAGCTCCTCGAGACTGCGCACGTTCAAGGCCGAGTAAAAGAGCGCCACCGTCTTCGGGCCGACCCCTTGCAGGCGGAGCAGATCGAGGATGGTGGGTGGAAACTCCTGCAGGAGCGCCTGGTGGTAGGCGCAGACGCCCGTGTCCGCCAGCTCGCGCACCCTGGTGGCGAGGTCCTTGCCGATGCCGGGCAGCTCGCGGAGCTGTCTCTCGTCGAAGCGCGCCACCGGATCCGGCCAGCCGCCGATCGTCTCGCTTGC
>CANIBQ010000126.1 GCA_947465645.1 Acidobacteriota bacterium | reverse complement strand
GCGGCATGATCACGTCGACCATTCACGTGCTCATCATCACGCCCGTCATCTTCTACATCATGAAACGCCGTGCGTGGCGCAAGGGCACGCTGAGGCCGTCCACGATGGCACACTGATCGCGATGTATCCCGTCCTCTTCCGCATCGCAGGCATCGAGATCACCAGCTTCGGCGTGCTCATGGCGATTGCCATGCTCGTGGGCGTCCGGCTGTTCGCCCGGGAGCTCGAGCGGAGCCGGTTGCCGGCGGACGCCGTCAATGCGGCCCTTGTGGGGGCCGTGGGCGGTGTCGTGGGGGCGAAGCTCGTGTGGGCGATCGAGTTCAGCGGCACCGAGCCGTTCATGGATCTGCTGCTGTCTCGCGGCGGGTTCAGCTGGTTTGGCGGGTTCGCTGGCGGTGTCGGCACCGGTCTCTGGATGCTGCGCCGATATCGCGTCCCTCTGGTGAACGGGCTTGCCGCGGCGACACCTGCGCTCGCGATCGGGCATGCCGTCGGCCGGATCGGATGCTTTCTGGTCGGCGACGACTACGGCCGGCCGACTGACCTCCCATGGGGCGTCGAATTCCCGCTGGGATTGCCGCCCACGAACGTCCCCGTACATCCGACGCAGCTGTACGAAGCCGTCCTCCTCGCGCCCCTCGCGTTCTGTCTGATTCGGTGGCGGCGCGCGGGTGTCGGCGATGCCGTCGTCCTGGGACGCTATCTTGTGCTCGCCGGGCTGTTCCGCTTCACAATTGAGTTCGTCCGTGTCAACAGGCAGATACTGGGTCCGTTGACGCTTGCGCAACTCATTGCCCTTGGCCTGGTCGCTGCCGGCGCCGTGATGCTGTTCAAGGCAGGTGAACCACGATGATGACGCCAGGTGTTCGCAAGTTCGCGCTGACGACTCACGTCACGTCATCGGTCGGATGGCTGGGTGCGGTTGCCGCATTTCTGGCGCTGGCGCTTGCTGGTCTGAGCAGCAGTGATGCCCTGATGGTGCGCGCCGCGTACCTGGCGATGGAGTTCATCACCTGGTTTGTCATCGTGCCATTCAGCATCGCCTCACTGATCACCGGCGTGATACAGGGGCTCGGCACGCAGTGGGGGTTGTTCAGGCATTACTGGGTGATGGCAAAACTCGGATTGACGGTTGTCGCCACGGTCATTCTGCTCGTGCACACACAGCCGATTGGCGCCGTTGCGCAGGTGGCGCTGCAGGGACCGCTTGCGGCAGGCGATTTGCGGCCGCTCCGGATGCGGCTCGTGGCGGACGCGGTTGCCGCCCTGTTTGCGCTGCTGGCGGCCACGACGCTGTCGGTATTCAAACCGTGGGGATTGACGACTGGCAGAGCCCTCGGGCGTTCTGCGCTCGTGATCGCTCTCGGACTTCTGCTGTTATTCATGGCCTGGCACCTCGCAACCGGTGGCATGCACACTCACTGAGGACACATTCATGCGCTGCATTCTTGCCTTTGTCGCCGCCATCACCGCTGCGTCCTGTGGAACACCGAATCCAGCCGAATGGACGGTCAACGTCGAGACGCTGGAATCCCCCGCCGGGCGGCACAGCAGCGAGCCTCAGGTCGCGGTGTCCGATCGCGGAGTCCTGGTCAGCTGGATTGAACATACCGGCGACTCGGTCGCCCTGAAGTTTGCCGAGCGCACGAGCTCAGGCTGGACGCAGCCGCTCACTGCTGCTTCGGGGAACGACTGGTTTCTGAGTTACGCCGACATGCCCTCCGTCATGCGCAAGACCAACGGGACGCTTGTCGCACAGTGGCTTCGAAACACGGACGTCAAAGTCGAAGGCTACGACCTCCTGCTGTCGTACTCGACCGATGACGGGAAGACCTGGGCGAAACCCTTTGCGCCTCACCACGACGGCACGCGGTTTCAGCACGGCTTTGCCTCGTTCATGAACCTGCCGGACGACGGCCTCGGCGTCATCTGGCTGGACGGGCGCAACAGCGAGTATTTCGAGAACGATCCGGCGAGCGGGACCATGACGCTGCGGTATGCCGCGTTCGACGCGCAGTGGAAGCAGACCGTGGACACCGAGATCGATCACAACGTCTGCGAGTGCTGTTCGACCGACGCCGCAGTCACGGCAGATGGTCCGCTTGTCGTCTACCGCAACCACACCGACAAGGAGATCCGCGACATCGCCACGTCGCGTCTGGTCAACGGGAAATGGACGCCCGAGGCGATCGTGCACAACGACAACTGGGAGCTGTACGCGTGTCCCGTCAACGGGCCGGCCGTGTCCGTGCGGGACCAGCAGGCGGCCGTGGCGTGGTTCACCGTGAAGAACGATCTCGGTCAGGCCTACGCCGCGTTCTCCAGCGACGGCGGCAAGACGTGGGGCACGCCCATCCGGCTCGATGACGCAGGTTCGCTCGGACGCGTCGACATCGAATTGCTCGACGATGGATCAGCAGTGGCGTCGTGGGTGGAGTTCCGCAAGGAATCGTCGGAGCTTCGCCTGCGTTTGATCAATCCGGAAGGCGCCCGTTCCAGGCCGGTGACGGTGTCGCCTGTCGGCGGCAGCCGGGCGGCGGGATTTCCCCGCATGGCCCGCGACGGTGACGAGCTTGTGTTCGCCTGGAGTGCGGTTCCTCCCGGTGGCGCAGCGGACATGCTTCAGGTCTACACGGCCTCCGCGACGCTTCCTTAGCAGTCGTTCTTGCGGGCGCGGCCCGCGTGCCGGTCGGGACGTTCGTTCTGGACGGTGCGCGGCAAGGCGGCCCGATACCTCGTGGTAGGGTGGATTGCGCTCTCCGGAGCGCCCACGGATGACTGTTGCCCCCCTTGATGTCCTCGTAGAGAACCAGCGCGCATTTCTCCGGTATCTCGAGCGCCGCGTTGGCGATCGCGCGCTTGCCGAGGACATCCTGCAGGACGCTTTCACGAAGATCGCCGCGCGACCTGACCTCGCCCCGCCGGACGAAGGGATCGTGCCGTGGTTCTATCGCCTTCTGCGCAATGCCGCGCTCGATCGGTTTCGACGGCACGGCGCGGCCGCACGTGCCATGGAGGCCTTTGCGCGCGAGCTGGACACGCAAGCCACGCCGGGCCCTCAGCTCAAGGCCGAGATCTGCGCCTGTGTGACCCGGCTGGCCGCCACCTTAAAGCCTGAGTACGCCACCGCGCTCCAGTCCATCGATATAGACGGCATCCCGGTGAAGACGTTCGCGGACCAGCAGGGCCTGACCGCAAGTAACGCCGGCGTCAGGGTCTTCCGGGCGCGGGAAGCGTTGAAAAAGCGGGTCGCCGAATCCTGTGGCACGTGTGCCGAGCATGGGTGCCGGGACTGCACCTGTGGCGGTGTAATGCCAGGCGGCCATCTGCGTTAAGTAGCAGGAGGTCACGAACGATGTCACGCCAGTTACCTGTCGTACAGCATCACCAGCACCCGGCGCCTGCTCCAGCAGGGGGTGAACGCGACCCCGTGTGCGCCATGACGGTTGTGCCCGCCAAGGCCGCGGGGCACCACACGCACGCAGGACACACCTTCTACTTCTGCGGCAAAAGCTGTCTTGAGAAATTCAAGGCCGATCCTGAGCGATACGTCGGCAAGGCCGAAGCACCAATCGTAGAGGCGCCGCCCGGCGCAAAGTGGACGTGTCCGATGCATCCGGAAGTCGTGCGCGACGGGCCCGGGTCCTGCCCGATTTGCGGCATGGCGCTCGAGCCGATGATGCCGACGCTCGACGAGGGCCCGAATCACGAACTGATCGACATGTCGCGCCGGTTCTGGACCAGCGCGGCGCTCACAGTGCCGCTGCTGCTGGTGGCCATGGGGGATTACATTCCCGGGCGGCCGCTTGAAGGCCTCCTGTCGCCACGGACGATGGGATGGGTGGAGCTGGCGCTCGCCACGCCGGTCTGCGTCTGGGGTGCGTGGCCCTTCTTCGCCCGCGGATGGGCGTCGATCGTCAATCGCAGTCTCAACATGTTCACGCTGATCGCCCTCGGCGTGTCTGTCTCGTACATCTACAGCGTTGTCGCGACGCTCTTTCCTCATCTGTTTCCCGCCGGCTTTCGTGATGAACATGGCGAGGTTGGCGTCTACTTCGAAGTCGCCGCCGTCATCGTCGCCCTGATCCTTCTGGGCCAGGTGCTGGAGCTGCGTGCCCGCAGTCAGACGGGAGCGGCGATCAAGGCGCTGCTCGGACTGGCCGCGAAGTCGGCGCGGCGCCTGCGCGACGATGGCACGGAGGAAGACGTGCCTCTTGACGCGGTCCACGTCGGTGATCGCCTCCGCATTCGGCCCGGCGAGAAGGTCCCCGTGGACGGCGTCGTGATCGAAGGAGCCAGTTCGATCGACGAGTCGATGGTCAGCGGCGAGCCGATTCCGGTTGAGAAGCATGCGGGCGACCGCGTCGTCGGCGCCACGATGAACGGCACAGGCGCGCTGATCATGCGTGCGGACAAGGTAGGTGCGGATACGCTGCTCTCCCGTATCGTTGCGATGGTCGCCGAAGCCCAGCGCAGTCGCGCGCCCATTCAGAAGCTGGCCGACGTCGTCTCCGGCTATTTCGTGCCGGTCGTCGTCGCGGTCGCGGTCCTGACCTTCGTTGTCTGGGCCACAATTGGGCCCGAGCCGCGTCTTGCTCTTGCGCTCGTCAATGCGGTCGCGGTGCTCATCATCGCGTGCCCCTGCGCCCTTGGGCTCGCGACACCGCTGTCGATTATGGTGGCGACGGGTCGCGGAGCGTCGATGGGGATCCTGTTCAAGAACGCGGAAGCGATTGAAGTCCTCCGAAAGGTGGATACGCTCGTCGTCGATAAGACGGGCACACTGACGGAAGGGAAGCCGCAGCTGATGTCGGTCGTCCCGGCAACTGGCGGTGACGAAGCGTCACTGCTCCGCCTGGCTGCGAGTCTCGAGCGGGGCAGCGAACATCCGCTCGCGGCTGCGATCGTCAGCGGCGCGGAGCAGCGTGGCGTCACCCTGGCCGCAGCGCGCGATTTCTCCAGCATTACCGGCAAAGGCGTGACGGGCACCGTTGATGACCGGAGCGTGGCCCTCGGGAACCGGGCGCTGATGTCCGACCTCGGCGTGGATATCGGCCCGATGGGCGACAGGGCGGAGGCGCTCCGCGCGGAAGGCCAGACGGTAATGTTCGTCGCTACAGGAAACACCTTGGCCGGCATCCTTGGCGTCGCCGATCCCGTCAAGGAGACCACGCCAGAGGCGATTCGGACCCTTCACGCCGAAGGCATTCGCGTCGTGATGCTCACGGGCGACAGCAAGACCACGGCGGAGGCTGTCGCGCGGAAGCTCTCGATCGACGAGGTGATCGCCGAAGTGCTGCCCGATCAGAAGGTCGACGTCGTCAAGCGCCTCCAGGCCGAGGGGCGGTTCTTGGCGATGGCCGGTGACGGCATCAACGACGCGCCGGCGCTTGCACAGGCCAACGTCGGAATCGCGATGGGCACCGGTACCGACGTCGCGATGGAAAGCGCCCCTGTCACACTGGTGAAAGGCGACCTCCGAGGCATCGTCCGTGCACGCCGCCTCAGCCGGGCGACGATGGGCAACATCAAGCAGAACCTCTTTTTTGCGTTCGTGTACAACGCGGCGGGGGTGCCGATCGCCGCAGGGGTGCTATATCCGTTCTTCGGATTGCTGCTGTCGCCCATCATCGCCGCTGCCGCGATGAGCCTCAGCTCGGTGTCGGTCATCGGCAATGCCCTGAGACTACGGGCCGCGCAGGTATGACTCATCAGCCAGTTGCGGCTTTGGCTTTCGGCGGCGTTATACTGCGTGGACAGTCTCCGGTGAGGAACATTGCCGTTCTCCTCCTTGTATCCGCGCTGACGGGAACGCCCGCGGCGGTGCTGACGTGTGAGTGGCTGTGCGCCTCCCACGCGCCGTCCCCGTCCGCTCATTGTCACGGCAGCGACTCAAGTTCTTCCCAGGTAGGCGGTCATCACACCGGGTGCAATCACGAGGGCCTCGTGACCCAGGCCGCAGTTGTCAAAACCACCGCTTCTGGTCTCGGCGTCGTCACGTCGCCAGCTAATCTCCCGGCGCTTACGGCAAGTGCCGGTGTGCCAACCGGATTCGTCCACCGTCACGTCGACGGCCCACCGGGGCCACCGTCCCGCCTCCTTCATAGATCCCTGAGCGCTCTCCGAATCTGATCCGCTCCTCGTAGCGGAGGCGTTCCCCTGTACGCGTGCGTACGCGGGTGCACGTACGTCCTGAGTCTTTTCTGGAGCAGGTCATGGGTTGGAGTCGACGTTCATTTCTTCGCGGCGTCGCGGGAGTAGCAGGTGCCGCGGGTGCCGCAAGCGGCGCGCGTCCTGTGCAGGCGCAACACGAGGGCCATCAGGCGAGCCCAGTTCTGGACGGCGTTCGACCGGCGCCGGCCGGGGCGCCCATCCCGCCGGGGCAGTTCGGTCCCCGCATCATTTCCGTCGTCACGCCGGATGTGCCTGATATGCCATGGCGCTTCGAGGATGGCGCAAAGGTGTTCGACATCACTGTGGGCCACGTGCGCACGGAATTCATTCCGGGGCGGGTCGTCGATGCATGGGGATTCAACGGCAGCATTCCCGGTCCGACCATTCAGGTGAACGAGGGCGACCGCGTTCGCCTCATCGTGAACAACCAGCTTCCAGAGCCCTATTCCATGCACTGGCACGGCCTGGAAATTCCCAACAACATGGACGGGATGCCGGGGGTCTCGCAGGACTTGATCCCACCGGGCGGCCGGTTCGTCTACGAATTCACCGTTCATCAGAACGGCACGTTCTTCTACCACTCGCACATGGCGATGCAGGAAATGATGGGGCTCATCGGCCTCTTCATCATCCATCCCCAGCGCGCCCACGCCCCGCAGGTCGATCGCGACTTCGGGATCGTGCTGCAGGGCTGGGCGCTCCTGCCGAACAACACAATTCCCAACTCGCTGGCGATGGAGTTCAACTGGTTGACGCTGAATGGCAAGGCCGGGCCGGCGACCACGCCGATGCTCTGCAAAGTGGGTGAACGCGTCCGCATCAGGCTGGTAAACCTCAGCATGGACCACCACCCGATTCATTTGCATGGGCACCAGTTCTACGTCACGGGAACTGAGGGCGGTCGCATTCGAAGCACCGCGGTGATTCCGGAGAACACTGTCCTCGTCGGCGTCGCGCAGGCGAGAGACATCGAGTTCGTGGCCAACAATCCAGGTGACTGGCATTTCCACTGTCACCTGCCGCACCACATGATGAATCAGATGGCGTCGATGGTCGGGCCACTGATGATGACGCACGCCAACATGCCGCGCTCGGGAACGATGGAAGGGGGAATGGGCATCATCGAAGGTAGCGCGCTTGGGGATGCCGGCGGGCCGGCGTTCGGACGAACGATCAACATCGGCGCCGAAGGCGACCGTGCGATATCGAACATGCCGATGCCGGCCCAGAGCGGACAGCAGCCGTCCTTCCTGCAAGCCGGCCGGACGGCCATGCCTAATGAGGGGATGTTCCCCGGGTATCCCCAGGACATGTTCATGGTCATGGACGAGGCCGTGGCCAAACCGGAAACCTACGGCATGCGGCGCGGCTGGAGCGGCGGCACGATGGGCATGATGACGGTCGTACGGGTCCTCGAGCCTGCGCTCTTCGACAAGATCCAGGAACTGAAGGCGCAGGCCCCGCAACAGCCGCGTCCGGTGGCGCAGCGATGACTCGCACCGCATTCATCCTGTTGCTGGCAGCGCTGTGGTGCGCCCCTGCCTTCGCGCAGCAGACGGACTCGCCGCCGATAGCGCTGGCGGAACTTGAGCAGCGGGCACTCAGCACGAATCCCACGCTGCGGCAGGCGACGGCCGCGATTGACGCAGCTCGCGGCAGGGCCCGGCAGGCCGGCGCGTGGCCGAATCCGGTCATCGGCTATACCGGTGAAGAGCTTGCAACTCGCAACTTGGACGATCGCGGCGCTCATGGGTTCTTCGTCGATCAAACCATTCCGCTGGGCGGCAAACGCGGTCTCAATCGCGCGGTCTTCGACCGGGACATCGAGCAGGCAGAAGCAGTCCGGGAGCAGCAGCGCCTGCGTATCCTGAGTTCGGTTCGCACGCTCTTCTACGACGTCCTAACCACAGAGCGGCGTGTCGCTGTGATGGAGCGCCTTGCGCAACTTGGCGCGGAAGCAGTCGGCATCACCAGGCAGTTGTTCAACGTCGGCGCCGCCGATCAGCCGGACGTGCTCGAATCGGCGATCGAAGCGCGGCGGGTCCAGTTGCAGCTCACGGCCGCTCGCAATGAGCTCGTTGCCAACCGCTGGCAACTCGCAGCTATGGTGGGCGACCGCGCCCTTCTGGATCGGCGGCTCGACGGGTCACTCGAGCAGGCGATTCCGGAGCTCGAGCGCGATTCCGTCGTGAAGCGTCTGGTCGAACAGAGTCCCGAGCTGCGGGCCGCCCGCGCCGCGGCCGACCGTACACGGGCCGTCGTCACCAGTGCGAGACGTCTGACGTTTCCTGATCTCTTCGCGCGTGGTGGGCTGCAGTACAACCGCGAACCGTTCGAGGGGACCTCGTCCGCCGTCGGGTGGCAGGCTTCGGCCGAAGTGGGCGTCAGCGTGCCCTTGTTCAGTCGCAATCAAGGCCTGATCGCGGCCGCGCGAGCAGATGAAATTCGGGTCGACGCCGAGCTTCGGCGTCTCGAGTTTGAGCTGGAGTCCCGCGCCGCTGTGGCATTCAGCGAGTACTTAACCGGGTTGCGGGCCTCGGAGGCCTATCGCGCGGAAATCCTTCCGCAGGCGGAGCAGGCCTACGCGTTGTACCTGGCGCGATACCGCGAGGGCGCAGCCGCCTACCCACAGGTGCTGATCGCACAAAGGACTCTCTTCGACATGACGATTGAATACTTCGATTACATCGAGGCGGCGTGGCTGGCTGCATTACGCCTGCAGGGCTTCCTCGTCGGGGAGGGCCTCGAGGCGCCGGAGATAGTCGGTGAGACCATCGGTGTATCTGTAGAAATTCCAGCAGGAGGCGAGCGATGAATTGCAGAAACGTGGTTCGGTTTTGTGCGGTCGCGGTAATCCTTGCCGCCCCGTCTATCGCTCGTGCGGCGCAGCAGGCTGGACATAACATGCCGGGAATGGCGCAGCAGCCGGCGGCCTCTGCGGCGGCCGGCGAGTGCATGCAGGCGCAGCCGCGCGTGACACAGACGATCGATGCGGCCAACGCCCGGCTCGACGTCGCGCGGCAGACCAACAGTCCGGCTGCGATGCGCGCTGCGCTCGACGACCTGCAGGGCGCGCTCGGGTCGTTGCGCGCGCAGCTGGCGCCGTGCGCATCGGCGCCGGCCGTGGCGCCGGCAGGCGGGCATACCGGGCATGCCATGCCGGGCATGCCGAACGTTCAGCAGTCGCCGGCGACTCAGCCGGGCACTCCCGTGATGCAGCCCGGTACGACGCAGCCGGCGCCCGGCGCGGTAAAACCGAACGCTCCGGCGCCGGCCGGCGGCGCGCCTGCCGCCGATCCGCACGCCGGCCACGCGATGCAGGGCGGCGCCGCGACCTCTGCTCGTGTGCCCGGCAACGCCGCGACCATGCCTGCCGGTCATGCGATGCCGATGGGTGCCGGCGGCGTGGGGGCGACGACGGCGCTCGTCCGAGACCCGCGCTGCGCGTCCGGAAACATCAACCCCGAAACGGCGCCGCGTGCGGAGCACGGCGGCCAGGCCTATTACTTCTGTACGGAAACGGCGCGTCAGCTGTTCGTCACCGACCCGGCTGCGTACCTCGCAGGTGGTGCTGCCGCTAGGCCGGCACCAGCGGGCGGTGGCCGTCCGGCCGCGAAGCCAGCTGCAGCAGCCGACTCGCACGCGGGGCACGCGATGCCAACCGTCGCGTCTCCTGCGGCGCAGGCGCCGGTGGACCATTCGAACATGCCGGGGATGGCGGGCATGCGGACGGCCGGGGCGCAAGCCAAGCCGGCGGTGGCAGATCACTCCGCGCATGCGATGCCGTCTTCCGGGACCGCCGGTGCGTCGGGCACGCCTGCCGCCCCCGGCGCCGCCGGACCTCCCGCGGCGTCCGCCGGCACGCTGGCGAGCGGCCGCCGTCCGGCCACCGCGGTCGGTGACCTGCGCTGCGCCAGCACGGTCGAGCCGAAGACCGCCCCCCGCATGTTGCACGGCGGCCAGATGTATTACTTCTGCTCCGCAGAGGACCGCGCGGAATTCGCGAAGAACCCGCAGCGGTACGTGACGGCAGCGCCGGCCGTGCCTGGGGGGCAGGCGGCGCCCGCTCACGCGCACTGACCCGCATGAAACCGTTAGTCACAGGCGTGATCGTCGCCGTGGTGGCGCTTTTCACCATCGCACTGCTTGGAGCGGTGGTGTTTGTGAAATCGACGGGCCTGAGTGCCCGCGCCACAGCGCTACCAGGTGAGGAGGCGGTCGCGCGTCGCCTTCGCGCGCTCGCCGTCCCCTCGGATTACGCGCAGCTGTCGAACCCCGTGCTGATGAACGCCGACTCTATTCGCAACGGGATGGCGCACTTCGCGGATCACTGCGCGCTCTGCCACGGCAACGACGGGAGGGGGTCCGAGACGGGCAAGAGCATGTTTCCGCCCGCTCCCGATATGACGGCATCTGCCACCCAGTCTCTGGATGACGGCGCGCTGTTCTACGTGGTCGAGCATGGCATTCGGTTTACGGGGATGCCGGCATTTGGTACCGAGACGATGGAAGGCGAGGAGGCGAGCTGGCACCTCGTCAGTTTCATCCGCCATCTTCCCGACCTCAGCGAAGACGAGATCGCGGAGATGGAAGAGATGAATCCTCGACCACCAGCGGAGGTTCGTCAGGAGATCGAAGAACAGCGCTTTCTGGAGGGACAGTGATGAAATCCATACTGCACGTTGTGACCCTGCTCGTGGTCGGCCTGCTCGGGCCGGCGGTGTCCGCGCATGACGGCCATGTCCATACGGTCATGGGGACCGTCACCGCGCGTGACGCCACCCATCTCAAGCTCAAGACCCCGAGCGGGGAGATTCTCTCAATCGCGATCACGCCCAGGACGACCGCGATGCTGAACAAGCGGAAGGTCACGATCGCTGAAGTGCAGGTTGGCCGCCGTGTGGCGGTTGACATCGGAAACGGCGAAGATCCGCTCAGGGCTGGCGAGATCCGACTGGGCGCAGCGGCGGTCAGCGTCAAACAGTAGGAGGGTGGGATGAGACGTATCTGTGCGTGCGTTCTGGCGGTGTTGGCGTGCCTGGCCCCGTCAACACCGGCCGCGCACGACGGACCTCACGGCGGTCCCGATGAGGTCGCGCTGAGGGCAGCGAAGAATGGCGAGATCAACCTCCGTGAGGACGTCACGGTCGGGACGGCACTCGTCACGCGCGGCAAGTACCTCCTGACGCACCGGCTGGACGACGACCGCCACGTCATTGTGCTGACGGGAGCGGCGCCGAAGAAGGGTGAAGTCCCGGTGGTCCACGAGGTCCCTACGCAGCTCCTCGTTTCACGCGACGTGCCGAAGCGCACGACCCTGTACGCCAGAGAACTGGCCAAGCGCCGGCTCGTGGCGATCATGGTCGAAATCGCCGGCGAGCAGGCCGAGCACATTCCACAGGCGCAGGAACGCGCTGTGTCCAACCCACACACTTATTGAAGGAGAAAGCGATGCGTACTGCAGTGGCAATCGTAGGAATGGTGATCCTCGGAGCGTCCATCGTTGACGCCCACGTGACCGTGGCTCCCCGTGAATCGCAGGCCGGCGCCGAACAGCGCTATACGATTCGGGTCCCCACGGAGGGGCAGGTCGCGACGACCTCCGTCGAACTGGAGGTGCCTGCCGGGATGACCATCGTCGAGGTGGTGTCCGGGAACGG
>CANIBQ010000125.1 GCA_947465645.1 Acidobacteriota bacterium | reverse complement strand
GAGGGGATGGGGAGTTCGTCTCAGCCGGGATCTGCTGGATGGTGTTCGCGCGTCGGTGGACTACACCCAGAGTACGGCCGACTGGCGCCGCGACTCACCCGATCAGGCCCGCCTGATGCCCGCCGCCGGCTCCGTCGTGCGCACCGACTCCGAACGGATCCACGACCTGACCACCTCGGTCGAAAGCGAAGTGCCCGCGACGGCGACGCGCGTGTTCTTCCTCTATAAGATTAATTCGGCGTTTGCCTCCTCCGACAGCGGTGCCGAGCGCGGACCCTCCGGCCGGTTCGAGCTGCGGGTCAATCAGGCCTTGCCGTTCCTGAACTTCTCCAGCGCCCAGTGGGAGATGCTGGTCGCCGTCCGGAGCCTGTTCAGCGAAGACTTCCGCGACGCCTCGATCTACGACGAGCTCCTGGTCGTCCGCCCCCCCAAGCGCATCGTCGGCGGTCTGACCGTTCGCTTCTAACCCCACCTCCCGCCAGTCGAACCGTCATCCGAAAGATTGGATGGGTTCTCCCGTTGCTTGGATTCCGCGCGAATATCGGTGATAAGATCACTCTTAAGTTTCTTATTTTCCAGTGGTTTACACGCGAGACGACCAGTCCGTCGGTGGTATATCGTTTGCTCCGACGGCCCAGTCAGGACGCCATATTTCTGGGCGTTTTTCGCGAAAAGTGAACACTTCGAACACCTCCACCGGGGCGTCGGCTTGGCTGCGATGGTGGCGACCGGCCCTGCCGGTGGCCGTCGTCTCGGCGCTCCTATGCCTTGGCCTCGCGAACGTCGCGGCCCTGGCCACATGGGACGAGGTGGAAGACGGGGTGCTGTGGACCCTCCGCTCTGAAGGCGTCGTGGCTGCGGAGATTGCTCCGCGGACGCCGGCTGCCGCTGTCGGACTGAAACCGGGCGACCTTCTCCTGGCGATCGACGATCAGCCGGTCCAGGAGGTCGAGGATGTCGTCGAGGCGCTGCACCGTGAGGACGTCGGCACGAGCGTCCGCTACACAGTGCTCCGGCTCGGGACGCGGGAAGTGGTCGATGTCCGCATCGCGCCGGTGCCCAACGCTTCGGGGGTGCTGTACTTCCTGCTCGCGGGAGTTGGCATTTTCACGCTGGTCGTCGGCGGCGCCGTGCGGTTGCGCCGGCCGCGCGATCAGGCGACGCTGCACTTCTTCTGGCTGTCGGTGGCGTTTTTCGCGCTGTTCACGTTCTCATTCAGCGGTCGCCTTGATCGCCTCGATTGGATTTTCTACTGGGGTGACGCCGCGGCGACGCTCCTCCTGCCTCCCCTCTTTCTCCACTTCACGCTCGTGTTCCCGGAACGGGCCCGCCGCTGGACGGCGGGTGCGGTCGGTCGCGTGGTGATTCCGCTCCTCTATGTGCCGGCGGCCGTGCTGTGCGCCGCGCGAATCGTCGCGGTCGCGCGGAGCGGCATCAACGCCCCAGCCTTTATCCGCGTCATCGAGACGCTGGATCGCCTCGAGTTGGCGTACCTCGGCGCCTGCCTGCTAGGCGGCCTCGCCGCGCTGGCGCGGGCGTTGACGGAGGTTCGTTCCATCACCGGGCGCCGCCAGCTGCGGTGGATCGCCTGGGGGACCGCCCTCGGTGCCGCGCCGTTCGCGTTCGGCTACGCGCTGCCCTACTCGATCGGCGTCGAACCCTCGCTGCCGATGCAGCTCTTCGTCATCCCGCTCAGTCTGATCCCGCTCGCCTACGCCTCGGCCATCGTCCGCTACCGGCTGATGGATATCGAGGTAATCGTCAAGCGCGCGCTGGTCTACGCGGCGGCGCTGCTGGCGATCGTCGCCATTTACGCGGTCCTGCTGCAGAGCGTCGAGCGGGTGTTCCTTCGCGGCAACGCCGGGCACAACTGGATCATCGCGGTGCTCGCGACGCTGGTGGCACTGCTCCTGGCGCCGCCCGTGAAAGAAGCGGTTCAGAACGTCCTCGACCGGGCGTTTTACCGCGACCGGTACGACTACCGCCGCGCGCTGGTCGGCTTCGCGCGCGATCTGAACAGCGACCTTGACCTCAACCGGCTCGCTGAGCGGCTGGTCTCCCGCGTCGTCGAGACCTTGCTCGTCGACCGGATGGCGCTCATGCTCGAGGACGAGGCCGCACCGCACTTCGGCTCCGTTCGCGCGTCGGGCTTTGGCGACACCTACCCCCCGGCGCTGCCGAAGTTGTCGGGCATCGGTTCCAGGCTGGTCAACGGGCACACCGTCGCACTCGATGATCCGATGGCGGTGAGCCGTTTCGCAGTGGAAGAGATCGAGTTCTGGCGCGACGCCGGCCTGTACTACTTCGTGCCCTGCGTTGCCAAGGAGGGCACCATTGCGGTCCTCGTCCTCGGGCGGAAAGATACGGGCGAGCCGCTCAACAGCGAAGACATGGAGCTGCTGGGCGCGGTCGCCGGCCAGATCGCGACGGCGCTCGAGAACGCGCGCCTCTACCGCCAGTTGAACGTCAAGGCACAGGAGCTGGATCGGTTGCGGACCTTCAACGAGAACATCCTCGAGTCGCTCGACGATGGTCTCCTCGTGGTCGACCTCAACGATCGGATTCTCCGGTGGAACAACGCGCTGCAGCAGTTGTACGGCGTCACCCGTGACGACGCGGTTGGCCGCACACTCGATGACGTGTTTGATTCCAAGTTCATCGAGGCGCTCCGGGCCGCGCGGCGCGACACGCCTGGAGGCGCGACGCTGTCACGGCTGCCGCTGAACGGGCGCGGCGCCGCCGACGGGCGAACGTTGATCGTGAGCGCGGCGGTCGTGCCACTGCGCGCGTCCGACGACATCAGCATGACCACGGTCGGCACGATCGTCATTGTCGAGGACACGACGGAGCGGGTGCAGCTCGAGGAACAGCTGCAGATCTCGGAAAAGATGGCGTCGATCGGGTTGCTTGCCGCGGGCGTCGCCCACGAAGTGAATACGCCGCTGACCGGCATCTCCAGCTTCACGCAGATGCTGCTGGAAGGCGCGGACCCCGCTGACCCGAAGACCCGACTGCTCGAGAAGATCGAGCGGCAGACGTTCCGCGCCGCCAAGATCGTCAACGGACTGCTCAACCTTTCCCGTCCGGCCGGGAGCGGGGCCAGCGACCTGGCGCCGGTCGACCTCAACACGACCATCACTGATGTGCTGTCACTGCTCGAACACCAGTTCGAGCTTCATCGGATCACGGTGCGCCGCGAGCTGAGCGCGCAGCCGGTGATCGTGCTGGGCATCGAGCACAAGCTGCAGCAGGTGTTCCTGAACCTGTTTCTGAACGCGAAGGACGCCATGCCGAAGGGCGGCTGGCTATCGATCTCGACGCGCACCGACCGGAAGCAGGGGATCGTGGAGGTCGCGGACACCGGGTCGGGAATCCCGAGCGAGTACCTGGCGCGTATCTACGACCCGTTCTTCACGACCAAGGCGATCGGGCAGGGCACCGGCCTCGGCCTCTCGATTACCTACGGAATCGTCCGGGAGCACGACGGCTCGATCGACTGCGAGAGCGGACTGGGCCAGGGCACGCGATTCATCCTCGCGTTTCCGCCGGCTCCAGCCGAGCGGGCGGCGCGGGCAGCACAGCAGTGAAGAAGGACGTGATGGCGCCCAAAGGCTCGATCCTGGTTATCGACGACGAAGAGATCATGCGCGAGATCCTCGAGGCGCTGTTGACGCGCGAGGGCTACGACGTGCGGCTGGCGTCGGACGGCACCGAGGGGCTCGAACTGGCCAGGTCGGCCTCGTTCGATGCCGCGGTCGTCGATGTCATGATGCCGGGCATGGACGGTATCGCCACGCTCGACGAGTTGAAGAAGCTCGATGAGCAGCTGCCGGTACTGATGGTCACCGCCTTTGCCTCGGTCGAGACCGCGATCCTGGCGATGAAGCGTGGCGCCTTCGACTACATTACCAAGCCGTTCAAGAACGACGAGGTGCTGCTCGTCGTGCGGAACGCCGTCGAGCGCCGGCGGCTGATGGCGGAGAACACCGCGCTGCGGCAGAATCTGCAGGCGCACTCCCAGAAATTCGCCGGGATCATCGGGCGCAGCTCGCGGATGAAGCAGGTCTTCGACCTGATCATCCAGGCGGCGCCGAGCCGATCCACCATCCTGGTCACCGGCGAGAGCGGCACCGGCAAGGAGCTGGTGGCGCGTGCCGTCCACACGAATTCAGCGCGCGCCGATCGCGGGTTCGTGACGGTGAACTCCGGTAACCTGCCGCCGGACCTGCTCGAATCGACGCTGTTCGGCCATGTTAAAGGCGCCTTTACCGGCGCGGTGTACCCGAAGAAGGGTCTCTGTGACATGGCGGACAAGGGGACGATCTTCTTCGACGAGATCGGCAACATTCCCCTTGAGACTCAGGCCAAACTGCTGCGCGTCATGCAGGAGCGCGAGTTCATGCGCCTGGGCGGCATGGAAACGATCAAGGTCGACGTCCGCATCGTTGCCGCCACCAACTGCGATCTACGGCAGATGGTAGAGGACGGCCGGTTCCGAGAGGACCTGTACTACCGCCTGCACGTGATCAATGTCGTGTTGCCGTCGCTGCGCGACCGCAAGGAAGACATCCCGCTGCTGGCCCAGCACTTCCTCGACAAGTACAGCAAGGAAAACGACCGGAAGGGTGTCGAGCTCACGCCGGAGGCGCTAGGCCTGCTGATGGAGTATGACTGGCCTGGGAACGTCCGCGAGCTTGAGAACGTCATGGAGCGCGGCGTCGTCCTCAGTGCCGGGTCGCGGATCGGGACGGAGCTGATTCCCGATAACGTGCGGGCGTCCCCGGCATTCTCGATCCCCAAGTTCGTGGTGCCACCGGAAGGCATCTCCTTCAAGGAGGTGATCACCAACGTCGAGAAGCGGCTGATTGAATCGACGCTCGAAGCAGCGGGCGGCGTGCAGAAGCGCGCGGCCGAGCTCCTCGGCATCAAGCCGACGACTCTCAACGAGATGATCAAGCGCTACGAGATCGGCACGCGCAGGAAAAAGGGACCGGCGGCCGACGACGACGAAGCGGCGGCGCCGACACGGTCGCGGCAGTCACTGCCGACAACCGAATTGACGCGCCGCGACTAGTCAGGCGCGTCGAACGCGGGTGACCAGCCGGTCGAAGCGGCCGGCGACCGCCTCCCACCGATAGTGCTGCCGCACGTAGGTGCGGCCGTTCTCACCCAGCCGCTCACGCAGGCGCGTGTTCGTCATCAGCGTGCGGAGCCCTTCGGCGAACTCTTCCCGGTTGCCGTAGTACAGCCCCGCGTTCGCCCGGCGGCAATGCTCGACCGCGGCCTCGTTGCGGGCAGAGGCGAGGACCGGCGTGCCGACGGCCAGGCTTTCGAGCAGGGGCTGCGACAGCAGGTCGTCCGATGCCGGCGCAATGGTGACGTCCGACGCTTCGTAGGCGATCATCCGCTCGCGCTCGGGAAGGACACCGGCCATCCGGATGTAAGGCTCCTCCGGTACTTTCATCATCTTGACGCCCATTAAGACCAGCGCCGTGTCGCCATCGGCCGCGGCGTAGCCGTCGAAGTACTCCAGCATCTCCTCGCATCCGTTGTCGGGTTCGACCCGGCCGCCGTAGAGGGCGATGGGTCCGTAGAGCCGGTGCCGGCGGCGGAACGGGATGCCGCGTCCGCCGAGGTACTCCGTTTCCTCGATCGCCTCAGCATCGGCGTCGGCCGGCGCCTCGTCGTCGCGAACCGGCGCATCCGCGGGATCCTGCTGGTGGCGCGGATACGCCTGCTGCTGCGCTGCCTCGATGCCGATGCCAACGGTCTCTTCGAACGAAGGCGTCACGCGAACGAACCCCTTGATCAACCGCCGCTCGGCATCGGAAACATAGCCGAGGGCGCGTGTGGTCTGCAGCAGCTCGCCCCACAACTCGAAGCGCAGCGCCGGCGTGAGCTGCAGGTGCGGGAACAGAATGCTGCGCTCCGGCGCCACACCCAGGCCATGCACCGTCGTGGCGTGGTGGAGCGAGAAGAACACCAGGGCGTCGTAGGTGCGGTGCTGGCGCTTGAGATGTTCGATGAGCCCCGGGGCCCACGGTCCGAGGCGCCGGACCCATTCAAGCTGATCCGCCCGCGAGCGCGCGTCGAACTGGAGCCGTTCCGAGAGCTGCAGGAATGCGGCAGGGTCGTGCGGCTGGGTCACGGGAAAGCGCCGCACGAGGACCCCTCGCACCTTGTCGGCGCCCTCGGGATAGTCATTCTTCCAGGTGTGCGGGTCCCGCGCGCAGGTGGTGAGCACGTCGACGTCATGGCGCTCGGCAACCTGCTCCGCGAGAAGCCGGCACGCGTGTTCGGCTCCAGAGGAGATCTCCGCACCGTACCGCGGGCTGATGAAAGCAAATCTCACGCGCGGGCTCCGATCGGCTCAAGCACGGCCCCCGAGGGCAACCCGTCGACCACCTCGGCTGCTGGTGGAAGGGTCCGGGAGCGGCGCGCCAGCCAGCCGGGAAGCGGCTCCATGGCGTGTGCCGGTGACTCAGCGGCGAGGTGCGAAAACATATCCATGTACTTCTGCTCGATCACTGGCCAGTCGTAGTGTTCCCTGAAGTAGGCCTGTCCGTTGCGCCCGAGGCGTGCGGCGAGCTCAGGGTTGTCGAGGAGCGCGTCGAGCGCGCCGCCGAACTCGTCCGCGTTCGCGTAATACAGACCGCCATCGCTGCGCCGACACTGGCCCTGCAGGACGTCACAGTGGGCATTGGCCACCACCGGCCGCCCGAGCGCCCATGCTTCAAGCGCGGCCATCGACAGGCTCTCGTAGTACGACGGCACGATGAGCGCCTCGGCGGCCGCGATCGTATCGAACTTGTCCTGGTCGCTCACGAACCCGAGATGGCGGATCCGCGGATGCACGGGGATGTCGAGCACCGGCGTCCCAATCAGGACGAGATTCATCGCCCGGCCGCTGCGGCGGACATAGCGGGCGAAGAAGTCGAACAGCTCCGCGCACCCCTTGTTGGCATCGATGCGGCCGACGTAGACGACGAACGGTTCGTCCAGGCCAAACGTCCGCCGCGCGCGTGCCGCGTCAACGTCATCAGGAATCTCCGATCCCACGCCGACAACAACGCCAGGCACATGGTCGTTGCCCGACACCGCCCGTATCAATGCGCGCTCCTCGTAAGAGTTGTACATGATGGCGCGGACGCCGCGGAAGAGCGGCTGAAAGAGCGCCAGCCCGAGCGACGGGTCACGCTCAGCGGTCGGAACCAGTACTGCCCGGTCCGCTGCCACCCGTGCGCCGTGGTACGCCTGGTGATATCTGACGCTGAAGAACAGCACGAAATCGAATGTCCGGACCGAGCGCCTGAGCTGCGCCAGCAGCGCCGGGCTGGCCGGTCCTTCGCTGTCGAGCCACTGCAGCTCGTCATGCAGCGAGTGCGTTCGCGAAAAGACGTGCGTTGATCGACGGCCGAAGTCGAGCTCATTCCGCTCCAGGGCGACGGGAAAGCGCTCCACCGGAATACCGTTGACGACCTCCTCGCCCGGCGGGAGCTCGTTGCGCCAGGAGACGTAGTCCCGCGCGCAGGTCGTGAGCACGCGGACGTCGGCATGACGCGCGAGATGCTCGGCGATGTAGCGCGCGTGCAGCTCGGCGCCACCATTGATGTCGGCACCGTATCGCTGCACGACCACGCCGAGCTTCACGATTCGGAGCGGCCGGGTTCCGGCGGGTCATCCGGCGACGCTGGCGCGATCGGCTCGGCTGGCGCGTGGTCGGATGCCTGGAGGTCCTGCCGTTGGTCGGGAGCGGTAACCGCCGCCGTGGCGACAGGCTCAGCTCCCGACACGGTCGCCTCCTGGCTCACCGGGATCGGCTCGGATGCCTGCTCAGCGTCTTCCTCCTCAGGGCTGTCCGGGCCGTCCTCGAGGTCTCCCGCGTCCTGGTCGACGGCGGCGCCGATCCCGGCGCTTGCCGCAACGACGCCCTCGTTCGTGCCCGCGCCGCTTCGCCGTCCGCGCCGGCGCCGCCGGCGGCGGCGCTGTCCATCTGGAGATGCCGGCACATCCGCCGTTGCGTCCCTGCTGACCGGTGCGACGGGAGCGGTGTCGACCGTCGCTGCCACGGGTGCAGACGTCGGCGTGTGGCTCTCCACCGGGCCCCGTTCCACCGGACCCCGTTCCACCGGGCTCCGGTCCACCGGACTCCGGTCCACCGAACCCCGCTCTACCGGTCCCCGGTCCGCCGGGCGTGACTGCCGCTGCTGGTGCGGCTGAGGGGCCGCGCCTTCGATCCCGCGGACCCGCCGTTCATTGAAGTCGACCTTGCCTGCCAGCGACTCGACGCGGAGTGCGAAGCTCTGGAGTTCAAGGCTGACTCGTGCCGTCTCCGTCACCACCCGTTGCAATAGCTCATAGTGCAGGGCGTTCCATTCCGCCTGCCGCCGGGCCATCTCGCCTTGACGGGCGGCCGCCTCGGCATTCAGCTTCGACTGAATGCTGAGCGCGTTGCTGAGCGGCGTTGGATTGAAGAACAGCGTGAGGAGAGGCCTCAGCACCGCACGGATGAACCGCAGCAGGCCGCGATGAGTCTCGAAGAGGGTCGAATCGTTGAACGAGAAGGACGGATCGGCCGGGTGATCCTCGGGCTCGCGTACCGGCGTGCCGGCGCTCTTGCGGAGCTGGTCGAGCAAGCCCGGCTTGACGGTTCTCGGATCCAGGATCGCCTCGAGCCGTCGCGCGGCGAGCTCCTGGATCTGCGGGTTCGACAGCTCGATGCCATGGCCAGTCGCGATGCGGGCGCGGATGTCGCGCATGATCTGCTCGACGTCGACCTGGTCGCCGCTCGACCGCTGCGGCTGATCCGGTGGTGGCGGGTTGTGCTGGCGGCGATCCGGACCCCGGTCGTTACCCCGGCGATCCGGGCCGCGTCGCCCGCGGTTAAAGTTGCCGCGGCGGCCCTGGCCACCGCCCTGCTGATTGTGATCCATTAATTAGTACCGCTTAAACAGCGTGCCCCACTCGGTGCGCATGAAGTCGCGGATCCGCGACTGCCCGACCGTGGGGTACCACATCATGTCGTGATAGACGTTCGAGGCAAAGGGGGCCCAGACCATCAACGGCGAATGGAGCAGCACGCGCTCCAGCGGCCGCAGGAAGCCCTTGCGGATCATCTGGTCACCCCAGATGACCAGAGACCGGCTCGTCTTGAACCCGAAGTTCTCGTTCGAGACGTCGTCGCCGACCAGTTCGATCTCCTTCGGGTCGGCGATGCCGAGTCCCCGCTCATGCGCCATGCGCAGAAACGGGATGGAAAGCGGGTCGAACCCCATCAGCCTCGCCGCGGTGGCATCGATGGCCACCGAGTCCGAGGCGGCGAGGATCAGGTTCTTCACGCGCGGGATCATCGTACGCGGCCCCGCGCCGTCGCCGGCGATGGTGCCGTCCATCACCGTGAACACCGCCGGGTGCAGCTCCCGCTGCATGTAGAGCAGATCGACGAGCACCTCGTGCATGTATTTGTGCGCGTAGTGCCGGACCTCGCGCAGCAACCCGCCGAAGGAGTTCTTCACCGAGCCGGTCATGACCGCGTGGCCATGCGTCTTCATCGTCGGCAGGTGGAGGATCTGCCGTCCCGGGTAGATCGCCGGGATCTGGATCCCCTCGGGAAAGATGTCGTTCAGCTTGAGCAACGGGCTCTTGAACTGATAGACCTGCCAGTCCACTTCGGGGAGCGGCGTAAAGGTCAGCCCGTGACGCTGGAGCACCGGCTCCCAGCGGTTGTTGCGGCAGCCTTCGCGAGGGTTGGTCACGACGGTCTTGTTCTCGATCGGGATCAGGCGCTCGCGGGCGAAGCCATCGGCCAGCATCTTGCCGATCACGCCGTCGACCTGCCATGGCTGCGAGGAGCACGACGGGAAGTACTTGGTCCAGGAGAGATTGAGCTTGAGGAGGGTGTCGCGGTCGCGCGACAGCGTGTCGCGGTAGCCGGCGAGTTCCATCACCCGCGCATAGTCCTCGAGCACCGTCTCCGGACGGGTCCGGATGATGGCGACGCGCGCCGTGCGTGGCGTCGCGACGGGAGCGGGGGCGACGGGCATGTCGTGCGTGATGGGCATGGGAACTACGGCCGGCCTAGCGGGGAAATAGAGCAGCAGGATAACGCTGACGGTCCAGAGGCCGCCACAGGCCAGCAACGGCCGGTCGGAGACGAGCATCGCCGAGGGGCTTCCGCCTCCCTAGCTTCTGATGCACCAGATAGAGATATCGGAAGATGCCGTAGAGCACAAACGGAATGGTCCAGGTCAGCCGGTCGGTGCCGAACTTGTCGGCCGTCTCGACGCTCGTCGCGTAGAAGCTGTACGCCATGAGCGTCGAAGCGGTGACAACACCGATCATCTGGTCGAGCAGATACGGCGAGTACTCGCCAAGGATCGGGCGGTGGCCGACGGCGCCATCGGTCAGCAGCGTCAGCTCGTGCCGTCGCTTGCTCAATCCGAGGAACAGGGCGAGGAGCGTGGTGCACACCAGCAGCCACTTGCTGATCGGCACGTTGACGGCGATCGCGCCCGCGACCGCGCGCAGCACGAACCCTCCGGCGATGACCAGGACGTCGACGATGACGATGTGTTTAAGGGCCGCTGAATACAGCAGCAGCAACGCCAGATAGACACCCGCCACGAGCGCGAACGACGGCGAGATCAGCAGCGCCGCCTGCAGGGCCAGCACGCCGAGGACGCCTGCCGCGACGAGGGCGACGCGCGGCGACAGCTGGCCGGATGCGACCGGCCTCAGGCGCTTCAGCGGGTGAGCCCGGTCGCCCTCGCGGTCGGAGACGTCGTTGAACAGGTAGACGGCGCCGGACAGCGCGCAGAAGATGCCGAAGGCCGCCATCGCCGTCGCGACCGCCTCCAGCGCCAGCAGCCGCATGCCGAACAGCAGCCCGGCGAAGACCAAGAGGTTTTTCGGCCACTGTTCCGGCCGCAATGACACCAGGAGCAGCGTGGGGAGTGCCCGGGCCGGAACCGCTGGAGCGGCCGAGGCCGACGGACCGGTGACGAAAGGGGTAGAGGTGCGCGCCGCCACAGCGCGGCCCGCTAGACGCGCGCGGAGGACGAAAAGCTCCGGACGGCGTCAGCCTCGTTGTCGTACGTCTCGAAGACCGTCAGCAGCTTGGTGATCGACAGCAGGTCCGTGATCCGTTTGGTCAGGCTGAGCAGCTTGAGCTGGCCGCCCTGCCGGCTGATCGTGGTGTAGGTCCGGACGATCTCGCCCAGGCCGGCGCTGTCGATATACGGCACGTCAGCCAGGTTCAGGACGATCTTGCGCCGCCCCTGCAGCGCAAGACTGTTGATTTTGTCTTTCAGAAGCTCGTCGCCTTCGCCGAGCGTCATCTTGCCCTTGAGGTCCAGCACGGTGACGTCCCCGGCGGCGCGTTCCTCGATCTGCATTACACGTGTCCTCGAATGGTCGTAAAGCCCGCGATTTTAACACATAGAATAGAGCCAGACGCCCCAGCGGTGGTGCGTCTGGCCCCGTGAACTCTGCGCGGAACGCTACCTGACGGCGCGATCCGTGAAGTGTGGTCTAGACCCCGCCTGCGTCGGCGAACTTCCGCTGCTGGAAGCACTCCTTGCAGAAGACCGGACGTCCCTGTGTCGGACGGAATGGCACCGTGGTGTCTTTGCCGCACGCCGAGCACTGGGTCTGCGTTTCCACGCGGCTTTGCATCGAAGGTCCGGATGAGCCCCGGGTCGCCCGCTTTGCCTTGCACGCCTTGCAACGCTTCGGTTCGTTCTTGAACTGCTTGTCAGCAAAGAACAGCTGTTCGCCAGCCGTCCAGATGAAATCCGACCCGCAATCCACGCACGCTAGGGACTTGTCCTGGAACTCCATCGGTCGCCACCCTTTGAGAGTCGATCGTTCCCCCGCTTGTTACTCCGTTTCGCGCCGGAGCTTCTTGCGGTTGCGCTTGCGCGCCAGCGCCTGTTTTGCCCGACGTTTGTCACCCGGTTTCAGATAGAAGGAGTGCTTCTTGATGTCCTTGATGATGTCTTCCTGCTGAACCTTGCGCTTGAACCGTCGGAGGGCG
>CANIBQ010000124.1 GCA_947465645.1 Acidobacteriota bacterium | reverse complement strand
TCGTTTGTCGCGCGGTCGTTCTCGGGCGACCCGAAGCAACTGAAGTCGATCCTCAAGGCGGCGATCAGCCACAAGGGCACCTGCATGATCGACGTGATCTCGCCCTGCGTGACCTTCAACGACCACGAGGGCTCGACCAAGAGCTACTCGTACGTGAAGGAACACGACGAGCCGCTCGGCGAAGTCGGCTTCGTCCCGTATTTCGACGACATCAATGTCGACTATGATGCCGGCACCACGACATCCGTGACACTTCACAACGGCTCGAAACTGCTCCTCACGAAGATTGCCGAGGACTACAACCCGACCGACAAGATGACGGCCACGCGCCTGATTCAGGAGACGTCACGCCGCGGCGAGTTCGCCACGGGCATCCTCTACGTCGAACCCGACAAGCAGGATTACCTGGAGATGCTCGGCCTCGTCGACGAGCCGCTGGCGTTCCTCCCCGACTCGAAGACGCGTCCGGGCAAGGCGGCGCTGGCCGAGATCATGGAGAGCTTCCGCTGACCGGATACCTCCCGGTGGTCGTGTTCTTCGGCATGATCGTCGCGTTTGCGGTCGTGTCGCTGGGCGCGGCCAAGTTCCTGCGTCCGAGCCGGCCCTTCACGCAGAAGCTGGAGAGCTACGAGTGCGGCGCCGAGCCGATTGGCGAGGCGTGGGTGCAGTTTCCGGTTGGGTTCTACCTGGTCGCGCTGATTTTCATCGTGTTCGATGCCCTGGCGGTCTTCCTGTTCCCGTGGGTGCTCGCGCTTCGCGGGCTCGGGATGTGGGGCATCGGGACAATGGTCCTGTTTCTGTCGATCCTGTCGCTCGGGTGGGTCTACGCCTACCGGGAGGGGATCCTCGAATGGCAATGAAGCCGCCGGATGTCCCGGTCATCCCTGCCCCCGTCTGGCGCAATTTCAAGGAACTGCAGGAGTGGGAGCAGCTTCACAAGACGCGGCCTGAGGGTGACAAGCACTCGGCGGCATTCGAGTCGCTGACCGAGGGCATCCACGGCTTTCCCGGCGGGTTCCTGGTCACCACGACCGCCGACGCCTTCTTCAACTGGGCACGGAAGTCGTCGATCTGGCCCGTCACCTTCGGCCTCGCCTGCTGCGCGATCGAGATGATGGCGACGTTTGCGTCGCGTTTCGACGTCGAGCGGCTCGGCATGGTGCCATGGGCGTCGCCGCGCCATTCGGATCTGATGATCGTGTCGGGCACCGTCACGATTAAGATGGCGCCGATGCTCGAGCGCATTTACGCCCAGATGCCCGACCCGAAATGGGCGGTGTCGATGGGATCGTGCTCCAATTCCGGCGGCCCGTTCCGCCACGGCTACCACGTCGTCAAAGGCGTCGACCGCATCATCCCGGTGGACGTGTACGTGCCCGGCTGTCCGCCGCCGCCCGAGTCGCTGCTGAACGGACTGCTGCTGCTGCAGGACCAGGTCGCGCACTTCCGGAAGACAGGACGTCGCGCCCCGCCAACCCCGAAGGTTGACTGACCCGATGACCGCCGAGCAGGCTACCGCCTTGATCGCAGAGCGCTTCGCGAGCGCGCAGGTGACAGCCGGTATTCCTCTCGTGGTGATGGTGCCCCCCGATCAGTGGGGCGCCTTCGCGCAATTCGCCAAAGAGACGCTCGGCTGCCGCTTCTTCTCCTTTTCGAGCGCCGTTGACTGGAAGGCTGACGGGCTCGAGATGGTCGCGCGCGTCGAGAATCTCGATGCCGGCCTGGCGGTGATGATGAAGACGCGGCTCGGCGCCGGCGTCACCACCTGCGCGTCGATGGTGCCGGTGTACCGCGGCGCCAACTGGATGGAGCGCGAGTGCTGGGACATGTTCGGCATCCGCTTCGAGGGCCATCCCGACCTGCGCCGCATTTTGCTCGACGACACCTGGGTCGGGCATCCGCTCCTCAAGTCCTACGCGGTCGATACGCCGTACCCGCCCTACAGATGAGCGGACCCCCTTCAATCGCGGACCGTGAAGGTCCGCGCCGCATCGAGCAAGGTGCCGGCCGCATCGAGCAGGAGTTGACGGAGGCCGACCGGTCGCGCCGCAAGATCGCATTCGACTATTCCGGCGGCGAGCGGCTCTCGATGAACATGGGGCCGCAGCACCCCTCGGCCCACGGCGTCTTCCGCGCGATTCTCGAGCTCGAGGGCGAGGAGGTGGTCGGCGTCGACGCGGTGATCGGCTACCTGCACCGCTGCCACGAGAAGCTCGCTGAAACGCTCACCTACGCGCAGTACCCCTCGATCGCCTCGAAGACCGACTACGTCGCGGCCATGACGAGCGAGTTCGCCTACGTAATGGCCGCCGAGCAGATCGGGAAGATCGAGGTGCCGAAGCGCGCGCAGTACCTGCGCGTGATCTGCGCCGAGCTGCAGCGCGTCGCCTCGCACCTGCTGTGGCTCGGCACCTGGTGCATGGACATGGGCGGCGCCCTCGGCGGCGGCGCGACGATCTTTCTCTACACCATCCGCGAGCGGGAGACGATCCTCGACCTGTTCGAAGAGCTGGTCGGCGCCCGGCTGCTGTACGGATTCTTCCAGGTCGGCGGCGTCCGCTACGACGCGCCGGAGCACTGGATCGAGCACTGCCGCACGACGCTCGACGCCATCGACGGCCGCGTCATCGAGTACGAGCGGATGCTCGAAGGCAACCCGTTCTTTCTCGCGCGCGCCAAGGGTGTCGGCTTCATCACGCGGGAACTGGCCGAGGACGTCGGCATTGCCGGTCCGCTGCTGCGCGGCTCGGGCGTGAACTTCGACATCCGCAAGGCGGCACCCTATTCCTCCTACGGGGATTTCCAGTTCGACATCCCCGTCGAGACCGAAGGCGACTGCTTCGCGCGCTACCGCGTGCGCATGGCCGAGTTCCGCCAGGCGATCTCGATTGCGCGCCAGGCCCTCGACAAGCTGCCCGCAGGACCGATCTCGTCGATGCCGGGGCTCAAATCGGTGGCGCAGGTCAGGATTCCCAAGGGCGAGGCCTATGTCCGTGTCGAAGGGCCGCGCGGCGAGGTGGGCTGCTACCTGATCGCCGACGGCACCGCCAAGCCGTACCGCATGAAATGGCGCGGCGCCTCGTTCTCGAACCTGGCCGTGCTGCCGTACATCGTCCCCGGCCACAAGGTGGCCGACGTGCCCGCAATCATGGGCTCGGTGGATCCGGTGTTCGGCGAGGTGGACCGGTGAACCCGGCCGACCTTCATGAGGCCAGCCTGATCGCCGTCCCCGCGTGGCTGACGATGCTGATCGCGCCGTTCGTCGTGCTGAACGTCGTCATCGGCATGGTCACCTACGTGACGCTGCTCGAGCGGAAGTTCGCGGCGCGCATGCAGTCGCGCATCGGCCCGTACCGCGTGGGACCGCACGGGCTGCTGCAGCCGATCGCCGACGCGCTCAAGCTGATGATGAAGGAAGACATCGTGCCGACGGCGGCCGACCGGAGCATCTACAATCTCGCGCCGATCGTCTTCCTGCTGCCGTGCATGCTGATCTTCGCCACCATCCCGTTCGCGCCCGGACTGGGCGTGGCCGACCTGAACATCGGCGTCCTCTTCTTTCTGGCGATCTCGGCAATGGAAATCGTCGGCCTCTTCATGGCGGGTTGGGGATCGAACAACAAGTACGCGCTGCTGTCGGCCATGCGCGCGGTGAACCAGATCATCTCCTACGACCTGCCGTTCATCTTCTCGGCGCTCGTGCCGGTGCTGCTCGCGGGCTCGCTGCGGCTCTCCGATATTGCCGCCGCGCAGGGCGGAGGCTACTGGTTCATCTTTTATCCGGTGATCGGCCAGCTCGCGTTTCTCTTCTTCATCATCTCGACGCTGGCCGCTGAGAACCGCGTGCCCTTCGACATCCTCGAGGCCGAGTCCGAGCTGGTCGCCGGCTTCAGGGTCGAGTACTCGGGCATGAAGTTCGCGCTGATCCAGTTGGGTGAATACGCGCACATCATTGGCTCCTCGTACCTGGGCGCGCTGCTCTTCCTCGGCGCCTGGGGCGGCCCCGGCCCGGAGTGGCTCGGTCCTCTGTGGTTCACGCTGAAGGCGGTCTTCCTCTTCCTGCTCGTGACCTGGGTGCGCTGGAGCTTCGTCCGCATTCGCGTCGACCAGATCCTGGCGCTGTCGTGGAAGGTGCTGATGCCGGCCACCCTCCTCCTGCTCGTCGCCACCGGGATTGTCGTCGTCCTGAGGACCGCACCATGACCGGAACAGAACCATCAGTCATCGTGCGCGCCGTAGTACGGGCGATGGGGATGACCCTTCGCAACCTGTTCCGCAAGCCGGTGACGGTGCACTACCCCACGACGGAGCGCAAGTACCCGGAGCGCTACCGCGGCCTGCTGGCGCTGGTCTACGAGCCGGACACGGGCGAAGAAGCCTGCATCGGCTGCCGGCTCTGCGAGTTTGTCTGCCCGCCGGCGGTGATCAAGGTCGAGATGCTCAAGACGCCCGAGCGGAACTACGCCAAGACCTTCACCCTCGAGCTCTACGCCTGCGAATTCTGCGAGCTGTGCGTGCAGGTCTGCCCGACCGACGCCATCGTCATGATGAAGTCGTTCGACATGCCGACGGCCGACCGGCGCGAGATGCTCCTCGACAAGGATCGGCTGCACACGATCGGCCTGCAGCACGAGCGGACGTGGGCGACGGGCAACAAGCTGCGCGACATGCAGGCGCCGCCGAAGGGCGCGCCAAGGCCGGGCCATGCAGCCGCCCCCGCCGCTGCAGCTGCACCTGCACCCAATGCACCCGCACCGAATGCACCTGCACCCGCAGCCAAGGAGGTCGACGCGTGACGGGCGAGGTCGTCGCGTTCTACGGCCTGTCGGCCATGCTGGTCATCTCGGCGCTGGCCGTCGTCCTGTCGACCAATCTTTTCCACGCCGTGCTCTGGCTGGCGCTGGCGCTCACCGGCACGGCCGGCATCTTCCTGCTGCTCGACGCCGAATTCCTCGCGGCCGTCCAGTTGCTGCTCTATGCCGGCGGCGTCGTCACGATCGTCGTCTTCGCGATCGTCGTCACCGAGCGGCTGGTGGGCGACCGCATCACGCAGACCAACCGCCGCATCGCCGGTGGAGCGCTGGTCTGCGGCGCGCTCCTGTGGCTGCTGGTCACCACCGTGCTGGAGCGGCCGCTCGCGACATCGAGGCCGCTCATGGGCGAGGACCTGACCAAGGCCATCGGCGAGAGCGTGCTCACACGGTTCGTGCTTCCCTTCGAGCTGCTGGCATTGCTGATGCTGGCGGCGCTTCTCGGCGCGATCTACTTCGCGCGGCCCGAGGAATAGTCGCGTGGGGCTGCAGCCGTTTCTCGTCCTCTCCGCTGTGCTCTTCTGCATCGGCCTGTTCGGCGTGATCACCCGCCGCAACACGATCGGCATCCTCCTCGGCATCGAGCTGATGCTCAACTCGGTCAACATCAACCTGGTGGCGTTCTCGCGTTTCAACGGCAGCGTCGCCGGCATGGTCTTCACCGTGTTCACCATCAGCATCACGGTTGCTGAGATGGCGCTCGGCCTGGCCATCGTCATCCTGCTCTTCCGCGTGCGCCGCACGGCGATGGCGGATCATCTGGACCTCCTCAAGGGATGACGACCGACCCGGGCACACTGGCGCTCGTCTCGCTGCTGCTGCCGCTGGCGGCGTTCTTCGTGCTCGCCATCGTGGCGCCTTTCCGGAGGCTCGGACCGCCGGCGGCGTTCTTCTCGGTGGCGTGCGCAGCGGCCGCCTTCGGCGCCGCGATCATGGCGTGGCAGGCGCAGGGAGCCGTCACAGACCCGACCCTGCGCGTGTGGGAATGGCTGCCGGGCGCTGGCAAGCCGCTCGCGACGGTCGGCGTGCTCGTCGATGGCGACTCGACGGTCATGCTGATGCTCGTCACGCTGGTGGCGCTGCTGGTGCAGGTCTACTCGCTCGGCTACCTGCACGATGAACCGCCGAAGGGACTCGGACGCTACTACACCTATCAATCGCTCTTCGCGTTCTCGATGATGGGCCTCGTGCTCTCGCCCAACCTGCTCCAGTTGTTCATGTGCTGGGAGCTGGTGGGCCTCTGCTCGTACCTGCTGATCGGGTTCTGGTACTCGAAGCCCGAGGCCGCGCGCGCCGCCGTCAAGGCGTTCTGGACGACCAAGCTCGGCGACGTCGGGTTTCTCATCGGCATCGTGCTGCTCTGGCGATCGGCGGGCACGTTCGACCTGACGGAGCTGCGTGGGATGGTCGAAGCCGGCCTCCTGCCGCTGGCCGGCCTGTCGGCGATCACGTTCTGCATCTATCTCGGCGCCGCCGGCAAGTCGGCGCAGTTCCCGTTTCACGTCTGGCTTCCCGACGCGATGGAAGGCCCGACGCCCGTCTCTGCATTGATCCATGCCGCGACGATGGTGACGGCCGGCGTGTACCTGCTGCACCGGACAGCCTGGCTATTTGCGCTGACGCCGGACGTGATGTTGATCGTGGCGTGGATCGGCGCGTTGACCGCGCTGCTCGCCGCGGTGCTCGCCTGCGTGCAAGACGACATCAAGCGCGTGCTCGCGTACTCCACCGTCTCGCAGCTCGGATACATGATGGCGGCCATCGGCGCCGGATTCTCGACGGCCGGCTTCTTCCACCTGCTCACGCACGGCCTGTTCAAGGCGCTGCTCTTCCTCGGGGCGGGCGCGGTGATCCACGCCGTCGGCACCAACGACATCTCGAAGATGGGCGGCCTCGCCCGCAGGATGCCGATCACGGCGATCGTCTTCCTGATCGGCACGCTGTCGCTCGCGGGCATCCCCTTCTTCGCCGGTTTCCTGTCGAAGGAGGAGATTCTCGGCGCGATGTGGATGGGCGGGCTGCCAGGGCCGTTCGCGGTGCTGATGCTGGTCGCGTTCCTCACCGCGTTTTACATGTTCCGCGTCGTGTTTCTGGCGTTCTATGGATCGCACGCGGACCCGATAGGGTCCGCGCCGCATCATGCACACGAATCGCACCACCATGGCGATCCGCCTGCGTCGATGATGCTGCCTCTGCTCACGCTGGCGGCGCTCTCCATGCTCGTCGGGATCTACTCGACGATGATCGGTCCGCTGCTGCCGCACGAAGCGGCGGAAGGCGTCGAGCATGCGGTCCCGGGCTGGCTGATGCCCAGCGCTGTCGGCGTCGCCTTGGCCGGCATCCTGCTCGCGTGGTTGACGTACCAGCGCCGGTCCATCAACCCGGCGCGCCTGGCCGCGGCCTTCGGGTCGATCCGCAGCGCGGCGCTCGCGAAGTTCTGGGTCGACGACGTGTTCGTGCTCCTCTACGGCAGGGTGCTGCTCGGCATCTCGAGGGTGGTCGGCTGGACCGACCGTTACGTCGTCGACGGCCTGCTCAACGTCGTGAGCGCCTGGACGCTGACGGCGGGCGATGACCTCCGCACGATTCAAACCGGCAAGGCGCAGGACTACGTGTACGGCGTCGCGGTCGGCGTGCTCGCGCTCATTCTCTGGATGAAACTGAGTTGAGACTACCGCTGCTCTCCATCATGACGTGGGCGCCGTTCGCGAGCGCGCTCATCATCATGTTCTTCGCGCGCCACCGGCCGCTGCTCGTCCGGTGGACGGCGCTGGCGGGCTCGTTCGTGTCGCTGGTGGCCTCGCTGTACGTCTACTGGGCGTACGACCGCGCCGCGGCGGGATTCCAGTTCTACGAGAAATTCGAACTGGTGCCGTCCCTGGGTATCTCGTACGAGCTCGGGCTCGACGGCATGAGCGCGCTGATGGTGCTGCTCACCTCGATCATCATCTTCGCCGGCGCGTTTGCGTCGTGGACGGTCAAGGAGCGCAGCCAGGAATTTTATGCGCTGCTGCTCCTGCTGGTGACGGGCGTCTACGGCGTCTTCGTCTCGCTCGACCTCTTCATCTTCTTCCTGTTCTACGAGATTGCCGTGCTGCCGATGTATCTGCTCATCGGCATCTGGGGATCCTCGGGCTACGTGCGGCCACAAGGCCTCTTCGGGTGGGCCTTCGGGCGCACCGGCGTCGGCACCAAGGAATACGCGGCGATGAAGCTGACGCTGTACCTGCTGTTCGGGTCGGCCTTCATCCTCGTCGGCATCCTCGCCCTCTACGTCCACGGCGGGTCACGCTCGTTCTCGTTTCTGACGTTCCAGACGATGACGTTCGACCCCGTGCTGCAATCGTGGGTCTTCCTCGCCTTCTACATCGGCTTCGGCATCCTTGCGGCCATCTGGCCCTTCCATACCTGGTCGCCCGACGGCCACGCCTCTGCGCCGACCGCGGTCTCGATGCTGCACGCGGGCGTGCTGATGAAGCTTGGCGCCTACGGCGTCGTGCGCCTCGGGATGGGCCTGCTCCCCGACGCCTCGGTTGAATGGGCGTGGCTCGTCGGCGCCATCGCCTGCATCAACATCGTTTACGGCGCGTTGAGCGCGCTGGCCCAGACCGACCTGAAGTACGTGATCGCCTACTCGTCGGTCTCGCACATGGGCGTCGTGATGCTGGGCGCGGCCACCCTGACCCAGCATGGACTCAACGGATCGGTGTTCCAGATGTTCGCGCACGGGATCATGACAGGGCTCTTCTTCGCGCTGGTCGGTCTCGTCTACGAGAAGTCGCACTCGCGCGAGATCTTCAAGATGGGCGGATTCGCCAGGATGATGCCCGGCATCGCCACCGCGTTCACCATCGGGGGCCTGTCATCGCTCGGCCTGCCGGCCACCGCCGGCTTCGTCGCCGAGTTCCTCACGTTCCTCGGCGCGTGGAGTTCCGCGCATCCCTGGTGGCTGTTCCCCGGGGTCATCGGGGCGTTCCTCACGTCTATCTACGTGCTCCGGGTCACCAAGGTGATCTTCTGGGGACCGCCAAGCACCGACCCGCACTTCCAGAACCTGCCCGATGCGCAGGGGACGGAATGGGCAGCGCTGGGCATCCTGGTCTTCGTCCTCGTGCTGTTCGGCGTGATGCCGAGCCTGGCGATCGCGCCAATCGACACGGCAACGATGCCACTGCTGATGCGGATCGTCGGACAATGACGTTCGACCTGGGTATGCCGCTCGTCGCCGAGGTCGCGCTCTTTGCGGTGGCCGTGCTCGTGCTCCTCGTCGGGCTGATCACGCAGGGCAACGCGCATCAACGCATCGGGTGGCTGACGCTCGTCGGCCTGGTCGGCGTCTTTGGCCTGACCTTTCTCGCGGAAGAAGGACGGTCGCTCTTCAGCCTGTCGTTCGTGCAGGACAGTCTCGCGCTCTTCTCGAAGCGGCTCTTCATCGCCGCCACTATCATCAGCCTGCTCGGATCGCTGACGCTGCGCCACACCACCTTCCTCAGGCGGTCGGCCGAGTATCACTTCGCCGTGCTGTCGTCGCTCATCGGGATGATGGTGCTGGCATCGGCGCGCGACCTGGTGCTCATCTTCGTCGCCTTCGAGCTGATGTCGATTCCGCTGTACGTGCTGACCGGCTTCCTGAAGCGTGACTCGACGACGTCGGAAGCGGCGCTCAAGTTCTTCCTGGTCGGCACCGTGTCATCGGCCGTGATTGCCTACGGCATGTCGTTCATCTACGGCGTCACCGGCAGCACGGCGCTCGAAGCCATCGCCCCCGCGCTCGCCGACGGCAATCCGATGATGGTGCTGGGGATGACGCTGCTGTTCGCGGGCCTCAGTTTCAAGATCGCGGCGTTTCCATTCCACATGTGGGCGCCCGACGCCTACGAGGCCGCCAGCACACCGTTTGTCGCGTGGTTGGCCGTGGCGCCCAAGGCGGCCGGCTTCATCGCGATCATCCGGCTCTATGTCGAGGGGGCTGGCAGCACGTCGCTGATGTGGATGCCGATGGTGGCCGCGGTGGCGGGCATGACGATCGTCACCGGCAACCTGATGGCGATCCCGCAGAGCAACGTCAAGCGGCTGCTCGCCTACTCGGGGATCGCGCACATCGGCTACATGCTCGTCGGGCTGGCCGCGTTCTCGAGCTCGGGGATCGCGATGATGCTCTTCTACCTGGTGGCGTACCTGTTCGGCAACATGGGCGCCTTCATGGTGGTCGAGGCGGTGGCGCGGTCGGAGAGCTCCGACGGCATCGACGCGTACAAGGGGCTCGCGCAGCGCTCACCGCTCCTGGCGCTGGCGATGCTGATCTTCCTGCTCTCGCTCGGCGGGATCCCGTTCGTCGCCGGCTTCTGGGCCAAGCTCTACGTCTTCTGGGCCGCCATCGAACGCGGCCTCTACGGCTTGGTCTTCCTCGGCGCCGTCCTCACCGTCGTCGCCCTCTATTACTACCTGCTCATCGCGCGCCGGATGTACATCGAAGCGGCCGAGGGCAGGGGCCCCGTCGCCGTTCCCCGCCTGCTCGGCCTCGCCATCGTCATCTGCCTCGTTGGCGTCGTCGGCATGGGCGTCTACCCGGGTCCCTGGGTAGACATGGCCCTCCGCGTCGCCTCGACACTTTTCTAGTTTTTAATCCCTCAACCCTACGTAGTGTCCGCCTTCAGGCGGACCGTGACCCGCCTGTGGGGCGAGCCTTGTAAGGCTCGCCTTGATGAATGCGAAGCATTCACCACCACTGACGTCGCAACAGAACGGCGGCGGTCCGGACGCTCCGCTCCGGCGATGCGGCTCGGAGCCCGGTCAAACGCATCTCCAGGGATATGTCGGCGGCACGTGGGGCCCCTCCGTCGCGGCTCGATCCGAACCGCTCCTCCACCCCACGAGGACTTCGGCCCTTGCGATGCGTTTGTCAGACTGACGCCGTGCGGGCTCCTCGAACGCATCGCTACGCGGAGCATCCGGCCCGCCACCGCGATCGACGCTCAGAAAGAGTTCAGCTGGACGTGATGTGTCGAACCCGTTCCGAGAAGGGATCGGCAGACGCGCTACAGCCCAGCGAAGTGCGTGGGGGCCGGCTTCAGCCGGCCCAAAGTGAAAGCTGCCGAACTATTCGGCGTCATTGGCAGCACGTACATCCGCAATAGGAACGATCCGTTGCTGCTGATCCTGTCGCAGGCATCGGAGCGCCGGTCATGGTCAATGACCTCCTGGCAAAGCGCACGAGCGCGCCGCGCGGGGGCTATTCGACGATGCAGGCACGGGATGCCGATGGTCGCCGCGGTGGCGGGCATGACGATTGCCCCCAGGATGTACTGACCTGCTAGGCCGAGGGCAGGGGCCCGGTCGCCGTTCCCCGTCTGCTCGGCCTCGCCATCGTCATCTGCCTCGTTGGCGTCGTCGGCATGGGCGTCTACCCAGGCCCCTGGGTAGACATGGCCCTGCGCGTCGTCTCGACACTCTCTTAGTTTTCAGTTGTCAGTTGTCAGTTGCCGGCTGTCAGCTTGTGGGAGCTGGCTTCACTCAGAACGTGACTGTCAGCACGCCGTCAATGTACCGAGTGGGGAGCTGCCGAAGCGGCGCGATTGCCGGGCCGCGGACGACATCGCCGTCGTGACCGTAGCGTGAGCCGTGGCACGGGCACACGAAGATCGGCTCGGCCGTCATCAGCGTGACAAGACAGCCGAAGTGGGTACACACCGCGGAGAGCGCGGTGAACGTCCTGTCGCCGGTTCGCACGAGCAGGAAGTCCCACGGGTTGGAATCGCGTTCGAACGACACACGGGCCACGCCCCGCGTCACGGCGATCGGTGAGTCCGCCCCCACCATCACCACAACCGCGCGCGCATCGACCGAAACCGGGACGAGCGGAATGGGCATGATCTCCGAGACCGAAGGTGGCGTCGGCGAACCTGGCGGCCCGGGCTCCGGCGCAGGCGAGGGCGCGGGCGCGGGCGCGGGCGCGGGCGCGGGCGCTGCCGTTAGATCAGGCGATGGCGACGGGGCAACGGGCATCAAGGGCCCCGCCGGGCTGCCGCCGTCACACGCCGTGTGATGGGCGGCGAACGCAGCCAGACATGCCGCCTTGCACGCATCCGCGCAGAAGTCACGTCTCTTCATCGCGCGAATATAGACGACGGCTGTAGCACGCGTGTGACGCGCGGAGACTCTTCGTCACATCACGGGATCACCAAATTTACCTCGATGTATTGGTGACCTGCTAGGCGTTTTTCGGACCAGCTGAAGCCTGCGAGAATGGCGCCCTCGGATTCACGAGGGAGCCATGAAGAAGACACGATTCACCGAAGAGCAGATGGTCACGATCCTCCGGGAGGCGGACGCGAAGCCCGTCCCCGAGGT
>CANIBQ010000123.1 GCA_947465645.1 Acidobacteriota bacterium | reverse complement strand
CGCACGTATTGGCGGTGCCGAGATCGATCGCGAGATCGCTGGAGAAGAGCGAGAAAAACGAGCCAAGGCCCACGTCAACTACTCCTTCGAGGACACATCGTCCTCCTGCGCAATATGAATTCCGTCCTTGCCGGCGTCCTTGACACGGTACATGGCTGTATCCGCCGCTCGTAGTAGTTCTTCGGCCGATCCGGCCACGTCCGGCAGGGTGGCTATCCCGATAGACGCGGTCAAACGCACTGTAAGTCCGTCCGGGGCAAGAAATTCGAAGGCCCGAATGCGATCCCGGATACGTTCGGCGACCGCCACCGCCCCCTCCCGCCCCGTATCGGGCAGGATGACGGAGAACTCGTCACCACCGAACCGCGCCACGACGTCGGTTTCCCGGGCGCTCCCACGAATGATCGCCGCCGCCTCCACAAGCGCTTTGCTTCCAGCAAGATGGCCATGCCTGTCGTTGACGGTCTTGAAGCCGTCCATGTCAATGAACAGCACCGAAAGCGGCCGTCCCGAGCGGGACGCGCGCTTGGCCTCGCGGCGCAGGACGAGGTTGAGAAACCGCGAATTATAGAGGCGGGTCAGGTCGTCGGTGACCGACAGCGCCTCGGCCCTCTGGAGGGCCAGCGCGTTATCGAGGGCGAGGGCGGCCGGCTCGAGCAGCGTCCGCAGCGTCAGCACAAGCGAAGGCCCAAGCGAGGGAGCCGACGCGGATGGCTCAGGATCGATGCCGACGAGCACGCCGACCGTCCGATGCCGGCATGCCAGGGGGAAGGCGATGACGGTGCCGGTCGCCGCGTGGCCTCCGCGGGAGTCCTTCGACAGGTCCGCCGCGGAGAACTCGGCCGAGTGGCGAAAAACCCAGTGGGCTGCCGACCAGAGCGCCGGACCCATGCTCGGGCTCAGCCCCGCGTCGGCAATCACCGCCGACTGTCCGTTGACGTCATGGGCGACGACGGCCCAGCAGGGCGCGGGCATCCACTCGTTCGCCTGGTTCACGAGCCAGGAGGCCACCTTCAGCGGGTCGAGCGTGGCATTGGCTTCACGGACGGCCTTGATGACCGCATCGCGCCGTTCGATGTCGGCGCGAAGGGTACCCAGCCGTCCCTTGAGACGGCTGGCGAAGTCGGCACGTCGAACGCCATGGGCCATGGGGGACGCGAGGTCAGTCTTGGTTGAGATGTGTGTCACCGCTCGCTGGGGCGGGGGGCTGGTCGGGCATTTCGCACGGCTGAGCGCCGCTAAGTCCTTCTAATATCAACAAATATACCACATTCCTGACCTTCGTGGTACGATTGACGGTCTATCTCTGAAGAGGTTTTTTCCCCATGACGATGCTCGACCGGATGCGTCGCCACAAGGGCTGGCTGAAATGGAGCCTTGGCCTGGTGGTGCTCGCTTTTATCGTGTTCTACATCCCTGATTTTCTGACGCCGCAGACGACCCTCGTCGGCGCGGCCCCGGGCGAGGTTATTGCCGAGGTCAACGGCGAGCAACTGACGGCGGGCGAATTCCAGCGGCGATACACCACGCAGGTGCAGGCCTACCGCTCCGCGTACGGCGCCGGCATCAACCCGCAGATGTTGAAGCAGCTCGGCATCGAACAGCAGATCCTGCAGCAGATGGTGGATGAACAGGCGGCGCTCGCCGAAGCCCAGCGCCAGGGCATCCGCGTCAGCGACGAGGAGCTCGCGCAGCAGATCTTCGCGATCCCCGGGCTGCAGCAGAACGGCCGGTTCGTGGGAGAAGTCGCCTACGAGCAGATCCTCCGAAGCCAGATCCCGCCCATGACCAAGAGTCAGTTCGAGGACAACCTGCGGCGCAGCATGATGATCGACAAGCTGCGCGCGGCGCTCACCGACTGGATGGCGGTGTCTGACGCCGAGATCGAGCGCGAGTTCACGCTTCGCAACGAGAAGGTGAAGCTCCAGGTCGTAGCGCTCACCGCCGACAAGTTCCGCAATCAGGTCACGGTCAACGACGCCGACGTCGCGACTTACTTCGACGCGCACAAGGCCGAGTACCGCAAGGGCGAGCAGCGCAAGGTCAAGATGCTGATGCTCGACCGCGAGCAGATCAAGGCGACCATCACGGTGACGCCCGCCGATGTGCTGAAGGTCTACAACGACTCCATCGCGCAGTACCAGACGCCGGAGCAGCTCCGCGCGAGCCACATCCTGCTCAAGACCGAGGGCAAAAACGAAGCGGACGTGCGCAAGCAGGCCGAAGAGATCCTGAAGCAGGTCAAGGCCGGCGCCGATTTCGCGGAGCTTGCCAGGAAGGCGTCCGAGGACGAGGGCTCGAAGGTCAACGGCGGCGACCTCGACTACTTCACGCGCGGCCGCATGGTGCCCGAATTCGAGACCGCGGCATTCGCGCTGGAGCCGGGCCAGGTCAGCGAGCTCGTCAAGAGCCAGTTCGGCTTCCACATCATCAAGACCGTCGACAAGAAGCCGGCGACGACGCGCAGCATCGACGAGGTGCGGCCGCAGATCGAAGACCAGTTGAAGTACGAGCGCACCGACCAGCAGATAGCGACTCGCGCGACCGAACTCGCGGCCAAGATCGAGGCGCCTGCGGATCTCGACAGCGTGGCGAAGGCCGCCGGCCTGACGGTGACGGAGTCGGGATTCTTCGCACGCGAGGATCCCATTCCCGGACTCGGTGTGTCGCCGCCGGTCAGCAACGCGGCGTTCCAACTGGCGGACAACACGGTCAGCGATCCGATCGCCTCGCCGCGCGGGACGGTCATCGTCACGGTCACCGGCAAGCGCGATCCCTACATCCCGATGCTCGACGAGGTGAAGGACCGCGTGCGCGAAGACGTGATCCGGACCAGGGCCACCGAGTTGAGCCGCCAGCGCGCGGGCCAGATTGCCGCGGCGCTCAAGTCGGCCGGCGATTTTGCCGGCGCCGCCAAGGCGCAGGGTCTCGAGTCGAAGGATTCAGAGCTCGTCGCGCGTTCCGCCGCGCTGCCTGACATCGGCGTGAGCCCCGAGGTGGACAAGGTGGCGTTCAGTCTGCCGGCCGGCAGCGTGAGCGACCCGATCAGCACCAACGACGGCACGGTCATCATCCGCGTCGCGGAGCGCGACGAGGTGACGCCCGAGGAGCTCAAGCAGGGCAAGGACGCCTTCCGCGAGCAGCTACTGAACGAGCGCCGCAACCTCTTCTACAGCGCCTACATGACGAAGGCGAAGGAGAAGATGGAGATCCAGATCAACAACGAGGTGGTGACACGCGTCAGCTCTCAGCTACCGCTGTAGTTGGTAGGCGGTGGCAGTAGGCGGTAGAGGCGGGCCTTCGGGTCCGCCTTTTTTTCGTACGCAACATTTTTCGCGTACGTAGTGTCAGGCTTTCTACCACGGGTTTTTCGAGGTGTTTGCCCCCCAATAGCCGCATGCCGTTTCAGCCGCTCCCGATGACGGAAGCTCGATTGGTCCTGGAGTGTTCGGCTCTAGCTTGTTAGTAGTCTGGGCTCGGTGTATAAATAGTGAACATTCTGGGGACCCGAAGGTCCGCCCAGACCCACCTGAGGCTAGGAGTTCACACAAAATGCGTAACCGACACGTCTCGGCGCGGTTCGTTCTGGGGTTGCTGGTCGCGGCGATTGCCGTCACCTACGCGGTGAGCGGCGGCATGTCGTCCGGCGCCATCGGTGAGGCGCGGCTCGTGGCGTTCGAGCCGCTTCCCGAGTACGACGCGGAGTTGTGCGAATGGGAAGCCGCCACCGCGGAAGGGCCTTCCTACATGGCTGGCGCGACAGCGTCCGCCGTGCCGCTGAGCGCGCGGCGCCTGGCGGCGCAGAATGCGGTGGGTGGCGACCAGCGCAGCGCAGTCGCGACGCGCAAGCCCTTGTGGTTCGTTCAGGACCCCTACCCCGCCTTCAGCTCCATCGCCGTTGACCCGGTCCGCAACGAGATCGTCGTCACCGACGAGAACCGCTTCAACATCATCGTCTACGATCGTCTGGCGGTCACGCCGCCGTCGGCCACGGCGACCACTCCGAAGCGCGTGATTGGCGGGCTGCACTCGCATACGCAGTATGCGAGTGACGTCTATATTGACGGGCCGACCGGCGAGATCTACATCATCAACAACGACACGGTGCACAACACCACGATCTACGGCCGCAACGCGAGCGGCGACGTGCCGCCGGATCGCGAGTTCCCGACGATGGCCGGCAACTTCGCCACCGCCGTGGACGAGGCGCGCGGTGAGATGTACATCACCGAGCAGCGCGAGAGCGCCATCACGGTGTTCAAGAAGTCGGCGGACATGAAGAGCACCGCGGTGCGGCTGATCCAGGGCGACCAGACGCGCCTGGCGGATCCGCACGGGATTGCCTTCGATCCGAAGAGCCGCCTGCTCTTCGTCGCCAACTACGGCACGTCGCACGTGGTCCGCAAGGTGCCCGGGAAGAAGGTGGACATTCTCAACTGGCCGGGCAATGCGGGTGGCAGCGAGATCGTCCCCGGCTCGGGCAAGTTCGAGCCGCCCTCGATCACCGTCTACAACGCGGACATCGACGGCAACACGGGGCCGATCCGCATCATTCAGGGCCCCAAGACCGCCTTAAACCGTCCGACCGGTATGGCGATCGACGTCGAACGCGGCGAGATCTACGTCGCCGACGAGGTCGCGCAGACGGTGTCCGTCTTCAGCACGAGCGCCCAGGGCGACGTCGCGCCCATCCGCGTGCTCAAGGGGCCGAAGACGATGATGCAGTTTCCGAGCGACGTGTTCCTGGATCACGTGAACAACGAGATGTGGGTGGCGAGCTTCGGCAACCACCTCGCGCTCGCTTACACGCTGGGCGCGTCGGGTGATACGGCGCCCGTCCGCATCATCCGCGGCTCGCCGCTCAACACGCCGGGCGGGATGATCAGCAACCCCTTCGCGATCGCCTACGACACCAAGCGCGAGGAAGTCCTCGTGACGAGCTGCGTCGGCCATCCGCGCATCGGCGCGTTCAAGCGCGACGCCGACAAGAACGCGCTGCCCGTCCGGACGATTCAGGGCGCCAACTCGAAGACCAACCGGACGATGCACGGGATGGCGTACGACGAGATTCACGACGAAATCGTCGTGCCGTCGCGCGCCGGCCAGGCGATCATGACGTTCCGCGGCGGCGCGGACGGGGACGAGGCGCCCATCCGCATCATCCAGGGACCGAAGACCGGCCTGCGTCAGTTCGACAAGGTATCGGCCGACCCGGTCAACAACGAGGTGTTCGCCTTCTTCGGCGGCCAGGTGGTGTTCTTCGACCGCATGGCGAACGGCGACGTCGCGCCGAAGCGGATCCTGAATCCTCCCGGCATGCGCGCGAACCAGGCTCGCGTCGATCCCGTTCGTAACCTGCTGATCGTCGGCGGCGGCGACCAACTCTGGATCTTCGACCGGCTGGCGGAGGGCCGCGACGCGAAGCCGAAGGCAGTCATCGGCGGCCCGAACAGCGGGCTGCGCGTCGGCCAGGGCATGGCGATCTATTCGCCGACGGGCATGATCCTGGTCAACGTCTCGGGCGGCGGGGATGGCGAGGGAGGAGGGCCCAACGACGCGGCGGCGGCCACGCCGGAGCAGCTTGCGTCCGACAAGGCCCACATCGGGGTGTGGAGCATGGACGACAAGGGCGACGTGCCGCCGC
Source organism: Acidobacteriota bacterium (assembly GCA_947465645.1). Next base: position 6,537 of record CANIBQ010000123.1, on the reverse strand, counting down.
GGTGGACGATCGGCGGGCCGAAGGGCATGCTGCGGCAGCCGCGCGGCCTGACGCTCGACGCGAAGAACAAGACGGTCATCGTCAGCGACAAATACCTGAATGGCGTGTTGACGTATTCCTTCCCGGAGCTGTTCGAGTCCCCGGCTCGCCAGACGGCGCGCGCGGCGAACTAGGCTCCCGGCTTCAGGCTCAGACGGATCGGAAAAGGGTTACGGCCGCTGGCCGTAACCCTTTTTTATTTGGCCGCAGTGACGGTCAGAACCTTGCCAGTCAACGACTTCGAATCTGGCCTCTGCTGACACCAAATTGCGTTCTCACCTACATCTGTTGGCGGAGTGCTCGCTCTATGGCGACTTTCAGGAACTATCCGTCGAACAGGTTTCGTTCCTCGCTGGAGCCGCTCGAGATGTAGCGACAACGCAGGATGCCGTGTGGGCCATCGACGCCGCAGTGTTTACGAATGGCTCTTGAGCGATGTCCCGCCTTTCTGATCGAATTCCCTGCAAGCACATCGCTCGTCGCCAACGCGCGCCGCGGGCATGTCGGTATACGGCCGCCGTCGCAGCATGCCGTACTGAGATCCGGAAATCGCGCGGAGCGAGGTTTCCGCGTTGACTTCGGTCTGTGTGCTCCCGGATGCCTGGATCGGGACTGAAGGTCCGATTGCGCCTGACAGACGCTGTTCGAATTAGCTCCTAGTCAACGCGTCGGCGGAAGGACAGCGAGTCGCAGCGCGATTTCCCGGCATGCGGAGTCGGCGGCGCATACCGGCATGCCCGCGGCGTGCGTTGTTGATCACGGTCCGGCTGAAGCCGGACACTACGTACGCGAGAGGAGTGCTCACCTCACGAATGCGAATGGCATGAGAGCCAACGGTTCGCCGCGCCGGAACAAGCGCACTGGCGCGGTGAGCGCCGCGACCGCTCTGCTCTCGGCGCCTCCCGCCAGCACGCTCCACATATTCACGCCTGACGAGCCGAACTGCTCCGCGAGCGCCTCGTAGAAGCTGCGCCGCGGCGGATACGCCACGAGCTCCACGTCTTCGTCGGCGGGGATCTTCGCGCGCGCCTTGGCCACCGCGACGGCGGTATCGAGGCCGCCCAGCATGTCTACCAGTCCGCGCTCACGGGCCTGCTCACCGGTCCAGACCCGGCCCTGGGCCACGGCGTGAATCCGCTCGGGGGTCGTATTGCGGCCGGCCGCCACCTTTTCCACGAAGTTGTCGTAGAAGCCCTGCATGTATCCCTGCAGCTTTGCCTGCTGATCCGGCGTGAACCGCGAGAACGGCGAGTTGATGTCCGCGTTCGCCCCTGACGCGATCGTCGCGGTGTTGACGCCGACCTTGGCCAGCGTCCCGTCGATCACGAACTTGCCGGAGTACACGCCGATCGAGCCAGTGAGCGTGGCGGGCTGCGCGACGATCACCTGGCCGGGCACGGCGATGTAGTACCCACCCGAGGCGGCGAGGTCGGACATCGACGTCACGAGCGGCCTCGACGGCTTTTCGTCGCGCGTGATCATCAGCTCGCGCCAGATGACGTCGGAGGCTACCGACGACCCGCCCGGGCTGTCGATGCGGAGCACGATCGCCTTGATGGAATCGTCGGCGCGGACCTGGCGGATCTGCTCCACGAGCGTGTCGGAGCCGACGACGCCGCCGTTCACCGGGTCGGAGCTGCTCTTGCCCGAGGCAATGACGCCCACCGCGTACAGCACCGCGATCCTCGAACGGGGCGTGATGCCGACAGACCGCGGGCTGATGCGCTCGTAGTCGGAGCCTTCCACCCGCCGCGGATCGCCGGAGGCGGGCCGCATCTCCGGCACGCGGTCGTCGAGCTGATCCTGGTACGCGAGGTCGTCCACCAGGCCGGCGCGCAGCGCGTCCTGAGGCGAGAACGGGCCCTCGTCGATCAGCCCCCGCACCTCGCTCTCGGTCTTCTTTCTCGCGACGGCGATTCCTCGCACCAACTGGTCGTACATGTCACGATTCAGCGACTCGGACATCTCGCGATGCGCAGGGGTGAATCCCTTTTCCGTGAGCTGGTTCACGGCGGTCTTGTACTCGCCCACGTGGAGAAAGTCCGGGAACGCGCCGACCTTGTCGAACGCCCCGCGGAGGAACACCTCGTAGGACGCCACGCCGGTCAGATCGAGCGGGCTCGTCGGCAACATGAAGACCCGGTCGGCCGCCGTCGCGAGGTAGTACTCGCGGTCTCCGCCGTACTCGAGGAAGGCAATGACCTTCTTGCCGGACTGGCGGAAGTCGAGCACGGCGTCCCGCAGCTCCTGCACCTTCCCCCAGAATGGCGACTCCAGCGTCGATGGCATCAACAGCACCGTTCGAATGCGCGGGTCGCGCTTCGCCATCTGCAGGCTTCGCACGAATCCGCGTACGGTGGAGGTCTCGCGCCCCAGAAGCTGCCCCATGACATCATCGGGAAGGATCTCGTTGAGCTGACCTCCCGGTCTCAGGACGAGGATGGCCTCGTCCGGCACGGCAGGGCCACGCGAGAGCGCAAAATAGAGAAACAGGATGCCGGCCACCGAGATCACGACCGCCATCCCGATGAGCGTGAATACGAAACGAACGCCGCGGCGTAGAGCCACAAGAGCCTCCCGAACGCTATTGTGTCACCTGGACTTGCCCGGAACGTATAATCCTTGGCGCGTCACACAGTGATCGGCCCGTGTGGCGATCAGACGACGTGAAGGGGCGCCTATGGCGGATTTCGTATACGGGACCTCGACGACACGAGGCCAGTCACAGCCACGGGCCACAGAGACACGGAGACACAGGGGAAACCTTATTAAGCTCTGTGTCTCTGTGACTCTGTGGCCAGTATTTTTTCTTGCCGCCGGATGCGGCGGCAGCACGACTGAATCGGGAGGAACGGTGGCTGAGTCGAACGTGACGCAATTGGTGAAGACGGATGGGAAAGCAGGCACCGGCGCCGAAGCGCAGTCGGGGCAGCAGGTGACGGTGCACTACACCGGCTGGCTCTACGACCCCTCGAAGCCGGAGAGCAAAGGCAACAAGTTCGACAGCTCCCGCGACCGCAACGAGCCGTTCGCCTTCCGCCTTGGCGGCGGCGAAGTCATTCGCGGGTGGGACGAGGGTGTTGCGGGCATGAAGGTGGGCGGCCAGCGCACGCTGACCATTCCGCCCGACATGGGCTACGGCGCGCGGGGCGCCGGGGGTGTCATTCCGCCCAACGCCACGCTGCTCTTCGACGTCGAGCTCCTGGGCGTGAAATAGCCACGCGCACCTTCGACGTCGACATCGAGTCGCTCACCGCCGCCGGCGACGGGCTGGCGCGCCTCGGCCGCCAGCTCGTCACGGTACCGTTGACGATTCCTGGCGAACGGGTCCGGGTTGAGTTCACGCGAATCGAGGGCCAGGCGACGCTGGTCGAGATCCTGCGCGCCTCGCCGCACCGCGTTGAAGCGCCATGTCCTCACTTCGGTCCGTGTGGCGGGTGCACCTGGCAGCACATCGCCTACCCTGAGCAACTGCGGTTGAAAACAGCGCTCGTCGACGCGCTCGTACGAGCGGCCGTACCCGCGGCTCCCGCCGTCCGGTCGATGATGCCCTCAACCCCCGTGGACTCCCCGTGGGGGTATCGTCATAAGGTCCATTTCGTCTTCGACGGCGCTCCTCTGGTGATCGGCCACTACATCAGGGGTTCGCGACGCGTGCTTCCGGTGCGCGAGTGTCCGGTGCACGACCCACGCGGCAACGCCGTCGCGTTCGATTTCTACGCGGCGTTCAAGGGCGCGCGCGTCGAAGCGGAGCGCGGCGGGCTCCGCGGACTGGCGGTGCGCGTCGGCGCCGGTACCGAGGAGATGATGGCGACGCTCGTCGTGTCGAAGCCGGCCGACCGCCGCGTGCGCGAGGCGAGCCGCAAGGCGATCTCCCGCCAGGCGCTGGCGACATCGGTGCACGTCAACATGCACAACGGGCGCGACGCCAGCATCTTCGGCCGCGAGACCCGGCGCATCACCGGTCCGGAGCGCATGCGCGAGAAGGTCGATGGGACGTCGTTCCTGGTCTCACCGACCGCCTTCTTTCAGACCAACGTGCGCGCCGCGGAGATTCTCGTGCAACTGGTGCGCGCAGAGGTGCCCACAGGCGCGCGCGTCCTGGACTTGTATGCGGGCTGCGGCCTGTTCGCCTTGCCGCTCGCGCGCGCCGGCCACGACGTGACCGCGGTCGAAGAAAACTATCTGTCCGTCGCGGATGGCGAGGCGAGCCTGGGCCTGAACAGGATTCCGGCCGGCCGCTGCCAGTTCGTCGCCAGACGAGTGCTTGATTTCCTGTCGCGGACCGTAAAGGTCCGCGCCGCATCACGCCAGGATCGCGCCGCATCACACGACGTCGTGATCCTCGATCCCCCTCGCGAAGGCTGCGAGCCGGCCGTGCTGGAGCAGGTCTTCGGCGAGCTGCGGCCTTCGCGCGGGATTTACATCTCGTGCAATCCCGAAGCGCTCGCGCGCGACCTCGCGCTCATCGTCGCCGAGGGATACGTGGTCCGATCGCTCCAGCCGGTGGACATGTTCCCGCACACCGCCCACGTCGAAACCGTCGCGGTGGTCGATCGCGCCCAGGCGCAGCCGGCGCGTCCGCCTTCGCCCGGGCTACGGCGACGAGCATGATCTGGCGCGGCATCGCGATCGTCTGCGCAACGGCGCTCGCGCTCGCGGCCGTGCCTCTGGTCCGCCATTACCGCGAGACTCCCCCGCCACCATCACCGCCGGTCAGGCTGGCGTTGACCTCGCCGCCTGGAACCGAGCTTGGCGCCGGCGACGAGGTGCTCGACGCCGCGATTTCTCCGGACGGCCGCGAGATGGTGTTTGTCGCGACGGCGAACGGCGTCGCGCAGCTCTGGCGCCGTGGGTTCGACACCGAGTCGGCCGAGGCGTTGGCCGGCACCGAGGGTGCGGCGCTTCCCGCGTGGAAGGCCAACGGCCGCGCCGTGTCGTTCTTTGCCGAAGGGAAGCTCAAACAGGTGTCGCGGGCGGACAGGGTCGTCCGAGACCTCCTCGATGCGCCAGATCCCGCGGGCGCGGCGTGGCTGCCCGACGGCTCGCTGCTCGTCGCCACCGGCGGCAACGCGCCTATCCGCCGGTTTTTCAACGGTGTCGCGACAGACGCGAGCGCGCTCAAGCCCGGAGACCGGCGCCACGCCTTTCCGGAGGCCGCGGGCGACCTGGGATTTGTCTACGTCGCCACGCAGGATTCCGGGCGACGCGTCGTTCGCCTGGTCAGCAGCGGCGCGGAACGCGACCTGACGACGACGTCGAGCCACGCCCAGGTGGTGGACGGGCATCTGGTCCTCGTTCGCGACCATGCCCTGGTCACGCAGGTGCTCGATGCGGCGACGGGATCCGTGACGGGGCGCTCGACGCCGATCGCGTTCAACGTCGGTGTGTCGCCCGCGGGCCACGGCTTCTTCGCCGCCTCGCCACGCCTGCTCGCCTGGGCTGCGGCGGCGCCGCGGCTGCGCCAGCTGGCATGGTCGAATACTCGCGGCGGCACGGCGACACCCGTCGGCGAGCCGGCGGACCTCTGGCAGGTGCGTCTCTCGCCGAATGACACGGAAGCGGCGCTGACCATCCTCGATCCGCTGCTTCGGACGCTCGACGTGTTCGTTCTGCCTCTGACGGAGGTGGGATTTGCGCCCCGGCGCCTCAGTACGGCGCTGGCGGCCGACAGCGATCCCGTCTGGTCGCCGGGCGGGGATCGCGTGGTGTACCGATCGCTGCAGGACGGGCAGCCCAATCTCTTTGCGCGCGGGATCGCGGAATCCGCGTCCAGGGAAGAGGTCGTCCTGCGGTCCGATCTCGACGAAACGCCGACCGACTGGCGCGGGCGGACGATCCTTTTTCACGCGCCTGGCCGGGCGGGCGACCTCGACATCTGGTCGGTGAATGACGCCGGCGGCACGCCAGCGGCGCTCGTCCGCACCGGGTTCAGTGACTCCGGCGCGCGCTGGTCACCGGATGGGCGTCTGCTGGCCTACGTCTCTGATGAAGCAGGCCAACGCGACATCTACGTGGAGCGCAGACCGGGAGCGGCTGACGCCTCGCGCATGCGCGTCTCACGCGCGGGCGGAACACGACCTGAGTGGGGATCAGACGGCCGTTCGCTTTTCTTCCTCAGGAACGGCCGGTTGATGCGGGCCGATCTCGCCGGCACTGCGGAGACAACCCCGCTCCAGTTCACCGCTCCCCGGGAAGCAGTGGACATCGCTGACGTGCGCGACTACTCCGTCGCCCACCGCAGCGATCGCGTCGTCATGATCGTCCCGGCCGGCCGCAGCCGTCCGCCTTCCGCGGGCGTCATCGTGAATTGGGCGGGCTGGGTAGCTCGGTAGCTGGTTGCTAGACCGTTTTCCATTTGTACGTAGTGGTGGGTTCAAGCCGTCGACGCAACGCAGGTTGCCAGTCTATCAGCCGGGGTCTCGTAGCCCAGCGTTTTGCGCGGGCGCGTGTTCAGACGGCGCGCGATGGCGTTGAGCTGCGTCTGTGTATAGGTCG